>JACOUA010000083.1 GCA_016178075.1 Acidobacteriota bacterium
ACGAAGGCCCGAGCGACGCCGAGAGCCGGTACTCTTCAGGAAAGAGGACGCTGTGTCCGCCCAGATGGAAGCTCGTGTAGGCGATGCTCTGGGTCTCGCCGCTCATCCGCAGATACCCGAGGCCCGCATAGGCCGTGGCGCCGAAGCCTCGCGTCGAATGCCAGCGGCCCACGCCACCGACGCTGATGTTGAGCTGACGAAACGCGCCCTCTGTGGCCGGCCACGGCGTCTCGCGCTGGTACAGGAACTGTCGCGGGACGAAATCTGGCGGCTGCATCGACGTGTACAACAGCGTCACCGCGTACGGGCCGTTCTCGCCCGAGAACGCCGCGCGCGAATACGACACGAGCGCGCGGACGCCGACGCCGGGCGTCACGAAGTAATCTGCGCCTGCCTCGAAGCCACGCGCGGTCGCGGGATCGAGCGTGAGCGTCTGGCTCGCCGTGCTTTGAAACGCTCCGGTGTCGAACGGCGGTGAATAGGTCGACGTCAGCAGGCCACCCGAAGCTGGTGCGTTCGCGCTGAACACGACCCAGGGCTGGAACGTCCGCTCAGGGCTCGAGCCCGGTGACGGCTGGGCGGCCGCGCGGGTCGCAAGCAACGAGACGACGAGCAAGAGGCTGGCGGACGGGCAACGACTGGCGGGCATCACCGCACCTCCGACAACGTTAGACCATTCTCTCTCCATAAGGTTGAAAACCGGTTTAGAATCCGACCGCGCATGTCCCCGGTCTCCACCTCCGCCTCGCGGCTGGTCTACGACGCGCTGAAATCATGCGGCGTGCGGTTGATGTCCGCGCTTCCGGAAACGTGGCTGGTCCATCTGATCGGTCTGGCCGAGGCCGATCCGGACATGACGCTCGTGCGCCTCGCGAAGGAAGAGGAAGGGGTCGGCATCTCCGCCGGCGCCCACCTCGCCGGTGTGAAGTCGGCGATGTTGATGCAGAACCACGGGTTTCTCGCGTCCATCAACGGCATTGTCTCCTGCGCGCAACTCTATCGGATTCCTCTGCTCATGCTCGTGAGCTATCGCGGCGAGTTCGGCGAGCGCGATCCGTGGCAGACCGAAGGCGGCGGCGTCACCGAGGATCTGCTGCGCGCGCTCAGGATTCCGTTCGCTCGTCTCGAGAACCCGTCGCACGTGTCGCACCGCATCGCGAAGGCGCAGACGCTGGCGCACTCCGCCAACAAGCCTGTCGCGTTGCTGCTCTGTCGCGACTTGATGTGGGAAGAGCAGACGTGATGCGCCGGCTCGACGCGCTCCGCGCCGTCTACTCACAGCTCGAAGGCCGCATCGTTGTCACGATCATGGGCGCGGTCGCGGCGGAGCTGCAGTCGATCGGCCACCGGCCGAACTTCTTTTACCTGCAGCACGCCATGGGTCTGGCCTCGTCGCTTGGCCTCGGCATCGCGCTCTCTCGTCCGGATCGGCAGGTGGTCGTGTTCGACGGCGACGGATCGGTCCTCATGAATCTCGGAGGATTGACGACGCTCGCGCGGTACCGGCCGCGAAACCTCGTCCACGTGGTGTTCGACAACGAGAGCCTGCTGTCGGTCGGCGGGTTTCCGACCGCCACGTCGACGGGCAGCGACCTGGCCGGGATCGCCGCTGCCGCTGGCGTGCCACGCACCCAAACGGTGCGCTCGATAGACGAGTTCACACACGCGTTCGACGAAGCGCTCGCTGCAGAGGATCTCACGACACTTGTCGCGAAAGTCGAGCCGGTCGGGCCATCGGCATATGTGACCGACCTCTCGTTACTGGAAAACCGCTTTCAGTTTCAGCGTTATCTGAAGGAGAGTCGGACCACCCGATGACACCCACCACGCTCGCGACGCTCATCGAAGACCTGAATGCCGGCCGGTTGAAGGTCGTCGATCTGACGCAGCCGCTCGGTCCCGCCACGCCCGTCATCGGACTGCCGCCGATCTTCGCGGCGTCTCCCGGCGTGACGATCGAGGTCATCTCGCGATACGACGACAAGGGCCCAGCCTGGTATTGGAACACGCTGCGGTTCGGCGAGCATACCGGGACGCACTTCGACGCCCCGGTGCACTGGATCACCGGCAGAAATCTCCCGGACAACGCCTGCGACACGATTCCGGCGCGGCGCTTCGTCGGCCCGGCCTGCGTGATCGACGTCACGCGGGATGTCGCGGTCAATCCGGACTTTCTGCTCACGCCGGAGCGGATCGACGCGTGGGAGATTGAACACGGACGCATCGGGCGCGGCGCGTGGGTCCTGCTGCGGACGGGCTGGAGCCGGCGGACCGATGCCGCGGCCTTTCTCAACCTCGCCGCTGACGGCCCCCACAGCCCGGGATTCGATGCGCGCGCGTCGCGCATGCTCGCACACGATCGCGACGTGCTCGGGGTCGGGGTCGAGACGATTGGCACCGACGCCGGCCAGGCTGGCACCTTCGATCCGCCGTTCCCCAACCACACCATCATGCACGGCGCCGGCAAGTTCGGCCTCGCGAGTCTGTGCAACCTCGATCAACTGCCGGCGACGGGCGCGGTCGTGATCGCGGCGCCGCTGAAGATCGCCGGCGGCAGCGGCAGCCCGCTGCGCGTCATCGCCATCACGCCGCCGTAAGGGCGACGAGTAGGGCAGGGCGGCACGTTCAGTTCGGACGCTACCTCTGATGGCCAGCAGCCGGCCGGGCACGATGGCGGCGAACCTGCAGGCCTGTGCCGGACACCGATACAGGATCGAGTTCCGCTGAGACGTCGACGCCAGCCACCCCTCGCGGCGTCGGCCCGCCGCGATCTCCACCGCTGCTTGGTTGTGATAGAATGGGTTGGTCGGTGGGAATCTTCCGCGTGCTGTGCCGCCTCTCGAGTGTAACGAGCCTCTCTTAACTCGCTCCTCCTGAAGTTCCGCCTGGCTACGAGACGACCTCCACCCTCGGTCCATCCTGGACCATCGGGAACAATGCGCCGCAGACGCGGCGTCCACGTCGCCTTGGCGACACTGGAGTCAGTTGAGATGAGTCGTAAACTTTACGTGGGGAATCTGCCGTACGAAACCGGTGAAACGGAGCTGCAGGGCCTGTTTGCGCAGGCGGGGACCGTTGAATCGGTGACCGTGATGCGCGACATGGCCACGGGCCGGGCGCGCGGCTTCGCGTTCGTCGAAATGAGCACCGACGAGGACGCTCAGAAGGCGATCGGGCAGTTCAACGAGTATCAGTTGGGGGGCCGCAGCCTCACGGTCAACGAGGCGCGTCCCAAGCCGGCGTACTCGGGCGGGTACGGGGCCGGCGAGTCGCGCCGCCGCAGATCCGAGCCGCGCTGGTAATCGCTCGCACATGTCGGGGGACAGGGTCATCCTGTTCCCCGATGTCGTGGTCCCCGGCTCAGACCGACTTACGCGAGTCTGACGTTCTCACCTCTCGGACCCTTCGGACCCTGCCCTCGTTCGAACGTGACGGCCTGTCCCTCGCGAAGCTCGTCGAAGGGCGTCTGACTGCACGCCGACTGATGAAAGAAGTACTCGTTGCCGTCGCCCGCCGCAATGAAGCCGAACCCTTTGTCGCTCACCAGCCGTTTGATCGTGCCGTTCATGGTCGCCATATCATCTCCTTGATAGACAGTGATTGATCGGTCACGTCGATTTTTCAGCGCCCTCTGTAGCTGTAGGGACGTGACGGCAAAAGGCGTGCGACGTTCCACACCTCACCGCACGTCTCACACCGCCAATAGGTCGACGCGTCCACGATCTTACTCGCCGTCTTCAGTTTTGACGACTGGCAGAAGGGACAACTCGTCGGCGCGGGCGATGGGTCCGGTTTCCGCGTGATCGATCTCACAAGGGTCTCACCTGCACCACGGCGGTCAATCGCGCCGATCGACCGTGTGGAGAATCTCTGCCACGGTCGGCGGAGGCGCGCCGCGCCACACGATTAGCACGACTGCCGCAGGCACGACGCACGCGACGAGCCAGAGGGCGCCGGTGGCGAGTGTGATCGACACGCCGGAGAACGCCCCGGCGATCGCCACTGCCGCAAGCACCACGAACCAGGCGCCGATGACGGTACCGCGAGTCAGTGATCTTGGCATGAGTGACCCTCTTCCTTCATGACGAATTGAGATTCGGCACGCCGGTCGGCGTCGGTGGCCGCCGTCGCGACAAATCGTGCAGCTCAGGTGTGGGGCGCGTCACGCGCGCTCGACACGGGACCAAAGTTGGGCCGGTCGGCGCGCACCCGCTGTCGCTTGCAGGGAGGGGGCGCTACTCGAACGCTGGCGGGCTCAAGTCTGGATAACAGCCTCCAGTATACACGATCGACCAGGTGTGCGCGTGAGCCTGCCGAGAAGGGTCGTGCTCGGGTCAGACTTGAGCACGACGCCGAGAAGAAGCGAAAGGCTCGATCGGGAGGTATACTGGAGTGCTCGCTTTCCTGAGCTCTGCGGCCCCTGGCCTGCCAGCCCTCATCAAAGCAACGTGTCCGAGAGGGTTGGCTTCCTTCCCGACACCTCGTTCCTCTTGCGATCAGAAAAGAAGGGCCTCGTGATACACCGCCCAGATGAACTCAGCGCCTTCGAGTTTGTCGTCTTGTCCGGGCTTCGTGCTGCGCAACTGATGCGCGGCTGCACCGCCCGGGTCGACAGCACGCACAAGGTCATCGTCACGGCACAAATCGAGGTGGCGGCCCGGAAGGTGGTGCGCGCGGCCAACGTGAGCCTCGTCGCGATCGAGTGATCGGGTGGGTGCTCGAGCTGGAGCCGGTCGGCGTGGTTCGCTGAAACGCGTCAGAGACGTTCATTCATATGCGGCCATCATGGGAATCAGCCGTGACCCCCAAGCGGGGTCGTGTCATGGAAGGCCGGATTACGCGGCTCACACGCGGCCGAACGTGCGGTGTCATCCGGGCGAGCGATGGACAGGATGTGTTCTTTCACGGCCGGGATCTCGAGGGCGCGAAGTACGGCGACGTGAAGGTTGGTGGGTCCGTCAGCTTCGAGCTGATTGACGATCGCGTCAGCGGGCCGCGCGCCGCGCAGGTCCGATTGATGACCGTGTGAGTGTCCTGCCGAGACATGCCATTCAGCGCGCTCGGCGACGACCGTGCGGACTCTGCATCGCAGGCGGGATCAAGCGCCACCAAATCGGCTGGCAAGCCAGGCTTTCGTGTGGCGCGCGTTCGGGATCGTTCCGGCCGACGCGTCGAGAACGCGCCGGAGATCATCCACCGAGTCAACGTCGTACCATGGCGGGACGAGCGAGACAGGCAATTCGGCGCGCTCGGCGGCATCGAGCGTGGCACTGAGGGTCGCGCTCGTGCTCCACGGAATGCTGCGAAACAGCGCGGGATGATTCCGACGTAGCCCAATCAGGTAATAGCCCCCGTCAAGCGCCGGGCCGAGCACGACGGGATCGATGTGGCGCGTCAGTTCCGCCACGGCCTGTTCCAGATAGGCCGGCGGAAGCGTCGGCAAATCAGAGCCGACGACCAGTGCGCCCGAGTACCCGCGAGCGAAGAGGTCCCGGAATCCGTGATCCATCCGTTCCCCGAGATCGTTGCCACGCTGCGGGATCAAGCTCATGGTCCCGCCTGTCAAAGTCGCGAACTCGGCTTCTGCGGTGGCAGGGGAGAACAGCACTAAGCGGTCGCTTCCGCCCACGCGACGCACCACTTCCAGCGTATCGACCAGCAACGCACGTCGGAGGCTCAGGCTATCGGCAGAGTCGAGCGCCGACACCAATCGGGTCTTGCCATGTTTATCCGATGGTGCCCGTGCCATCACCGCAACGGCAATCCGATCAGCGACCGGCATTCGCTGGCTTTTGGTCACGGCGTCTCCGAACCCTCTTGGAATAACGCCGGGCCAACCATTGCGGCGATGCGCCTGCCAGGAACAGGAGCAGCAGCATGATGTTCAACAGACTGCGCCGGATCCACCCATCGGTCTCCCAACGGCGTGCAGACGTCACAATGGGCAGGCGCGAGTGGTGCAGCCTGCCTGTCCGGGCCAGCCGGCGGACGAACTCGACGTCCTCCATCAGCGGCATCTCGCGATAGCCGCCGAGCGCCTCGAAGACCTCCCGCCGAACGAACAATGCTTGATCCCCGTACGGCAAATTGACCCAGCGGACGCGCGCCGCGACGCCTCGTTCGATCACGCGTGCCCAGCGGTGGCTCGAATCGAGCCGGAATCTGAAACTCCCGCCGACGATCGCCGGCGCGGGCGCCAGCGTTGTCAATTCCTCCAGCCATCCGTTCGGCAGCCGCGTGTCCGCATGCAGGAACAGCAGCCACTCGCCTCGTGCATGTGAGGCACCCACGTTCATCTGCCGTCCTCGACCGGGTGAAGAACCGAACCAGCGGACGTGCGGATGGAGTTGTTCCAGTGCGGAAGAGGACGGGTCGTGTTCGCCGCCGTTCACGACGATCACCTCGACCCGTGGATCGGGCACCAGCGTGTCGAGCGCCCTCGCCAACTGCGCGGTGTCATGGAGGACGGGGATGACGACGGAGACCGCGGGCCGTTCGAGCATCAGACACCGACTATCACTTTTTCAGTCGCCGGAGAGTCGACAATCGAATCGAAGGCACGACGCCGGAGTCGACCGGCCTTGAGCGAGCCCACGTGGTGTGCGTCCGGGCAAGCATCACGACGGCATAAGATCAGAAAGGAGCAGGCCCGAGCCTGCTTTCTGTGATCTGGATCACTTTAGTGGCCGTGACTGACGGACGGATATGGCTTCATCATGTGCGGGTTGTTCCGGCAAGGAGGTTCGTGATGCAACGAGCATGGCTGCTGGCGCCGGTGTTTCTGCTGATCGCGTGTAATCGCGATCCTGGGCGCGACGTCAAGCCGATGGCGAACCCGATGTCGGCGCCGGCGGCGTCGGCCGCCTCGTCCGAGATCATTCCGGCCGACGAGGTGCGGAAAAGCCAGGCGGCGGCCGTGTCTCAGCGCATTGCGAATACCGAAATCACGGTCACGTACAGCCGGCCTGTCGCGCGCGGCCGAGAACTGTTCGGCGCGCTCGTGCCGTACGACACGGTGTGGAATCCGGGTGCCGACCAGGCGACGGCGATTGACTTCACTCGGGATGTGCAGATCAATAACCAACCTCTCAAGACAGGCAAGTACAGTCTATGGGCGATTCCGCGGCGCGAGAGCTGGACGATGATCTTCAGCCGCGCCGCGGACGTGTACCATACGCCCTACCCGGGCGAGCAGCAAGATGCCCTGCGCCTCGAGGTGCGTCCTGAGCAGGGTCTCCACATGGAAACGCTGGCCTTCTACTTTCCGATCGTCGAAGGCAAAGATGCAGTGCTTCGGCTCCATTGGGGAACCGTGATGGTGCCGCTGGCGATCCGGGTGCCGTGAGTGCTCCGCACAGTGAAGATCGGCCAGAACCACCGGTTGAAGCCGAAGTCGGTGCGCGATCGACTCGACCGTCTCGAGGGCCCGTCGCGCGGGGCGCAGGCCTACCTCCGCCAGCTGAGGTACCGCTCGAAGAGGCCACGAACTCGCGGCGTCAGGCGCGCACGATTGAACGCGTCGCCCAGACGCTTCCATGCTTCGGCCTGGGTCGGATAGGGGTGAATCGTCTTCGAGACCGCGCCGAGGGAGAGCCCCGCCGTGATGGCCAGCGACATCTCGGCGATCATCTCGCCCGCGTGAGAGGCGACGAGCGTTGCGCCGAGTAAACGGCCGCTCTTCTTGTCGGCATGGACGCGGGCGAAGCCATCCTCCTCCCCGTCAAGGGCCGCACGATCCAACTCCTTGAGGGGCACTGTGAAGGTCACGACGTCGAAGCCCCGCCCGCGCGCCTCCTTCTCGTACGCGCCAACGTGCGCGATTTCAGGCTGCGTGTAGGTACACCAGGGGATGACGAGGGCGCTCACTTTCTTTCGTCCAAAGAAGAGCGCGTTTTGAAGTACCACGCGCGCCATGGCATCGGCCGCATGGGTGAACTTGTAAGCCGAACAGATGTCTCCCGCGGCGTAGATGCGGCGATTGGTGGTGCGAAGCTGATCGTTCACGTTAACGCCGGTCCTGTCGAACGCCACCCCTGCGGCCTCGAGGTCGAGTCCCTCGACGTTCGGCGCTCGTCCAACCGCGACAAGGATTTCGTCGCCCATCACCTCTTCGTGTCCCTGCTGTCCCTCGAAGACGACGACCTTCCCGTCGGCGCGGCGCTCGACACGCAGAATCCTGGCGCCCAGGGCCATGTGAATGCCCTCACGTGTGTACTGCGCCGAAAGAATGGCCGCCGCGTCGGCGTCCTCCCGCGGGAGGAGCCGCGGATCGAGGCTGACGATGGAAACGTCGCTGCCGAAACGCCGGAAGGCCTGTGCGAGCTCGCAGCCGATTGGCCCGGCGCCGATGACGACGAGTCGCCTCGGAAGCTCGATGAGCGAGAAGACCGTCTCATTGGTGAGAAAGCCGGCGTCCGCGAGTCCGGGGATCGGAGGATTCGCCGCCCGCGCCCCCGTCGCGATGACGCCACGCGAAAACCGGAGCTGTTGGCCGTCCACCTCGACGACATCGGACGCCATGAACTTCGCTGCACCGAGAAACACGTCCACCCCCAGCTTGGTGAGGCGATGGGCCGAATCGTTGTGGGAAATGCCGGCGCGGAGTCTCCGCATGCGCGCCATCGCCGCAGCGAAGTCGACACTGACGGGACCTGCGATGCGAACACCGAACTCGTCGGCCTCCTTCACAGCCGCGGCGGCGCGCGCCGCGCGAAGTACGCCTTTGGACGGCACGCAGCCAAAATTCAAGCAGTCGCCGCCCATGAGATGCTTCTCGACGATGGCGACTTTCGCGCCGAGCCCGGCCGCACCAATTGCGGACACGAGGCCGGCCGTACCTGCGCCGAGAACCACGAGGTTGTAGCGTCCACCTGGTCTCGGGTTCTTCCAGGCCGGTGGATGGACGTTTTCGACGAGTGCACGATTGTGCACGTCGTCCGGGAGCACGAGCGAGGCTGTCCGTCCAACTGATCCGTTCATGGTCGGTGCCCTTTTTGGCTTGCGGCGGGGCTCCACCCCCGCCGCCCGCCACCGCTCGCTGGGCGCTCGCGGCGCTGGTTAGGACCCGGAAAGAAATAAAGGTGTCATCTTGGACGCCGATGCATCCCGCCGGGCTGCGTTGCTCATCGCTTACATACACCCGGTATGCGCGCTCTTCGCGCCTTGCCGGGCGGGCGCCTCGACGCCCAAGATGACACGGAACAACGGGCTGGTCGACCATCATGGTCGCGCCTCGATGGCCGGCTTGCGCTCAAGAGCGTTGTCGAGTGCCTTGCGCGCAGTCTTCGTGATCAGGATGGTGACGAGTAGCGTCGCGGCCAGGCCTCCCCAGTAAAGGACCTGTCCCCACACGCCCGCGGCGGGGCGTTGACCGGACAGGAGCTCGGTCGCGCTCGTGACGAGCGACCCAAGGTACACGTACAGGAACGTTCCCGGAAGCATGCCTGGAACTGACGCCACGACGTAATCGCGCAGCGAGACACGCGTGAGACCAAGCGCGTAGTTGAGAAGGTTGAACGGGAAGATCGGAGAGAGACGAAGGAGCAACACAATCTTGAAGCCGTTGTTGGCGACGGCCTCGTCGATGGCCTTGAAGCGTGGATAGGCGTCCATTCGACGCGCGATCCATTCCCGCAGGACTCCGCGACCCAGCAGGAACGCGAGCGTCGCGGCCACCACGCTGACAGGGGACACCAGAAGTGTGCCCAACAGCGGGCCGTAGGCAAAGCCGGCTCCCAGCGTGAGAATGGAGCCCGGGAGAACCAGCAACGTCGCGGTGATATAGACGAAGGCGTAGACACCCACGCCGAGTGCTCCCGCTCCCCGGATCCACTCGACGAGCCGAAGGGCCCATTGACTCGAAGGCAGCAACAGGAGACCTAAGAGAACGCCACTCGCGACGGCCACGGCGAACGCGTATCGGGCGACTCTCATCATGCTGGTGCTTGGTTACAAGAGGACGTTGGTTACAAGAGGGCCTTGGCCACAGCGTATCCCGCCATGCCCAGCATCGCTGCCGCCGGCAGGGTGACGATCCACGCGAGCGCGATGTCGCGGAGCGTCTTCCGGTTCAGCGCGTGGCGCTCCCAGCCTGAGCCCACGATGCCGCCCGATGCCACGTGCGTGGTTGACATCGGCAGGCCGTAAATCGCGCCCATCGTGACCAGGCCCGCGGTCACCAGGTTGGCGGCGAATCCTTCTCGGTGATCCATCGCTGTCACGTTCTCGGCGAGGACGCGCGTGACGCGCCTGCCCGCGCATAGGCTTCCGACGACCATTCCCACGGTGACCAGAGTGAAGAGAGCCATTGGCGAAAACGCGTCATGGGGCGCGAGCGTGGCAGCCGCGAGCGCGAGCGCCACCATCTTCGGGGCGTCGTTCATCCCGCGCGCGAGACTTGTCATGCCGCTTGAAAGCCAGTGGAGGTGGTCGAGCGTGAGCCTCAGCGCTGCGGGCTGACTGATGGCGCAGGCCTCCGCCGTGCCCGTGGTGAGGCGAAGGGTCGCCGTGCCCGGGACGAGCGCGGCCGACGCGGCCGCGGACGCCGGGACGGTCACGACCGCCGGTTCGATGTCGGCGCAGAGGCAGTCAGCCGCATTCGCGCTACCGCGCCGCCCCTCAGAGACGCGGAGCGCCAACCCCGTCAGCAGGAACGAAGCCAGCGGGCTGATGAGAAGCGGCAGAAACACCTTGCCGCCCAGCGCGCTCCACCTGACGCCGTCGACCCCGTACGCGGTGGCAGCCACGCCCATGAGAGAGCCCACGAGGGCGTGCGTGGTGGAAACTGGCAGACCGGTTCGTGTGGCGAGGAGCACCCATGTGGCGGCGCCGATGAGCGCGGCGAGGGCTGCGGCAAACGTGGGAGTGGCTCCCGGCGCGAGAAGCCCGTTTCCGAACGTGGCCAGCATGGCGCCGCCGAACACCGCCCCGAGCACGCCACCGACAGCGGTCCACACAGTTCCCCACGCGATCGCCCGACGATAGTCGGTGACACCACTTCCGACGAGCGTGGCGATGCCCTTGGAGACGTCGTTGGCGCCGTTGGCGTAGGCGAGAAAGACACCGACCACGACGAGCAGGAGAACCTGGATGGTCATCGCAGCGCGCCTCCACAGCTCGAACCGGCGCCGGCGGTGCAGCCGAAGCAATGGCTTCCGGTGGCAACACGGCAGCCTGTGAGGGCCTCCAGCGAGGTCATGTCCCAGATCGTTCGTGCTCCCGTTGTCGAGGACGCGCCCAGCGCGATATCGAGCATCTGATTGAAGTCGCAGTCGTGGAGCGTGCCGTTCCACGCGACACTCAAGAGCGAGCGGCACATGAGCTCTGGCACGGTCGCCGGGTTGAAGTGATTGACGAGCAGCCCCATGTACGCCTCGAGTTTCCCGGTGCGCTCGAGGAAGTCAGCGAACCGCTTGATCGGCATGTTCGTGATGGTGAGGAGCTGGCGGAATTCGATGCCGAACAGACGCGCGAGCTCCTCTTTGTAGTTCGCTTCGAGCGCGGCCTGGGGCGGTGGCAAGAATGCGCCGAGGGGGTTGTAGACGAGGTCGAGCTCGAGCGCGGAGCCGGGTTGTCCATAGCCCAGAACGTTCAAACGCTTCAGCGCCGCGATGCTCTTCTCGAAGGCGCCGCGGCCGCGCTGCTTCTCCACGTTCTCGGCCTGGTAGCACGGAAGACTCGCCACGATGTGGACCTCGTGAGCGGCCAGGAACTCCGCCAGGTCCTCCATGCCCGGTTCGAACAACACAGTCAGGTTGCAGCGGTCGATGATGCGCCGATCGAGGCGACGGATCTGACGAACCAGCCACCGAAAGTTCGGATTCAGCTCCGGCGCGCCGCCCGTGAGATCGACGATCTCGACGCCGGGGTTTTGCTCGAGAAGCGTGACCACTCGCTCGGCCACCTGCCTGGGCATCATCTCGGTCCGCTTCGGACCAGCCTCCACGTGGCAGTGATGGCAGGCCATGTTGCAGAACTTCCCGACGTTGACCTGGAGCGTCGTGACGCGCGCCCGCACGAGCGGAGCGAGGCCATGTTCACGCAGGGCCTTGGCGAACTCGCCTCCGCTTGTCGAGCTTCCGCCTTCGCTGAAGCTACGGCGGACCGCGGAACCCTTGGCGGAGGCTGGTGGGCCAGGCTGCGCGAGTGGAAGGACCGGGAGGTGTAGCGTGGCAGCGGCGCCCATTAGCAGCACCCGCCGTTCTTGCCGTTCGTCGGCGAACAGGTAACGGGAGCTGCCTGGGTCGTGGGTCGGTAGTCGTCGCCCTTGGTCTCTCGGGGATCTCGCCGTATCGTGCCGGCGCCGCATGGGAATGGGCGGGCTTGATCGAGCGGCACGAGCACGCGCGGCGGGATGAGTTCGAGGTGCGAGCGATAGGGCTCCCGGGAAAAGATGCGAAACGTCTTTTCGCAGACCGCTGTGCGCACGCCGCGGCGCAGCACATGGCCGTCGTCGTCTGTCACCTCTCGGAATGGCCCGCGGTAGACGACCGCGTGCTTCTGGTCGATGCACGGGCCTTCCTTGCCCTTGTACGCGATCACGGTCACGCTGCGGAACTCGATGCCCTCCACCGTGCGCCAGGGCTCTTCGTTGCGCTCGGCAACCGTGATCCCGTAGAAACCAGTCTCTTCGAACGCTTCCAGGAACAAGTCTTCTCGGAAGGTGCCCGAGATGCATCCGCTCCAGAGGTCCGGATCGCGCTGGAGGTGTTCGGGCACATCTTCGTCGCTGACGATGTCGGAGATGACGGCCCGGCCGCCGCGGCGAAGCACCCTGAAGATCTCGGCGAAGAGCTGGTGTTTGTGCTCGGTCCGAACGAGATTCAAGACGCAGTTGGAGATGATCACGTCCACGGAGTCGCTCGGGATGAGCGGCTGCTCCTCCCGGAGGCGCGCGACCTCGGCCTCGAGGCGAGTGGTGTCGTCAGCCGACCGAACGGGGTCGGCCCGCAAGTAGCGGTCGAGCGCCTCAAGGTCGAGCGCAAGATCCTGAATGCGTCCTTTCTTGAACGTGACATTGTTGTAGCCGAGTCGGCGCGCGACTTCGGGCGTGCTGCGGCGCGAGAGCGCCAGCATGTCGTCGTTCATGTCGACGCCGATGACGCGTCCCGCAGGGCCGACGACCTGGCTCGCGATGAAGCAGATCTTTCCGGATCCGGATCCCAGGTCGAGCACGGTCTCGCCGGGCCTGAGGTGCTCACTTGGGTTCCCGCATCCATAGTCGCGATCGAGGACCTCCTGCGGAATCGCTTTGAGCAGCGTTGGATCGTACGCCGTCGGGCAGCAAAGACTGGCTTCCGGCGCTTTGGCTGCTCCCGCGTAACGGCTTCTCACCGCGGTCTCGACGTCAAGGATTGGGCTGGCGGCTTCGGACATGTGTTCCTACCTCCCGTTGAGGGACCAATCGTAATCGAGAACCTGCACGGGGACGTCGCCGCGACCGAGCCCGTCGGCGGTCGTTGGGTCCGCGTACCGTGCGACGAATTCAATGCCCTGGAGTCGGCGGAAGGCTCTGATTTCATCGTTTTTGCCACTTCCACCTGTGTCTCACGAACGTCCAAAGCGTTACGTAACGCTTTGGTCCCACGTAACGTTTGCCTCCATGTGGAGACTGTCACGGATGGGGTTTTCAGACCGGTTCTCGACCTGCACATGACAACACACCCATGCGTGGCCGGCCGATTACTCGGGTTCGCGCTCCTGGGAGCCGTAGTCTTTGCGTCGCCGGTTTTCTCCCAAACGCCCGAACCAGCGACAGCTCGGCCGCCCGTTGAAAACAGCGTCGTCCAATCCGGCTCCGATCAAGCTCCCGAATCGGAGCGCCGCCGGATCGTTCGGCAGCCCATCAAACGGACGGGTCTGCTCGCGGTCGCCGACGGGCTGAAGTACCCCTTCCACCAGTTCGGCAGGGCCTTCGAGATGGGTCTCGTGAAGGTCGAGCGTGACCACGCGCTCGAGCGCGTGGGGGATCTTCAACAACGACTCCTTGCGAAGGGTTATCAGCCGCTCGTTGGTGGCATGGGCCCGGGCGCCGGCTTTGCCTTCGGCGTGACCGTCTTCCGCGAGAACTTCCGAGGGACCAGCGCGCGGCTCGATCTTCCGCTCCAGTACTCCACGAACGGCTACGTGAGTCTCGGTGCAAGCCTCGCGATTCCGCTGGGGCACGACAAGGGCCTCGTCGTGAAGCCCGATGTCGAGTTCCAGCGCCGGCCCCAGGAAGATTTCTTTGGATTGGGTCCGGGCAGCTCTCAGGACGATCGGAGCAATTTTTCCCTGCGCCAGACCAAGGTTGGCGTGACACTGAGCGCCCGTCTTAGCGAGCGACTGCGCATCGGCCTCCCACTCGGGGTCTCGACGGCGACCGTGTCGCGGGGGACCGACAACTTGTTTCCGGATTTACAGACGCGCTTTGCCGACGTCGCCATTCCGGGGGCCCGGACGGGCGCCGACCTGGTGTCGGTCGGAACGTTTCTCGAGTGGGACTTTCGGAACAACCCGGGCAACCCCACCGCCGGTGGCCGTTGGCGCCTTGACGTGGCCCACTCTCGAGACGTCGGCGGCCAGGACTTCAGGTTCATGCGGTACGCGGTGGAAGCGACCCACTATCTGCCGCTCGATGACGAGCACGTGCTGGCGGCGCGGGTGCTGGGCGTGTTCAACGACGAGGCCGCCGGTGCCGGCGTTCCGTTCTTCCTCAAAGCGACGCTCGGTGGCAAGGAGACGATGCGCGGGTTCCGCGAGTTCCGCTTCTACGATGACAACGCCGTGCTCGTCAGCCTCGAGTACCGATGGCGGATCTGGGAATTCGCCGATGCGGTGCTCTTCGTCGACGAAGGGCAGGTGGCTCCGGAGCCGCGCGATTTTTACCTCGGTGGCTTCAGGAGCAGCCAAGGCGCCGGCCTGAGGTTCAAATCGGACCAGGCGCAGATCCTTCGCGTGGACATTGGCCGGAGCCGCGAAGGGCGGCGGCTGTATATCTCATTCGCATCGAGGTTTTGACATGAACGCCTCGCATGCAGAAACCCGTTGGCTTGCATCTCTCCTTGTCGCGTCGCTCGGCTGGGGGGCCGCCGCCGCCGAAGCGCGGCGGGACAGGTGGTGCACCGAGCCGGCTGTGACCGTCGATTTCGACATGGAGCACATCCCGGAACCGAAGGAACGCGAACGCAGCTTCTATTACGACTTCCTGTATTCGACCTTCGGGCTTCAGGTAAAGGAAGCGCTCGACGTTCCGCGAAGTGCGCGCAAAGTTTCCGGCTCGCCCAAGCCGGCCTCCAACGTCAACTGCCTCGCCGAGGTGCCCGACTCGAGCTGGTTCACGAATCGCCACGCGCGGCAGCCGTTGGGTCTTGACGCGCTCATCAAAGGGCCCAACCGGGGCAGCGGTCCCGCGCCAGGCGTCTGGGCCGTCGTCCGCGGCAAAACCGAGGGCGTCACACCGGGATTCCTCATCAGGGATGCTCGCAACGAGATCTACCAGCTGAAATTCGATCCGCCCAGCAACCCGGAGATGTCGACCGCCGCCGAGGTGATTGCGTCGAAGCTGTATTACGCGGCGGGCTACAACGTCAAAGAGAACTACCTCGTCACGTTCGACCGGGCATCTCTTGCGCTCGATCCGAAAGCCACCACGGAAGACCGCTTCGGCCGCAAGGAGCCGATGACAGAGGCGCACTTGAATGTGATCCTGTCGAAGGTGGCACGCCGTCCCGACGGCCTCTATCGAGCGGTGGCCGGCAAGTACCTGGACGGGATCCCCAAAGGCCCATTCGCGTTCGAAGGCGTCCGCGAGGACGACCCCAACGACTGGGTCCCACACGAACACCGGCGGGACCTGCGCGGCTTGCGGGTGTTGGTCTCCTGGATCAATGACAACGATTTTCGCGAAGGCAACACGCTCGACATGTACGTCGAGGACGAGGGCCGGCGATTCTTGCGGCACTACCTCATCGATGCCGGCTCCTCCTTGGGAAGTGAGACGGGCTTCGCCAACCCTGACCGGATCGGCCACGAGTACCAGCTCGATCTCGGGCAGGTCGCGAAGTCGTTTTTCTCGCTGGGGCTGTATCGCCGCCCATGGAAGGGCAGTAGCCGCCACGCCGCCTATCCCTCGGTCGGCTTTCTGGAAGCCGACCTCTTCGATCCGGGCCGGTGGAGGGCCAACTATCCGATCCTGCCGTTCGAGAACATGTCGCGGCAGGACGCGTTCTGGGGAACTCGCCTCGTCTTCTCGTTCACGGATGAACAGATTCGCGCCCTCGCAGAGACAGGGGAGTTCAACGACCCGGACGCAACGCGGTTTCTCGCGGATGTGTTGATTCGTCGTCGCGACAAAATCGCCCGGCACTGGCTCAGCCAGGTGAATCCTCTCGATCGCTTCCAAGTCTGGCGGGATGCCGGGGGTACCTGGCATCTCGTGTACGAGGACCTCGAACTCGCCCAGGACCTGATCCGACGCGAGGATCGCCGGTACGAGTACTCCGTGCGGCCCGAAGGCCCTTCGACAAGGCTCAGGACGGGCGCGGGCCGGCCATTGATCGCGCGCCAGCCGTCCGGCACTCCGTCGGTTTCGCTGGATGGGGTGACGCGCGACGGCTCGGTGTCTCGCGTCTCGCTGTGGAGCCTGCACCGGGGACGTCAGCAGGGTGAGCGCATCGACGTGTATCTGCGAACTCGAAGCGGCAGGGTGGAGCTCATCGGCATCGACCGGGAGGAATGAGCCGTGCCCAGGCTTCTTGCCGTCTTGCGGTCCCTGGTTGATGTGCGGCGCGGCGAGCGCCTCGTGGCGCTGCTCATGTTCTCCTACCTCTTCTTGATCATCTCCACCTTCGCCATCGTCAAGCCGGTTCGCAGCAGCCTCTTTCTTGAGCAGTTCGGCGCCCGCAACCTTCCGTACATCTACCTGGCGACGGCGCTGGTGGCCGGGGGCGTGGCGTGGATCCATTCCCGGCTGCTGGATCGATTCAACATCGTGACGGTGCAGGCGCTGACTCACCTGTTCTTCATTTCGAATCTGCTGCTGTTCTGGGTCGCCTTTCGCAGTGACAGCCCGTGGCTCTCGGCCGCGTTCTTCCTGTGGGTCAACACGTTCACGATCACGGCCAACACATTGTTTTTGATGTTCGCGAACAGCTACTACAACCCGCGCGAGGCGAAGCGGCTGTACGGCATCATCAACGCCGGAGGCACCGTCGGTGGCCTGGCGAGCGGACTGGCGGTGGCTGCGGTGGTCGGACAGGTAGGTACAGAGAACATGCTGCTGGTCTGCAGCGCGCTGCTGGGCGTCGCCATCCTGCTCGTCTACCTCACCCGCGCGGTGGGCCGCGATCGGTTCACGCGAACGGAAACCCCTTACGTCGAGGCCGTGTCGGATCCGCGCCAGCCGATTCGCGCGGAACCGCGTTCGGTCGGCGCGCTCTTTCAGTCGCCGTACCCGCGGTACATTGCCGCGGCTCTGGGCCTGTCGCTGGTCATCTCGACCCTCATCGACTACCAGTTCAATCTCGTGGTCGAGCAAACGTATGCGACGAGGGACGCGAAGACCGCCTTCTTCAGCAGCTTTATGGCCGGCGTCAACGCCTTCTCGTTCGTGCTGCAGTTCTTTTTGACCGGCCAGCTTTTGCGAAGACTCGGCATTGGGTTCGCGCTGCTGTTGCTGCCGGTGACACTGTTCGGCGGCACGTTCTGGATGGCGCTGCAGCCGGGCCTGGCGGCCGTGCTCTTCCTCAAGGTCGCGGATGGCAGCGTTCGCTACTCGGTCGAGCAATCGACCCGCGACATCCTGTATCTCCCGATTCCGAACCAGGTGATGGGGAAACTCAAGAGCTTCGTGGACGTGTTCGTCCAACGCGTGGCCAAGGGCCTCGGTTCGCTCCTCATTCTGGCGCTCACCGTCTGGTGGACCATCGCGTTTGGGGTTCTCAATTATGTGTCGCTCATTCTGGCCGCGCTCTGGGTCACGTGTGCGGTGCTCCTCCGGAAGGGGTACCGGACACAGCTCAGGGCGTTCGTGGCGGCTGAACATCCCCCGACCGAACGGAAGTTCGTCCGCGTCCTGGATCAGACGTCGACGACCGAGCTGCTGAAGGCGCTCGAAGAGGGCCAGGAGGAGAAAACGCTCTTTGTGCTCGATCTGCTGGAAGCGGCGCCGAGTCCTGAGGTGGCGGCCGCTCTTCGCACTCTCGTGCAGCAGGGGTCGCCGCGCCTTCAGGCGAAGGCGCTGCACCTGCTCGCCGAGCGCGGCGATGCCACGCTCATCGCGGAGGCCCAGCAGATCTTGAGACACGAAGGCAGCGAGGCCCGGCACGAGGCGATCCACTACTTGTGTGCGGGTTCGCCGTCCGGGGCCGCGGCGAAAATGCAGGAGTTCCTGACGGCAAGCGATTTGCCCGTTCGCGCGTCGGCTCTGGCGTGCGTGGTCAACTGCGGCGGATCGGAGGGCGAGCGCATGGGCCGGACGCTCATCGAGGGCTTGCTTGTCGATGGGAGCGAGCGCGCCGTCACGTCACGGAAACTGGTCGCCATGTCGCTGGGTCATATCAGGCCGCCTTCCGCGCTGCACGCGCACCTGCAGCCGCTGCTTCAGGATTCGTCGAGACAGGTCGTCGAGGAGGCGCTCGTCAGCGCCAAGCATGTCCTGCGGCGGGACCACATTCCGCTGATCGTGGACAAACTGGCCCATCCGCAGCTCGCGCCCGTCGCGCTCGGCGCACTGAAGGCCCACGGCGCGAGAATCCTCGGCACGCTCCGCGATTATCTGGTTGACGACACCGTCTCGGTGGACATTCGCGGCCGGCTAGCATCGGTGTTCGTCGAGGTCGGCACCGAACGAGCCGCACAGGATCTCGCCAGCGTCTTGACCCGAGCGGATGGGGTGATTCGGTTCGAGATTCTCAAGGCCTTGAACAAGGTGAAGGACCGCCACGCCGGCCTGCAAGTGAACCGCCGCGAGGTCGAGGAGCTGCTGAATCAGGAGATTCACGAGGCGTACCGCCTGCTCGCCGCGCTTCACGCACGCGTAGATTCAGTCACGCCCGTCGACAGCCTCGGCGGGGCGGCGGCCACCTTGGACGACCTGACCCGCGCGCATGCGGCGGCTATCGACAGGATCTTCCGGCTGCTGGGGCTCCTGTTCGACCAGCAGGAGATTTACACGACGTTCGTTGGGCTCCACAGCCAGCGGAAGGCCCTCAAGGCCAACGCGCTCGAGCTGCTCGATGCGCTGCTGCCTGGGCGCCTGCACAAGATCCTGCTGCCGCTCGTCGACGATGAGATTCCGATTGCCGAGAGGCTGCGCGTGGGTGCGAGCCTGCGGGCGGCGGACTCGGTGGTCAGCGGATTGTGAGAGAGCGGGTTGACCTTCTACACGACTGGAGGGTTTATCGTGAGCGGGATGAGGACCGCGCGCCACATTGTGGTCGCGGCAATCGTTCTGGGCGGAATCGCCCTAACCGGGGCTCCGGCCAGCGCGGGTCCCATCACGTTCCTGACGGCGCTGCCGGTCGCGCAGTCGCAGGCGGTCGTCCGCGGACAGTACCTCCTCATGCGGGCCTCGGACAATCGCACGCCGGCCGATCGGGAGCTCACGGTGCAGGCGTGGCCGGTCGCGGTCGCCGTGGGCATCACGCCGAGGCTGGCCGTGTTCGGCGTCGTTCCGTTTGCGGCCAAATCGTTCGAGGTCAACACGCCGGCGGGACGAAGGACATTCGGAACGTCCGGCCTCGGAGACATCGTGGTGTTCGGACGCTTCACGGCGATCGCGGTGGACGATGTCGAATCAACGTTCCGGATCGCGCCGTTTGGCGGCGTCAAGCTGCCGACCGGAGACGCTGACGAGTCCGATGATCTCGGCCGGCTGCCCCGGCCGCTGCAGGCGGGAACGGGATCGTGGGACGCGCTGGGAGGGCTGGCGATCACCTTTCAGACGAAACAGTGGCAGATGGATGCCGACGTCGGTTTCCGGAGGACGACGGAAGCCGATGAATTCCGATTCGGAGACGAGGCGTTCGCCGATGTGTCGTTCCAGTATCGCGTGTGGCCTCGGCAGCTCGGCGCCGGCGTCCCAGCGTTCCTGTATGCAGTCGCGGAAACCAACTTGATTTCGCAAGGACGCCACGAAATCCGCGGCCTCGCAGACTCTGATTCCGGCGGGACCCGCTGGGACGTCGATGTCGGGTTGCAATACGTCACGACCAACTACATCATCGAGGGCATCGTGCAGATTCCCGCCCTCGATCGGCCCAACGGCACGGGACTTCGGAGCGATGTTCGCGTGACGGCAGGACTGCGGTGGAACATCTCGTTGCCTTTTTGAGGTAACGAAGCTCGGCCTGGAACCGGCGAGTTCAGGCAGGCGCGGCGGACCTTCGTTACGAGATCCGCGGCCCCTCGCGCGGCCGCGGTTGAGCCGTGGTTGCACGGCAAAACCCGACAGGTTCGTACATATTCACGCCGTGCACGCGCGGCTAGGAGTCGCAATGGACTGGATGCGCGCCATGAGCAAGAAGCGTCGTGATCGGAGTCGGTCGTTCGAGCGTTTTCTGCTAGCCGCACTGGTGGCGGCGGCTGCTGTGGCATCGCCAATCGCCCCACTCGAGAGCGCGGCGCACGCGAGTGATGGTGGTCGACGACAGGCCGTTATCACGGTCAAGGGGATGCAGTGCCCGTTCTGCGCGTACGGCATCAAGAAGCATCTCGCGAAGGTGCCCGGTGTCGAGAAAGTCGAGGTGGAGCTGGCGAAGAACCAGGCCACCGTCTACGTTGCTCCGGACGCCAACGTCACCGATGCGCACCTCCAGCGCGCGGTCCGCAAAGCGGGGTTCGAAGCTAGCAAGATCGAATGGCGGTAACGACGCTTCGCCTGAAACCGACAAGTGCGGACCGGGCCGGCGAAGCTTCGTTACGAGATGCGCGGCCGCTTGAGCGGCCGCGGCTACCGAGAATCTGTTGAAACGAGTCGGTCTCGTCGCCCTGTCGCTTGCGATCATCGCCGCCGCCATGGCGTCGGCGAAGTGGGGGACGAGGTGGACGGTACCGCAAGCGCGCTCGGCGGCAGCCGGTTACAGGTTGGTGGCCGCCTGGGACGGATCAAACGTGCCTGCGGGTCGGTTCCAACGTCCAATCGGCATCGCCCGATCACCCAGCCGCGATTTGTACGTCACCGACGCCCGCCAGCGCGTCATCCGCTTCAGTCCCGAAGGGGCATTCCGAGGGCAGTGGGGACGGCAGGGCGAAGGGTCTGGTGAGTTCAGCAATGCCGTGGGAGTAGCCGTCGCGCGCGACGGTGCCGTGTACGTCTCTGATTACGAGCAGGATCGGATTCAGCAGTTCGAAGCGGAAGGGAGGTTCGTCCGTCAGTTCGGGAGTTCCGGATCCGGCCCTGGACAATTCAACGCACCTGCCGCGCTCGCGATCGACGGGACCGGCTTCATGTACGTCGCGGATTTCTACAATCACCGCATTCAGAAACTCCGCGACGATGGGTCACCGCAAATGGTCATCGGGCGACCTGGCCGTATCGGCAACGGCGCCCTGCACTATCCGACCGGCGTGACGGTGACGCCGCAACGCGTCCTAGTCGTGGCGGACGCGTACAACTATCAGCTTCAGTGGTTCGACCTCGAAGGAACACCGAGTCGCCGCGTCGGCTATCACCTGTTCTGGGTGTGGCCGCGGCCGGTGTCGTCATCGGCAGGCTTCGCGGTGCCGACCGATGCCGCGATCGGTCCCGACGGCCTCATCCACGTTGCCGACAGCGGGAATCATCGCGTTGTGATGCTGTCATCGAACGGATCGTATGTGGCCGAGTGGCGGATTGCCGATGCCGATCCGAACATCCACTCCCCGGAGCACCTCGCCGTCTCCGCTGATGGGTCGACCGTCTATGCCACCGACCTCGCGCGCGATCGCGTGCTTGTGCTGCGAGTGACGCCGCCCGGTAGTCCATTCTGACGCTACGCGTGCCCCGATGCCTTGGCGCCCGCCACCGTGGTCATCTCGCCGCCAATCGCCCCCAGGAGCGCGCCATAAACGATGTGTCCCATCAACGAGCCCATCACGGCGGGCAGTCCTCCGGCGGTTGCGCTGAAGAAGCCGCCGCCCATCATCGGCATGACCGCGATCTGCGCCAGCAACCACAACACCAGCCCCCAGATGACGCCCTTCGTCGTCGGTCCGCCCGGCAGGCGTTCGTACAGCGCGTAGGCGAAAATCAACGGAAAGATCAACGTGCCGTTGACGAAGTGCAGCACCATCCCACCGATCCAACTGCCACCGATCATCGAGCCGAGCATCGCGGCGATGTCCATCGGCTGCCCCATCATCATCGGGCCCGCGAAGTACATCAGCAGCGTAATCGCCACGGTCCCGACGAACCCTCCAAGCATCGCGCGTCCGGCGTCGCGTTTCATGCACCCTCCTTCTTTGAATGGCGGGGACCCCTGCACCCCGCCAAGCTCCTCGCTCGCGGGGACCCCTTCGCCCCGCTCCGCTCGTCGCTCGGAAAGTGTGATCAGAAGTGTTGCTCCGGCCCGCGGAACGCCGTTCGGGCAGTCGCGCAAACTGTGAGCCGGATCACAATTCGCACGGCCTACATAGGAGCGTGACAGAACAACGTGGCAAGGTCGCGGGTGGCGCTGGACG
>JACOUA010000037.1 GCA_016178075.1 Acidobacteriota bacterium
ACGGCGGACAAGCGGCCTTGCCCGCCGACCAGCCTCCGCCAAGGCTTCGGCGGTCCGCCGTAGCTTCAGCGAAGGCGGAAGCTCGAAGAGCGGAGGCGGGTCGCTCTCGCTCGCCGCGCTGGTTTGCCACAACGATTCCTTGGTGTGGGGCGGCCACTGAAAAACGCCCAGGCCTTCGTTCCTAGGCCGCCGGAGGTCGGGCGACGGCGTCAGAACGCCGGCCGGGCGCTCTCGACAAGGGCAAGAAGACCGCCGACTGTGTTGTGACAGAGACCGTTCGGCTAACTGATTCGAATCAAACGAGATGGAAGCGGAGGCCGGAAGTGAGCGCGGCCAGAGCGCATCGCGTCCTCGCGCGAATGACTCCCGCGGTTGCCGCTTGTCCCGATATATAGGGGTCAAACATTGGAAACGGGACTTTCCCGACCCGCCCCGAGGAGGCACGGCGATGCCAACGGCGGTTGACATCGCGCTTGCGCCGACGCGAAGTGATTATGGAATGTGATCTCGAACCATTATTTCGCCTTCCCAGGTGCCGGCGACATTCCGCGCGGCGGCGGCGGGAAACAACAGTTACACCACCAGCGGGACGGCCGTCATAAGCCGTTTCATGCGCGTATCTCCGTGCGGTACCACTCCAGCGTCAGCCGCAGGCCTTCTTCGAAGGTGACGAGCGGCTCGTAGCCGAGCAGGCGCTGCGCTTTGGTGATGTCGGCCTGCGAATCACGCACGTCCCCCGCGCGCGGATCGCTGTACACGGGCTCGATGTTAGAGCCGATCAGATCGCGGAGCGCCCGGAACAGTTGGTTGAGCGAAATGCGCGAGCCGGTGGCGACGTTGATCACCTCACCACTGACACCGGCCGCGGTCGTCGCGCGGAGCACCCCGTCGACGATGTTGGCGACGTAGGTGAAGTCGCGAGTCTGGTCGCCGTCGCCGAAGATCGTGGGACGGCGGCCTTCGACGAGCGCGCTGATGAAGAGGGAGATGACACCGGAATAGGGTGACGAAGGGTCCTGACGCGGGCCGAAGACGTTGAAATAGCGGATCGAGACGGCCTCGAGGCCATACAGCTCGGAGAACATCGACAGGTACTGCTCCCCGACCAATTTCTGCAGGGCATAGGGCGAGAGCGGCCTGGTCGGCATGTCCTCGCGTTTGGGGAGCGTCGGGGTGTTCCCGTAGGCGGCCGACGATCCGGCAAAGACGACGCGCCGGACGCCCGCATCGCGCGCCGCGACGAGGATGTTCAGCGTCGCGTCGAGATTGGCGCGATGGGATGTGATCGGATCGCTGACCGATCGCGGCACGGACGGAATTGCCGCCTGGTGCAGCACGAACGCCATGCCGTCGACGGCGCGGCGGGCGACATCGAGCTCCGCGAGGCTGCCCTCCAGGAACTCGATGCCGCGGACATGATCGAGATTCCGTCGAAAGCCGGTGCTGAAATCGTCGACGACGCGGACCTGGGCGCCGCGACGGACGAGCTCGGTCACGAGATGCGAGCCGATGAAGCCGGCCCCGCCGGTGACGAGGTAGGAGGGCATCAATAGAAAGCAGTTCTCAGTTCAGGGCCCGGAAAGAAATAAAGGTGCCATCTTGGTCACCCTTATTTCTTTCCGGATCCTTACAGTTCGCAGTCGTCCGGAAGGACTTCGGCCGCTTACTGAAAACTGTGAACTGATAACTGAAAACTTGAATAAAACGCCGCCGCGAGCCCGGTAAGCCGAATTCTGTCCGCGTCCGCACGCTGGACAACCGGCGCGCGTCGGCGTGACGACCATTCCTCTAGCCCTGTCATCACTGACAAGGTCCAGCGACCTACCCGGAGGCCTCGGGCGGGCCACCCTCCCGGTCCTGTCGCGGGGAACCCGCGGCAGGGCCATCGCCTCCCTATTTGGTCTTGCTCCGTGCGGGGTTTGGCCTGCCACCGACCTTACGGCCGGCGCGGTGCGCTCTTACCGCACCTTTTCACCCTTACCCGCGACGTGCCGAACGCACGACGCGGCACGTCGCGGCCGTGCTTCGCACGGCCCTCACGTACCGTCCCTGGCACCCGGCGCACAGGGAAGGAGTGGCGGGGCCCCTACCCCGCCACTCCACATCGTTCGTTCGACACGTCACGGGCGGTATGTTTTCTGTGCCACTTTCCTTCAGGTCACCCTGACCGGGGGTTACCCGGCGCACTGCCCTGTGGAGTTCGGACTTTCCTCTCCTTCGATCGCGCGATGCGCGACGCGAAGCAGCGGTCGTCTGGGCTCGCGGCGGACTTCAAGTTTACAGTGAACTCCCCTTACGCATCCGCCTCCTGACGGATGTTGTACTGCTCGAGCTTCTTGTAGAGATTACTTCGAGGCGTCCCAATTGCCTCGGCTGTTTTCGAGATATTCCAGCCGTTCTCGCGCAGCTTGCGAACGATGAACTCGCGCTCGCTCAGCTCTTTGAACTCCTTGAGCGTCTCAGGAGGCGGCTCTTTCTGATTATCGGCCAGCGGGGGGCGTGAGTCAGCCCGCACCGAGCCCGGCAGGTCCGACGCATCGATGAGGTCGTTCGGGCTCATGATGAGGAGCCGCTCGATGGTGTTGCGCAGCTCGCGGATGTTGCCCTTCCACCGGTGGCGCTGCAGCAGATCCATGGCGGCCGGTGCGAACTTCTTCGCGCGGAAATTGTTCTCCCGGCTGAAGAGGTCGGCGAAGTACTTGACCAGCGTGGGGATGTCCTCGGCCCGCTCGCGCAGCGCCGGCACGAAGATCGGGATGACGCTCAACCGGAAGAACAGATCCTCCCGGAAGTGTCCCTTCTCGATCTCTTCCTCGAGGTTCTGATTGGTCGCCGCGATGACGCGGACGTCCACCTTGAGCGTTCTGGCGGAGCCGAGCCGCTCGACCTCCCCTTCCTGCAGCACGCGAAGCACCTTGGCTTGCGTCTTCAGGCTCATGTCGCCGACTTCGTCCAGGAAGATGGTGCCTTTGTCCGCCTGCTCGAACTTCCCGATCTGCTTCTCGGTGGCGCCGGTGAACGATCCCTTCTCGTGGCCGAACAGCTCCGACTCGATGAGGTCGTCCGGAATCGCCGCGCAGTTCACCTGGACGAACCGCTCGCGGCTCCGGTGGCTGTTTCGATGAATGAGGCGCGCGACGAGCTCCTTGCCGACGCCGCTCTCGCCCTGAATCAGGACGGTCGCGTTGGTGGGCGCGGCGCGGGCCACGGCGTCGAGCACGCGCTTGAGCGCGGATGAGGCGCCGATGACTTCCTGCCGCCCCTCGAGCGCCCGGCGCAGCTCCTGGTTCTCGCGGCGCAGGTCGGTGCGCTCGCGCGCGTCCTCGATGGCCTGCAGGATGAGCTCGCGCTGGAACGGCTTCTCGATGAAGCCGTCGGCCCCAAGCTTTCGCGCCTCGTAGCCCGTGCTCCCGGTGCCGTGGCCCGAGATCATGATGGCGGGCAGCGCGGGATCGTGGCTCTTGAGGCGGCTCAGCACCTCGAGTCCGTCCATGACCGGCATCTTGATGTCGAGGAAGACCAGATCGGGAGGCTCGCGCTCGACGATGTTGAGGCCTTCCTGGCCGGTGGCCGCGCCCACGAACTCGTAACCTTCGTACTCGAGGATCATCTTCATCGAGTCGCGGATCGCCGCCTCGTCATCGATGACCAGAATGCGGGCTTTCATCTGTGGGCGTTTGGGGTCGGGCGGGGTCACCGGCCCTCGAGCCGCACCGTGTGCAGCGCGCGCGTGTCGGCCCCAGGCACGTAGACGTAGAAAGCCAGCACGTCACCCGAGGTGGCCGATGCGGCGATGCGGCGGTAGTCCTCGGCTGAGCGGACGGGCTGGCGGTTGATCTCCATGATCACCTGCCCGCGCTCGATGTCGCCGTCAAAGGCGGGGCTCATCGGCTCGACGTGCATGACCACCGCGCCGGTGACATTCCCGGGCAGGCGCAGCCGGCTCGTGAGCGATCGATCCAGGTCGCGGACGCGCAAGCCGAGTGCGTCCGAGCCGTTCTGGGCCGGCTGCGACCCGGAATTCGATCGCCGCCAGGGATCGGGGTCCGCTGCCTCGCGCGGCGGACGCTCGGCGAGCTTCACGGGGAGGTTCACGGGACGGCCGTCCCGCACGATCCGTACCCGGGCCTGCGCGCCCGGCTGCCTCGCGGCGATCAGGCGAATCAGTTCATCGGTGCTGGCCACCGCGTCTTCGTCGACTCCGACAATGACGTCATACGCGCGGATACCGGCCCGCTCGGCGGGCGAGCCCGACGCGACGTCCTGGACAAGGGCGCCGCGCCCGACCGTCAGCTTCAATGACTTCTGCAAGTCGGGATCGACCGACGCGAGCGTGACGCCGATGTAGCCGCGGAAGACGCGGCCGTTCGCGATGAGCTGCGGGAGGATCGCCCGCGCCTGGTTGATCGGCACCGCGAAGCCGATGTTGCTGGCGCGCGAGCTGATGGCGGCGTTGATGCCGATCACCTCGCCGCGCGCGTTGATGAGCGGGCCGCCGCTGTTGCCGAAATTGATCGCCGCGTCGGTCTGGATGTAGTTGTCGAGGCTGTTGTCGAACAGCTTCCGGCCGATGTAGCTCACGACGCCGACCGTCACGGTGTGCTCGTACGCCAGCGGGTTGCCGATGGCGCAGACCCATTCGCCCACGCGGAGATCGCCAGAATCGCCGAGCGGCGCGACCGGTAGATTCCCGTTGGCGTCGACCTTGATGAGCGCGATGTCGGTGTCGGGGTCGGACCCGACGACGGTCGCTCGCAGGCTGCGGCCGTCGGCAAACTTGACGGTGAGGCGCTCCGCGCCGTCGATGACGTGATGATTCGTCAGGATGTTGCCGCTGGCGTCGATGATGAACCCGCTTCCCGATCCCCGACGCGGCGACCGCTCCGGCTCGCCCGGCATGCCGAACAGATCGGGCGGATCGGGCAACTGCTGGCGATCGTTGTCAGGGACGGGCAGAATCTGCCGCCGCGACCGTGCGCTGCGGCCCGACCGCGACGTCGCGTCGATGTTCACGACCGAGGGGTTGATTCGTTCGGCGACGTCGGCGAAATTGACGAGCGGCGTGGCGCCGGCCATCGGCGGACGACGCGCGGTTCTCGCAGCGGTCGTCGGCAGCGCCGACGCCGCCGACGAGGCGGCCGGTGTCGGGACCAGCGACCCCGCGATGATGATGCCGATGAGAAACGTGACGGTCGCCACCAGGCAGACGGTCACGAGCGTGAAGCGCCGGTTCATCGTTCCATTATAAGCTGCCGAAACGCCTCCTCATCCAGGATCGGAACGCCGAGTTCACGGGCTTTCTCGAGCTTGCTGCCCGGCTCGTCGCCGGCGACGACGAAGCTCGTTTTCCGGCTGACGGAGCCGGAGACTTTCCCGCCGCGAGCCTCGATGGCGGCCGTTGCCTCCTCCCGTGACGTGCCGGCCAGCGTCCCCGTCAGGACGAACGTTTTTCCCTGAAGCGCCGACCCGCCCGCCGCCGACCCCTCGACGAAGCTCGGGGCGGGCTGCGCCGTCGTCATGTTCACGCCCGCGGCTCGCAGCCGGTCGATCAGCCCGCGGTTGCCGGGTTCATCCAGGTACGCGCGCAGCGTGCTGGCGACGACGGGGCCGATGTCTGGAACCCGTTCCACGTCGTCGCGCGAGGCTGCGAGCAGCGCATCTATCGAACCGAAGGTTCGCGCCAGCGCGGCCGCGCCACGCTCCCCCACGTGGCGGATCCCCAACCCGTAGAGCAGCCGCGAGAGATCGCTCGTCTTGCTGTGCTCAATCTGAGCAATGAGCTTCGCCGCGGACTTCTGGCCCATGCGTTCGAGCGCCTCGATTTGGTCGGCCGTGAGCCGGTAGAGGTCCGCGGCGTCGCGCACGAGCTCCCGGGTGACAAGCTGATCGATGACCGCTTCTCCCAACCCGTCGATGTTCATCGCGCGGCGCGACGCGAAGTGCTCGATGCTGCGGCGGACCTTGGCGGGGCACGCTGTATTCAGACAGCGCCAGACGACTTCGCCTTCGGGCCGATGGAGCCAGCTGCCGCACGCGGGACACGTGGTCGGCATGACCCACGGCGCCAGGTCGGGCTCGCGCCGGCCGAGGACTGGCATGACGATCTTCGGGATCACGTCGCCGCCCTTCTCGACGACGACGAAATCACCCGGGCGGATGTCGCGGCGCGCCACTTCTTGTTCGTTGTGCAAGGTGGCCATCTGGATGGTCGATCCCGACAACCGGACCGGCTCGAGGACGGCGTACGGCGTCACGGCGCCAGTACGCCCCACATTCACCTCGATTCGCAGCAGCCGTGTCGTCGCCTGCTGCGCCGGGAACTTGAAGGCGGTCGCCCAGCGCGGGAACTTCGACGTCGCGCCGAGCCGCTCGCGCCAGACCAGGCTGTCGACCTTGACGACAACCCCGTCGGTGTCGAACGCGAGCGCTTGGCGGCCCTCCGCCCACTCACGACAGTAGTCGATGACCTCGTCCATGCCTGCGCAGCGGCGCCAGTTCGGCTCGATCGGCAGCCCCCAGGCCTGCAGCGCCTCGAGCGTCTCCGCATGCGTCGGCCACGGCTCGTCGCCGCGCGCGACGAGCTGATAGATGTACGCCGAAAGGCCCCGTCTGGCGGCGGCACCCGGATCGAGATTCCGCATCGCGCCGGCCGCCGCGTTCCGCGGGTTCGCGAAGAGCGGCGCGTCGTGCTCCTCGCGTTCGCGATTCAGCCGCTCGAACGCCTGACGGGGCAGGTAAACCTCGCCTCGAACTTCGATGGCTCCCGTCGGCGTCGGACGATGATCGCGGCGGAGGCTGAGCGGGATCGCCCGGATCGTGCGGACGTTCGCCGTCACGTCCTCCCCGCGAACGCCATCGCCTCGAGTCACGCCTCTCACGAGGACCCCGTCTTCGTAGGTCAAGGCGATGCTGAGCCCGTCGATCTTGAGCTCGGTCACGTACGGGATCGGCCGGGCGGGCGGCTCGGCCAGGCCGCGCCGCACACGATCGTCGAAGGACCGCAGCTCGTCCTCGGAATACGTGTTGTCCAGACTGAGCAGCGGCACCACGTGCTCGACGGTCGCGAACCCCTCGGCCGGCCGGCCGCCGACGCGCCGCGTCGGTGAGTCCGGCGTGACGAGATCCGGATGCTGGTGCTCGAGCGCCTGGAGCTCGCGCATCAGGGCATCAAACTCGGCGTCGGAGATTTCGGGGCTGGCGAGGACGAAATAACGCTCTTCGTGGTGCCGGATGCGGGCGCGGAGGTCAGCGATGCGCTCGGCGGGATTCACCTGTCTCTTGAGAGCACGTAGTCCGGCAAGGCCAGGAGAGCGTCGCGCTCGGCGCTGGGAGGGAAGGCATAGAGCTGCTTCTTCGCGCGGTCGGCATGCTCGACGGCCTTGAGATAGGCGTAGTCGAACGCGCGATGCTCCCCGAGCAGGCCCGACAGCTCGCGCCACGTGTCCGCGGTGACGGTCCGCTCCGCGACGATTTCGCGGACGAGCGGGGTCGTGCGCTCGTTCTCGCGCTGCAGCAGATAGATGAGCGGCAGCGTCATCTTTCCCTCGCGAAGGTCGCCGCCGACAGGCTTGCCGAGCAGCTCCTCGTCTCCCGACAGATCGAGGAGGTCGTCGACGAGCTGGAACGCGATGCCGAGGTTGAAGCCGTATTCATGGAGCGCACGCTCCCGCTCGGGCGCCACGCGCCCGAGCTTGCCCCCAATCTGCGCGCAGCCGCCGAACAGATAGGCCGTCTTGCGCCGGATGATTTCGAAATGCTCGTCCTCGCTAATCTCGATGTCGCCGTTCTTCGTGAGCTGATAGAGCTCACCCTCGATCATCCGCAGCGTCACGTCGCAGAGGATGCGGATGACCTCGAGCGCATCCTGCGTCAGCGCGAGCGCCATCGATTTGATGTAGAGGTAGTCGCCGAGCAGCACCGTGATGTCGTTCCCCCAGCGTGAGTGAACCGACAGGCGGCCGCGACGGAGCTCGGAGTCATCGATGATGTCGTCGTGCACGAGCGTCGCCGTGTGGATGAATTCCACGACAGACGCGTACAGCACGGCCTGATCACCCTGGTAGCCGCACAGCCGCGCGGCCATGAGCAGCACGGCGGGACGAATCCGCTTGCCGCCGCTCTGCTGGATGTACTTGCCGATTTCCGGAATGAGGGTCACGCGGGATTGCACGTGACGAAGGAACTCCTGGTCGACGCGTTCAAGATCCTCGCGGATCGGGTCGAAGATCTGCGACAGGGCGAGCGACGTTTTCTCCACGTCGGGTTTCATCTGACCACAACTGTACAGGACGTGTCAACGCGGAGACAGGCTGTTTGTCTCGATTTCATCGATGCAAATCGCGCGATCGATCACAGCCGGAGCAGTCGCGTCAGATTCGCGGTGACCTGCTCGACGATCCGGGAACGCGGCGCGCCGCGGATCTCGGCGAGCGTATCGAAGACGCGACCCACCCAGACAGGTTCGTTGCGCCGTCCTCGAAACGGCACCGGTGCCAGATACGGGCTGTCGGTCTCGGCGAGCAGGCTCTCCTCCGGCACGACGCGCGCCGCGTCGCGGAGATCGGCCGCACGCGGGAACGTCAGGATGCCCGCAAAAGAGACGAGAAACCCGAGGTCGAGGGCGCGGCGTGCCGCATGTTGATCGCCGGTGAAACAGTGAAAGACGCCGGTGACCTCGCCATGTCCTTCCTGCCGCAGAATCTCGATCGTATCGGCTTCGGCCTCGCGTGTATGGATGACGATCGGCAGCTTCAGCTCGCGCGCGAGCGCGACCTGCGTGCGAAAGACCTCGCGCTGCACGTCGCGCGGCGACAGGTCATGGTGATAATCGAGCCCGATCTCACCGATCGCGCGCGTGAGCGGCACCGAGGCCAGCGCGTCGTTGACGACGGCGGTGACGGTATCGAGCCGTTCGGCATACTGCCCCGCCACGTGCGGGTGGATGCCGGCGCTGAATCGCACCTCCGGCCACATCCGGGCGACATCGACCGCCCGCGTCAGCTCGGCGCTGTCTCCTGCCGTCACGATGCACAGCGCTCGGGTGAGTCCCGCGTCACGCGCGCGCCCCACCACAGCCTCGAGGTCAGCGGCAAACGCAGGATCGGCGAGGTGGCAGTGTGAATCAACCAAGGTGATTCTCGTAGGGATCGGGGGTCAGGGGTCAGGGGCCGTGGGGTTCACCTAATCCTAGTTCCGGGCGCCGGACTGCCATCGAACGAGACCAACATCGGCCGGCCGTCGTCGCCCGTGGCGGCGAGCAGCATGCCATTCGATTCGATCCCCATGAGTCGCGCTGGCTTCAGGTTGGCGACGACGGCGATGGTGCGGCCGACCAGTCCCTCGGCCTCGTAGGCTTCGGCGATGCCGGCGACGATCGTTCGTTCCTCCGTGCCGAGGTCGATCCGCATCTGCACGAGCTTGCGGGAATTGGGCACCCGCTCGGCCGAGACGATCCGCGCCACTCGCAGGTCGACACGCATGAAGTCATCGAAGGAGATGCGGTCATCCACCGGTGCCGACTCGGCGGGTCGGGGCGTTTGGGGCTCATCCGGCATCGTCGACTCCTCGAAGATGGCTTATGGCTACTCTGCTCGCGGCCAGAGCGCGGAGGCCTTGCTCACGACGCGTTCCGGCTCTACCCGCCAGGTGGTGTCCTCGTCGAGGCGCAGGCTCGCGGGGGGTCGATTCTCCCCCATTCGGGCGAGGATTTCGGCTGCCGCAGCAGGCATGACCGGCAGAAGCAGGACGGCAGCGATCCGGACCGTCTCGACCGCGCCCGACAAGACCGCGTCGAGTCGCCCAGCCTGAGCCGGGTCGCGCGCCAGCGCCCAGGGCTCCGTCTGGGCGATGAACTCGTTGGCGGCGTCGACCAGGCGGAAGGCCGCCGCGGCGGCTTCGTGAAGCGCGAAACCGTCCATCGCCCGCCGATACACTTGCACCGTCTCGCTCGCTTTGGACGCGAGCGCGTCGGGCGAGGATTCGGGCGCGCCCAGCCGACCGCCACGATACTTGTCCACCATGGCGGCCACCCGGCTCACCAGATTCCCGAGGTTGTTGGCGAGGTCGACGTTGTACCGCTCCTCGTATCGCTCCCAGGTGAAATCGCCGTCCTGTCCGTACGGAATCTCCTTCACGAGGTACAGACGCAGCGGATCGGCGCCGAACTTCCCGGCGACCTCGGCCGGATCGAGCGTGGTGCCAAGCGACTTGCTCATCTTCTGGCCGCCCAGATGGACCCATCCGTGCCCGAAGACCTGGCGCGGCAGCTCGAGTCCCGCGCTCATCAGCATGGCGGGCCACACGACGGTGTGGAACCGGGTGATGTCCTTGCCGATGACATGCAGATCCGCCGGCCACCACTCCGCGAACCGCGCGTCGTGTGCGTCGCCGAGGCCGACGGCCGACGCGTAGTTGATCAGCGCGTCGAACCACACATACACGGCGCTCGACGGATCGGTCGGCAGCGGGATGCCCCAGGCCTGCCCCGCCCGGCTGATGGAGATGTCCTCGAGCCCGCCTTCCAGCAGGCGCAGGATCTCGTTGCGCCGCACGTCGGGCAGCAGGAATTCGGGATGGCGATCGAAGAGTGACACGAGCGCGTCGCGGTACTTCGACAGACGGAAGAAGTGGTTCCGCTCCCGAATCCACTCCGGCCGCACGCGGTGAATCGGGCAGTTCCCGTCCACGAGATCTTTCTCCTGCTTGAACGCTTCACAGGAGACGCAGTACCAGCCCTCGTAGAAGCCTTCGTAAAGATCGCCCGCGGTGGCAATGCGCTCTACCATCCAGGTCACGCCGACCCGATGACGCGGCTCGGTCGTGCGGATGAAATCGTCGAATGAAATCCCGAGCGCCTGCCAGACGCCGCGGAACTCCTGCTCCATGCGGTTGCAGTACTCGAGCGGCTCGAGTCCCAGCTCCCGTGCTCGCCGGAAGACGTTCTGCGAGTGCTCGTCGTTCCCCATCAGAAACCGCGTCGTGACCCCCGATAGCCGCTTGTAACGGGCGATCACGTCGGCGGTGATCTTCTCGTACGCAGTGCCGAGATGCGGCCGGCTGTTGACGTAGTCGATGGCGGTGGTTAGATAGAAACGGGACATGTCGTTCAAAGCCTAGTTTGCCGTGGCGGCCGCTCCGCCCATCCGAGCGCGACGACTGGGCTCCGCGGCGGCTCATTGTTTGATCCGGGGACCCCCGGATCCCCGTTGGCCCCGCGGCCTGCCACAGCTCGCTGACGCTCGCGGCGACTCGGTACAACGATCCGCTAGATGAGGTCGTTCCTCTGGTCGAGATATGCCTTCAGTGCGGCCGCTTGAACTTCTTTCAGCGAGAGGCCCGCTTCCCTCGCGATCCGGGCGCAGTCGTCGAACTCGGGCGCGGCGTTGACGAGGACCCCGGCCCGGCGGGCGAGCTTGAACCGGATCTCGCCGAGCGGGGTCTGGACCGGCACGAGCACACGGTCGAGGCATTCGCGGTCGACCTCGTGGAAGCGCACGCCGATCGTCGTGGTCTCGCGAAAGATGACGGTGTTCAAGGCGTCGCGGGTGGACGGCGCTGCGACCACGGTGACGAGTGTGCCGGGGCGGTTCTTCTTCATCTGCACCGGCGCATACAACACCTCGAACGCCCCGGCGGCATACAGCTGCTCCATCAGGGGTCCGAAGATCTGCGGATTCATGTCGTCGACCTCGAACTCGATGACGACCGCGCGCTGCACGGCCTGGTCGGCCGTCTCCTCGCCCACGAGCACCCGCAGGAGGTTCGGGCGGTCGCCGAGGTCGCGGTCGCCTGCTCCGTAGCCGATCGCGCGGACCCGCATCGGTGGAATCGGTCCGAACGACTGCGCGTACTCTCCGATGAGGAGCGCGCCGGTTGGCGTCACGAGCTCAGCGCTGACGCCGGTCGAGTAAATCGGCATGCCCTCCAACAGTCGAAGCGTCGCCGGCGCTGGAACGGGCAGCACACCGTGAGCGGTTTTTACCGTGCCGCCTCCGACGTTGAGCGGCGAGGCGAGCATCCGATCGACGCCGAACCATTCAAGCCCGTGGACCGCACCCACGATATCGACAATCGAATCGAGGGCACCGACTTCGTGCAGGTGCACCTGCTCGACCGGCATCTGGTGAATTGCCGCTTCCACCTCGGCCAATCGCCTGAACAGTCGGCCCGCCCGGTCTTTGGCTCGAAGCGACAACGCCGATCGATCGACGAGCTCCAAGATCTCGCGCAACTGCCGCTGCGGTTGATGACCGGTGTGGTGGGCGTGATGCTGATCGTGCTGTTGCTGATGATCGGGATGACGATCGCCGCGATCGTGATCGGCGCCGTGAGCCGAGCCATCCAGGACGCGGAACTTCGTCGCGGCTACGCCCCCGCGGGACACGCGTTCGGCGTCGATGTCGACGCCCGCGAGCGGCAAGCTCCCCAATGCCCGGCGCAGCTCGTCGATCGGGAGCCCGGCGTCGAGGAGCGCGCCGAGCACCATGTCGCCCGACGCCCCGGAGAAGCAGTCGAAATACAGAATCGCCCTGGCCATGTGTGCGGCTCAGCGAACGGCGCTCTCCCGCAGGCTGACGTAGCTCTCGTCGCCGAGCACGAGATGGTCGTAGACCGGAATCCCCATGATCTCGCCGGCTGTCGCCAGCCGCCTCGTCAGCAGCACATCGTCGTGGCTTGGCGTGGGATCGCCGGACGGGTGATTGTGAAAGAGCACGATGCTGGCCGCTGACGCCGACGCGGCCTCGCGAAAGACCTCGCGCGGATGGACGAGGCTGGCGTCCAGCGTCCCCACCGAGAGGACCCGAATCCGCAGGACATGTTGCTTGGTGTCCAGCATCACGACTCCAAAATGCTCCACCGCTTTGGATCCAAACTGGGGCAGCAGCATCAGCGCGAGATCGCGCGGGCTCTTGATCGGCTCGCGCGCGGCGGGCCGGCGCACCAACGTGCGGCGTCCCAGCTCGAGCGCCGCCAGCACCTGCGCGGCGCGAGCGGCCCCGACCCCTGGAACGCGGCGGAGATCGTCCCATCCGGATCGCATGAGGCCGTGCAACCCCCCGGCGGCGTCCAGCACGCCGTTGGCGACCGCGAGCGAGTTCCGGGCGCGAACGCCGCTGCCAAGCACGACCGCCAGCAGCTCATTGTCGCCCAGGCTGGCCGGTCCCAACCGGAGCAGTTTCTCGCGCGGACGATCCTCGGACGCAAGGCCTTTCACGCGCCTGGTCCTTTCATTGTATGAGCGAATCGACGCGATCGCACGACTTCGCTCCGCGTCCCCATCGATTGTCGCCGTATACTGCTTGCCAATGTCGTGTCGGGCGTGGATGGCGGTCGCTCCCGTCCTTGTGATGCTCGGATGCGGGGAACCGCCGCTCAAGGAGTACCACCAGGCGCAGGGGGCGCTCGACGCCGCACGGGCGGCGGGGGCCGAGCGATACGCGCCGGCCGACTACCAGGCCGCCGTTGACTCGTTGAAACAGTACGAAGCCGCTGTCGCCCAGCGCGACTATCGCCTCGCGCTGAATCACGCGCTCGAGGCGTACAATCGCGCGCAAAGCGCCGCCAAGACGGCCGCCAGCGAAACAGCGGCGGTGAGAAGTCGCGTGGAGGCGGCCGTGGCCGAAGCCAGCCGATCGGTCTTTCTTGGCCGGCAACTTCTCAACAAGGCGGGTGAAGGCCGAGGGCCGGCCGGCAGGCTGGCCGGCCCCAGGCGATCGCTCGATCATGTCGAGGGGATCGTGCAAAAAGCGCGCAAGGCGCTCCAGGCCGGGGATTATCTGGAGGCCGGTATCATTATTAAAAGCGCAGACCGCGAGGCCCGGCAGGCCATCGCGCAGATCCAGGCCACGCTGCAGCCTCCACCCGCGCGGCGACGACGCTAGCGGCCGGGGTCCCGCCCCGGCGAGTCTGGCCCGACGTGGCAGAAACCGATCACCCGTCGAGAGACCGGGCGCGCGAAAACTGCAACGTCAACCGATTCAGCCGAGGTCCAGAGCGCTAGCTGAGCGCTGACAGCTTTCTAGAACAACCGCCCGATCGCCAGCACGAACCCCACGATGACCACGAACCCGACGAGGTCGAGGACGATCCCGAATTTCATCATCGAGGTGATGGGCACGTAGCCCGAGCTGTACACGATCGCGTTCGGGGGCGTCGAGATCGGCATCATGAAGCCCATGCTCGCACCGAGTGTGGCCCCGAGCGCGGGCTCGATAGGGCGGACCCCCGATGCCTGGGCGACTGCGATGGCGATTGGAACGATCATGGTGGCCGACGCGGTGTTGGAGGTGCCTTCAGAAATCACGATCGCCGCGCCGGTGAAGAGGATCGTCAAGGTTGCGGTGTCGTGGGCGGGGAGCCGCGAGGTCAGTCCCCGGCCGATCGCTTCGGCGAGGCCCGTCGAGAAGGCCAGCTCCCCCATCGCGATTCCGCCGCCGAAGAGCAGCACGATCCCCCAATCGATCCTGACCGCTTCCTCCCAGGTCAACGTGAAACGTCTCGCCTTCCAGTCGAGCGGCAGCACGAACAGCAGCAGCGCGCCCATCATTGCCGCCACCCCCTCGGGCATCGCGCTCGCGTACGCGCGCGCGAACGCACTCTGGTCCGCGCCGGCGATCGTGAAAAGACCTGGAGCGATCCAGAGGAGCACCGTGACACCAAAGGCCGCGAGCACGTTACGCTGACCGCGGGTCATCGGCCCAAGCTTCCGTAGCTCCTCGCGGACAAGCTCGGCGCCCCCCTCCGCGACGGCCACGCCCCGGGCGCATGTGGCCCAGAAGTAGACCAGGAGGAATCCAAAGAGCGCCAGCGCGATTGGCACGCCCAGCGTCATCCACTGGACGAACGAGACGCGCGTGCCGGTCAGGCGCTCGAGCATGCCGAGGCCGATCAAGTTTGGCGGCGTGCCGACCGGCGTCCCGATCCCGCCGACCGACGCGGCGAACGACGTCATCAGCATCATCGCGATGGCGAATCGGGGCGTCGCCGCCTGTCGCGATCCGCTGTCGCGCGAGAAGTGCATCAGGATCGACAATCCGATCGGGAAGAGCATCGCCGTAGTGGCAGTGTTGCTGATCCACATCGACAGCAGCATCGCGACCGTCCCGTAAGCGCCCAGGATCCGCACCGCGCTCGTCCCTACGAGCCTCGACGAGAGCGCCGCGTACGCGATGCGCCGGTCGACGCCGTGGACGAACATGGCTTCGGCCAGCATGAAGCTGCCGATGAAGAGAAAGATGACCGGATCGGCGAACGGCGCCAGCGCGGCGCGCGCCGGGGCGATGCCGAGCGCAATTGCGGCGAGCGGACCGATGAGCGCCGTCACGGGCAGCGGCAGCGCCTCCGAGACCCAGAGGACCATCATGAGTGCAAAGATCGCGGCCAGCTCGTGGGCTGGCGCGTCCAGCCCCGACATCGGAACCGCGAGGATCGTCAGGAACACGACCGGCGCGAGGAAGAGACCGGCCGTCCGGCGCCGGCGGTTGAATCGTTCTTCGGCCGGCGAGTAGGTCTCTACCGTCCGGATGGCTTCATGGATGGTCCGCACCAGGTGCCTTTCAGGACGACTTCGGCCCAGCCCGTCAGATAGAGGCCGTCGTCTTGCCACTCGACGTGCTGTGCTCCGCCGGGCGCAACGACGTCCACGCTGCGGGACGCGTTCCCGTGCGAGGCGGCGGCCACCGCCGCGGCGCACGCGCCCGTGCCCGAGGCGCGGGTCGGGCCGACACCGCGCTCCCAGATCAGGATCTCCACACGGTCAGGCCGCGCGACCTTTGCGAACTCGACGTTGGTACCCGCCGGGAAACGCGAGTGCTGGGCAATAAGCGGTCCGAGGGACAAAAGACGACGCTCGTCGAGCTCGCGTTCGAGGACCACGCACTGAGGATTCCCGACACGGAGCGTCGTCGCGCGGACCGTGATCGCCCCAAGATCGAGGTCGACCTGCTGAATCGCCTCCGGCGGACCCATCTCGGCGCGAAACTGGTAGCGGGTGCCGTCCACGTCGAGGAACCATAACCGCTTGGTTCCCCCATCCGTTTCGATCGTGAGCGCCGTGCCCTTCTCCGGCTGTGGCCGATCCTGCATCAGCAGCGTCGCCAGGCACCTCACGCCATTGCCCGACACCTCCGCGAAGCTCCCGTCGGCGTTGAAGAGCCGCATCGTTGCTCCCAGGGACGAGGGGCGATACAGGATCAGCCCATCCGCCCCGATGCCGGTGTGGCGCTCGCAGACAAGGCGCGCCAGCCCGGCGGCGTCGAAGGGGGCCGCGTCCTCCTCGCGCGCGAGCAGGAAGTCGTTGCCGTAGGCGTGGGTTTTGACGATCGGAAGCCGCACGGTTGATATGGGCGGCTACTATAACAGCCCCTGGACGTCGGTGCCGGGCCGCCGCCGGGGTAGTGGGTCAGTTTGGTGCTCGCCCCGTTCGGCCGCGCGGAAAACCACGCCTTCGGCCTCGCGTTCAGCGACCCGCGCAGGTCAAGTTCTGACCTGCGCGGCGGTCTAGCCTGCGGCGCGTTTTTCCAGAACTGTGCTCGCGCGGCCTCAACCCGGGGTCCCCGACGCGCGTTTCTCCAGCGCGTTGGGGTGGGAGCGGGGCTTCACACCAAACTGACCCACTACCCCACTCGGGCCCGGCGGGAGCCCCAAGCAGCTGTGGTAACATGGCTTGGAATCCGAGCCGCAGCGGCCTCGGCCGCAAAGGAGTGTCCTGTGTTTGGTCGTCTCGGTTTGCCGGAGATGATCGTCATCCTGTTCATCGTGATCCTGATCTTCGGCGCCAACCGCCTGCCGGAGATCGGTCGCGGGATCGGGAAAGGCATCCGGAACTTCAAAGAATCGACAAAGGAAGGGGCCGAAGAGAGAAGTGAGAAGTGAGAAGGCTTCTCAGGTCTCCCTTCGTACTTCTCACTTCAACGGCGGGACCGTCGAGGGCGGCCGGCGATGGCGCGTCGCCTGCTCGTAGGCGTACGCGACCCGGAAGAGCTTGGGCTCGTCCCACGGCCGGCCATAAATCGTCAACCCCGCCGGCAGCATCCCTCCGCGCGTGTACCCCATCGGCACGTTGATCGCCGGAAACCCGGTGCTCGGTGAAAAGAGCTGGCTGTTGTCGCCGTGGGGCGTATTCAGGTCGCCGATGAGCCTGGGGGGATTGCTCCAGGTCGGGTACACGAGCGCATCCAGCTTCTGATCGTCCATCAGCTTCAACACGGCCGTCCGCAGCCGCTCACGAAATCGGTCGCGTGACCGGCATCCTTCGCTGAGATCAGAGGCGGCCTCCGCCGTCTGCGACTGCTCCAGCCTGCGCTGAATCGACGGGTGAAAGCGTCCTGACTTGATGATTTCCTCCAGCGAGTGCACCGGCGCGTTCGGATGTGCCGCCAGGTAGCCGTTGAGGTCGGACTTGAACGGCGCGCACGCTCCGGATTGCTGGTGGCGCATCTCGTCCAGGCCCTCGACGGTTGCCGGGTCGATGACTTGCGCGCCGGCACGCGTCATGTCGGTCAGCGCCGCGCGGAACACCTGCACGACTTCGGCGTCGGTCGTCTCGCGCTCGTAGGCCTGTCGCAGAACACCGATGCGGGCGCCCGTCAACCCCTCCGGCTTCAGCGACGCGAGGTAGCTCACGGGCATGTGAGCCCGGGCGTCTCGGGTGACCGGGTCGTCGGGATCCTCGCCCGCGATGACCTGAAACACCGCGACCGCGTCCTCGACCGACCGCGCGATCGGCCCCGCGATGTCCGCGGTGAGGCTGAGCGGGACGACCCCGCCCCGGCTCGTCAGCCCCATCGTCGATCGGATGCCGGCCAGGCTCTGATGCGAGGACGGACCTCGGATCGAGTTCCCCGTGTCACTGCCGAGGCCGACGGCCCCGAAGTTCGCGGCCACCGCGGCCGCCGTCCCCCCGCTCGATCCCGCGGTGACGCGATCGAGCGCGTACGGGTTTCGCGTGTACCCGGGAAGAATCGAGCTGACGGTCTCGTAGGGGCTGAAGGCGAACTCGGCCATGTTCGACTTCGCGAGGACGATGGCTCCGGCGTTGCGGATGCGCTTGACTTGAAACGCGTCGTTTGGGGGCACGAATCCCTGCAGCGACAGCGACCCCGCTGTCGTCGGCAGATCTTTGGTGTCGAAGTTGTCCTTGACGATCACCGGGATGCAATGGAGCGGCCCCGTGATCCCGCTCTGCGCAAAGCGGCGATCGAGATCGTCGGCGACTTCGAGGGCCTTGGGATTGACGACCACGATGGCGTTGATGGCGGCCCCGTTCTTGTCGTACGCCTCGATCCGGCGCAGGTACTGCTCGACGAGGCTCCGGCAGGTGATCTGCTTCGCCTGCAGTCGGTCGTGGATCTTGGCGATCGTGGTTTCCTCGACGCGAAACGGCGGAAGCTGTTGCAGGCTCGCCGGCGTCGCGGCCCACAACACGGCGGCCACGGTGGAGGCGACGAGCAGCTGACCATCGCAAGTCAGTGGCATGGTGACTCCCAGTGCGGCGAGTATACCCTCTGCAAGATGAAGAAGCCGGAGCTCAGGCACCGCTTCGGCGGGTGGTTGGGGTATCATCGTTTTCGGACGTTCGCGCGACACATCTCAAATGGGCATGACCTACATCGATGGCAGCGTGCGGGGGCCCGAGGGACGGAGCGCCAGCGTGCGCTTTCTCGTCGACAGTGGCGCGACCTACACGCTGCTGCCCCAGGGAACCTGGCGGGACATCGGTCTGACGCCGAAGCGGTCTGTCACCTTCACGCTGGCGGATGGATTCACGATCGCGCGTGACGTCGGAGAATGTCACATCACCTTGCCCCAAGGCGAGTCCCACACGCCGGTCATCCTCGGGGCCCCGGGCGACGAAGCGCTCCTTGGCGTCGTGACGCTCGAGATTCTCGGACTGGTGCTCAACCCGTTTACACGCGAGCTGCAGCCGATGCGGATGCTGCTGGTGTAGTCCCGCGCACTCGTCGCAGCCCCCGACCATAACGCCTGAAACGGGACCAAACCGCTCATCAATCCGGTGGCGCAGATCTTTGGCTCTGCGAGTTCCCCGACTCCACAGAAGCTGTTGCACTCGTTCGCGCGATCCCACCGAAAAGCGCCCAAATCTGCGCGATGCAGGCCCGGCACGGTCCGTGCTGCTTCGTGCAAGTCTGGCCAACTCGCGGAACGCTTCCACTCGCTCCTCGTCGATCCACCGCGTGCGGCGGCGGCTGCTGGCCGTCGGGGTGTTTTGTGCCTCGATGCTGCTGCCGGGGCCGACTGAGACCCCGTGGGATCCGGTCGTCGCCGCTTCTTCGTTCCCACTCTCGCTGCGCGTCGACCCCATCAACCGCTGCACGGACGGCTCCCTGTGTGAGGATCTCAAACCTGGCTGGCCACTCGCCTATCGCATCGCCCTCCTCGACGCGGCCGGCACGCCGGTTGACGGCTCTCGTGCGCACGTGCAAGACGGCCTGACGGGATTCACGACCGACATCGATTTACCCGAAGGCACCGGCGTCTACCAGACGATCGTCCCGGACGTCGCACGCGCGGGCCTGTATGAGATGACCTTTGAGACGATCATCGAGGGGGCCAATCCAACGGAGGCGATCACCAGGGCCACCGGTGGTTCGTGAAGCGCACCGACTACGCCATGGGTCCGCGCGCCAACTACTGGTCGGACAGCCCTGACAACGTCTGGCTCGACGAGCAGGGCCAGCTCCATTTAAGGATGACCGAGCGCAACGGGCGGTGGTATTCGGCGGAGGTCTGCTCCGAAGAATCGTTCGGATACGGGGACTACGCGTTCTTCTTGGCCAGCCGTGTCGATCAGCTTGACCCGTCCGTCGTCGCTGCCCTGTTCACGTACGAAACTGACGATCGCGAGATCGACATCGAGTTCTCACGGTGGGGATGCGTCAACGTGCCAAACACGCAGTACGGCATTCAACCGTTCGGGACACTCGACGAGCGGACGTGTCAGGTCTACCCATTCGCGCGTCGAGGCTTTCGCTTCCAAACGGCGACGATCGGAACCCTGACGACGCACCGGTTCGGCTGGAGGCCAGGCACTGTGTCGTTCTCAAGCGATCACGGACACGTCCTCGCGAGGACTCGCCCGACTCTCGCGGAGTGGACCTACACGGGCAGCGTTCCGACACCCGGTGTCGAGCGCGTGCATATGAGCCTGTGGTGGGCGAAGAACGCGCCGCCCGTCATGAAGCCGACCGGCCCCCAGGAGCTTGTCGTCACCGCGGTTCTGCTGCCGCCTGACCTTCGTTAGCCGTCTGCCCAGTGATGGGCGACGTGTGCCAGTGCAGCTGGCCACTCACGACGGTGACCAGCACAGACGGCTACCCGCTAGTGGGCCAGCCGATCTTCGGCAGCCCCGGCGTGACCCTCAGCGCGTTCTGGTAATACAACTTCCGCAAGGCGGGATCCGGGAGATCCATCCCGTACAGCTTCCAGAATGCGTGGTAGTCGCGGTAGTAGTCGAAGTACTCGTC
>JACOUA010000084.1 GCA_016178075.1 Acidobacteriota bacterium
GAGAGGCCCAGCCGCCGGGCCACCCGATCCACGCGGTCCACGAGCGCCGGCTCGAGGGTCATCTGCACGGTCCGCACGGGTCACCCCGGAATGTTGAAAGCTATAGCTATCGTCATCCACATGTGGACGACGAACAAGAGGTCTTGGTGGCGCGGGGCGGCGACTATGCGATCCGGGATGCCCGCCAACCAGTTTCATCGCGACGAATCTGCGACCTCGGGCTCGATCCGTTCCTCATCGACAGACACGAGGTGACAACATTCGTATCGGGGCCCTGGGCCTGGCTGAGCAACCTCCGCCGCGGCTACCAAGGCATCTCCCGCTTGGTGTACTTGCGACCGATCTCGGCAGCCTGTTGTCCACCGGAGCCGATCATGACGCCCTCCTTGATCATGTCGACAACGTTGTCGGGGGAGACCGAGTTCAGGAAAAAGATCTTGCTCGCCTTGGTGGCCGCCAACACCCTCGCGCGCGCCTGTTGCAGCGCGGCGGGCATGGGACCAGGTCCGCGGCGGACGCCGAGCGACAGCGCCATGTCACCGGGTCCCCACTCGGCGAAGGCGATACCAGGAACCTTGACGTTCTCCTCCGCATTCGCGAGCGCGTGTTTGTCTTCCAGCTTCAGCCCGAGCAGAAGCTCGCCGTTCGGGTTGAGGGGCCAGGCGTCCGCTTTCTCGACGTAGTCGTCCGCCGAGATTCCCCAGATCCGCGCCGCAGTGGGTGAGCCGTGAGCGCCGCGCCGGCCCTCGCTGATGCCGCTGCCGACGCCTTGCTTGTGCGTCGGGAAGCGGATCGCTTCCACGAATGCTCTGACGGCTCCCGGCGAATCCGCGTGGCAGAGCAACACGCCGTGGACGCCGGTGGCCAGCACCTGGTGGAACATCCAGGCGTTGGCGCGCACCGTCGCTTCGTCGGTGCCATTGACGGGCACGTTGACGATCACGGCCGGAGTGCGATGCCCAGTCTTGGTCGGCCCTCCCTTCGCCAGCCCGCGCATGTAGTCGGCCAGTCCCTTGACGTCGAAAGGCGCGTGCTCCATGTCGTAGCTAATGTAGTCCGCCCAGGTCTGGGCGTCCTTCATGCCCTGCTCGAAGCTGCCTTCCGTGCCTTCGTGTGATCCGGTGTAGTAGATGGGCTGACCCTGCTCCAACAGCTCGATCGCTCTGTTGATCCGCGTCGGCTTCGGAGCGTCGGCGAGACCGGCGCCGAGGATCAGGAACACGCACGCCGAGAACCCGAACAGACTTTTTGCGATGGGTCACCCGCCCCCTGCGTTAGAATCCGCGCATGTCGAAGCTGACGACGTCGGGCCTCATGCTGATCGTCCTCGCCTCTTTGGCGTTCGCGCTCGCCCCCGACCGCGATGCGGACTGGCCCAGGAACGGTGGCGTCGACAACATCCGCTATTCGGGCCTGAATCAAATCAATCGGGACAACGTCTCGCGGCTGCAGGTCGCGTGGACGTACGACTCGCACGACGCCTTCAAAGGCTCCGAGATGCAGAGCAACCCGATCGTCGTCTCTGGAGTGCTCTATGCCACGACACCGACGATGCAGGTGGTCGCGCTGAACGCGGAGACGGGCAACGAGCTCTGGACCTTCGATCCGAGCGGCGGCAGCGGGACGCGGACCCGGTTCCGCCACCGCGGCGTGACGGTGCACAACGATCGGGTCCTGGTCAGCTATCGCAACTTTCTGCTCGCGCTGAACAAGCGGACGGGACAGCCGATCACATCCTTCGGCGTTGACGGGCGCATCGATCTGCGCGAGGGCTTGGATCGGCCGGCCGAGCGGATGAATGTCAGCGATCGGCGCACGGGCGAGCCGCTGTTCCCGATCGAGAACCGGAAGGTTCCGGCCTCGACCGTTGACGGCGAGCAGCTCGCCGATCTGCAGCCGTATCCGGTCAAGCCGCCTCCGTTCGCGCGGCAAGGGCTGACGGAGGAACGTCAACTCGAACGAGATGCCCTGGATCATCCGCCTCATCCCGAACAACGACACCGCGCTCTACAACAGCAAGTGCGCGACGTGCCACCGCGAGGATCGGCAAGGGAGCCCGGCCGTGCCGTCGCTCATCGGGGTGGGCGATCGGCGTTCGCGCGAGGAGATCGCCACGATCATCCGACAAGGCACCGGGCAGATGCCGGGGTTCCCGGACATGGGTAGCCGCAACGTCAATGACCTGGTCGAATTCCTCGTGACCGGTCGTGACAAAGGCGCCGACCCGAACCTCAAGAACGATCCGAACTGGTTGAAATACCGCAGCGATGGCGAAAGCATCTTTCTCGATCCCGACGGCTATCCCGCCATCACGCCGCCGTGGGGCACCCTCAACGCGATCGATCTGAACGCCGGCACGATCCGCTGGAAGGTTCCCTTCGGTGAATTCCCGGATCTCGCGGCGAAGGGCCTGACGAACACCGGCAGCGACAACTATGGAGGTCCGGTTGTGACGGCGGGCGGCCTGTTGTTCATCGGGGCGACGAATTTCGACAAGAAGTTTCGCGCGTACGACAAGCTCACCGGGAAGCTTATCTGGGAAACCACGCTGCCGGCGGCGGGCAACGCGACGCCGTCGACCTATCAGGTGAACGGACGCCAGTACGTCGCGATCGTCTGCGGGGGCGGAAAGAACGGCGCACCGTCCGGCAGCAGCATCGTGGCCTTCGCGCTGCCGGCCAGGAGCTCGTCGCCTCCTGATGCCCGGGCGCGGAGACACGCCACCAGTCGAGCGTCCTCATGAAACGTCGAGCGCCCGAAGGCAGGCGCTGTCCGCGAACAACCCGACCGGGTGCTCGGGCAAAAACACGTGTCACGGGTGTGCCCTTGCACGGCCGGTCGGGCGCCCGTTCACGGCCACCCGCACGAGCCGCTTGACGTTTCATGGGGAGAGGCCACTAGCCGGGCCGCCTGGGTTCAATGGTCGCCTGCGGCTCCTCGAGCAGTTCGCCGGCCGCGGTGACCTCGAGCGGCGGCGGCTCCTCCGAGATCAGGTACTCGAACTGTGTCCGGAACTCCTGCAGGGAGATGCCGGCGGTCGCGGCGAACTTCGCCAGCTCGTGGGGGTCGTCGAAGTCGTCGCGGCGCAACCGGATCATGTAGCGGCGCGCGATGGCATAGCGCGTCGAGTGGATATCGACCAGCCGGATACGCATGCAGCCGCTCACGTCATCACACAAGGCACTAAAGGGAATCGGCACGAATCGGCCGGCTTGCATCGAGACCACCACCGCGTTCCCGCCTGACAACAGGTACTTCGCCGCGCAGTAGCCCAGGTCCCGCGTGTACTCCATGTCGAATGGCACGGGGTCCGCGCAGCGCAGTTCGTAGCCGATGTTCTTGGCCACGATGGTCGTCTTGAGGCCGAACTCGCGCAGCCGCTTGATCACCTCGGCCTTGAGGATTTCGCCGATGTTCACCTCGGCGATGCGGAGGTGGCCGTGGGCGTCACGCTCCACCTCCTCGATCCGGGCGAGATCCTCCGGGTCGATGTCGAGCACGAGCCCTTCGGCGATCATCGCGATGCCGTCGCGCCGGCCATAGCTCAGGCGCTTGATGATCGCGCCGACGAGCGTGTCGACAATCGTCTTCAGACGGATGGGCCCGCCCGCGAACTCCTCCGGAATCAGCGTCAGGGTGGCGCCCGCCGCTTTGCCGATCCCGAGCGCGAGGTGTCCCGCCTTGCGCCCCATCGCAATCACGAAATACCACCGCGACGTCGTCTTGGCGTCGACCATCAGGTTCTTGACGATGTCGACGCCGTAGTGGCGGGCGGTCTGAAACCCGAACGTGTCGACGTAGGGCGGCAGATCGAGATCGTTGTCGATCGTCTTCGGCACGTGAACGACGCGGATGCGGCCGGCGGCTTTCTCCTCGAGCTTCATGGCCGAGTACATCGTGTCGTCGCCCCCGATGGTGATGAGCTGCGACACGTTGAGACGCAGGAGGGACGTGACGGCGTGTTCGAGATGTACCGGATCGAGTGTTGGATTGGCGCGCGAGATGCCGATGTGCGATCCGCCGCGGAAGTGAATCCGGCTGACGCCGGTGATTGTCAGCGGGGCGATGTGATCGATGTCACCCTGCATGATCCACTCGAAGCCGTCGCGGATCCCGACGACCTCGACGCCTTCGAGCTCCGCCCGGATCGTCGCGGCGCTGATGACGCTGTTGATGCCCGGCGCAGGCCCGCCGCCCACCAGAACCGCGAGTTTCTTGTGCCGTTCCATTTTTTGGTATGTCGTGGGGCCCCACCCCCACGACCTGCCACCGCTCGCTCGCGCTCGCGGCGCTGGCTTGGGACAACGATCCGCTTAGTGGGTCACTTCGTGGGGCCCCACCCCCACGACCTGCCACCGCTCGCTCGCGCTCGCGGCGCTGGCTTTGGACAACGATCCGCTTAGTGGGTCACTTCGTGGAGCCCCACCCCCACGACCTGCCACCCGCCTTCGCCAAGGCTACGGCGGACAGGCCGCCTTGCCCGCCGACCAGCCTCCGCCAAGGCCTCGGCGGTCCGCCGTAGCTTCAGCGAAGGCGGAAGCTCAAAGAGCGGAGGCGGGTCGCTCGCGCCCGCGCTTTGAATACGTCAGCGCGCCGCTCAACGTCGATCATACCGGAGGGCGACGAATTAGAGGCGAGGGGAACCTCGACCGCGTGGACGGCTTCACCAGCCGGTTGCAGTCAGTCTGACGCGCCGATCTGGCTGTCTTGATTTTGTGGTCCGACGATGACATCGTCGGCACACGCGTGGCGCTGCTCTGACAATCCACTAATCCGCGAGGTATCTGATGTCTCGTCGCCATTTCCTCCGCACATGTACGGCCGTCGCGCTCGGCCTGAGCCTGTTGCTCGTCCACCTGACCTCCGCGCAGCGCGGGGCCACGCTGCGCATCTATCTCGCCCGACACGGCCAGACCGACTGGAACGTGGAAGGCCGCCTGCAGGGGAGCACTGACACCCACCTGAACGACACCGGCCGCCAGCAGGCCCGAGAGCTCGCAAAGCGCTTGACGGGCCTCCAACTCGACGCCGTCTACAGCAGCGCGCTCAGCCGGAGTCGCGAGACAGCCGAAATCGTCCACGGCAGCGTGCCGCTCACGAGCCTCGCGGGGCTGAATGAGCGGAAGCTCGGGAAGTTCGAAGGCCTACGCGTGGCCGCGACGACGACGGCTGGCGCTCCCACACGTGCCTCCTCCAACGACAGCGCCGTGACGCAAGAATACGTGCGGCGAACCACGGATCCAGCCGACTCGCTCGACGGCGGCGAGTCGCTCACTCAGTTTTCGACGCGTATCAGCACGACCCTGGCGACGATCAGGAAGCAGCACGCCTCCGGCACGCTGCTTATCGTCGGTCACGGCGTCACGAATAAGATGATTCTCCGTGCCCTCCTCGGCCTCACGCTGGAGCAGGCGAACACCATTTCGCAGGCCAACGACGAGCTGTATCTCATCGAGCTCGATCGGGCAGTGCCCCCGCGGTTGTGGAAGCTCATTACGGAGAAGACCTTGGGCGAGCTGTAGCCTTATGGCTCAGGGCTCAAGACTCACGAAAAGTCTTGAGCCCAAAGCCGTCGGGCACCAAGCCCCGTCTTTCCCGAGCTCCGACTCCCTAGTCCCTGATCCCTGATCCCCGATCCCTGATCCCTGTTTGAAGTGCTATCATCCGGCCACACTTGGAGGTGAAACATGGCCCGGAGGATTCTGCTCGCCATCGCGGTGCTCCTGCTGGTCGCGCAGCTCGCGCCGACGACGGCGCAGGAATCGTGGCGGCCGACCGTTGTGTCGAAGCACGGCATGGTGGCCGCGGGACATCCGCTCGCCGCCGAAGCCGGCATGCGGATTTTGAGAGCCGGCGGAAACGCCGTCGACGCGGCTATCGCGACCTGGGCGGTTCAGGGGCAAGTCGAGCCGGCCATGACCGGGCTCGGCGCCGACATGTTTGTGCTCGTCTACCTGGCGAAGACCAACGAGGTGAAGTTCATCAACGGGTCCGGCTTCGCCCCAAAGGCGGCGACGATCGACTTTTACAAATCCAAAGGCGGGATTCCGCAGGACGGGCCCCTGACAGTGCAGATTCCGGGCGCGGTCGGCGGTGCGGCGCTGGCGCTGCAGAAGTACGGCACCAAGTCGCTGGCTGACGTGCTCGCGCCGGCCGTCGAGATGGCCGAGGAAGGGTTCCCGATCAGCGAGAACCTTGCGCGCGGTCTCGCCGGGAGCCGCGCCAAGCTGGCGAAGTTCGAGTCGACGAAAAAGGTCTGGTTCAAAGGCGACAGGCCGCTCCAGGCCGGCGACGTCGTCGTGAACAAGGATCTGGCGCGCACGCTGCGCGCCATCGGCGCCGGCGGCGCGGACGGCTATTACAAGGGCCCGGTCGCGAAGAACACGGGCGACTACCTGAAGGCGAACGGCGGCATCATCACCGAGGCGGATCTCGCGAGCTACGCGCCGTACGAAGACGCGCCGATCAAAGTCAACTACCGTGGAATCGACGTCTACGAGTGCCCGCCGAACTCACAGGGGATCGTGATGCTCGAGGCGCTCAACATCCTCGAAGGGTTTAATCTCCGCTACATGGGCCACGACAGCGCGCCGTACCTCCATGTCGTGACGGAGGCGCTGAAGCTCTCGTTCGCGGATCGCAACAAGTACATCGCCGATCCGAAATTTACGCCCAACATGCCCGTGAAGGAGATGCTCTCGAAGGAGTACGCGGCGGCGCGGCGCGCGCTCATCGATCCGAAGCGCGCGATCGAAGGCGAGGCGGCTCCGGGCGATCCGCGACGGCCGACGACGACCTCGCAGCCGGCCTACGCGTCGCCTCGGTCGATGCCCACAACCGTCGGAGCGTTCGATCCGGACGAGTTCCTCAACCTCACGACATACCTTGCGGTCGTCGACAAGGACCGCAACATGGTCTCGATCACGTCGAGCTTGCTGAGCGGGTTCGGCAGCGGCATGGTCGTCGAAGGGAACGGATTCCTCTTGAACGACCGGATGCGGTACTTCTGGCTCGAGCCGGACGATGTGAATGCGCTGCAGCCGGGAAAGCGTGTGCGTCAGACGATCAATCCCGCGCTGGCCGTGAAAGACGGCAAGCCCTACGTCGTCTTCGGCACGCCCGGCGCTGACACGCAGCCGCAGACACAGCTCCAGTTCTTCCTGAACCTCGTCGAGTTCGGGATGTCCGTCCAGGAGGCGCTCGAGCAGCCGACGGTGATCAGCGAGAGCTTCAAGAGCTCGTACGATCCGCACGAAGCGACAGGGCGGCTGTTGACGCCCGCCATGCTGCCCGAACACGTGAAGCAGGCGCTGGCGCAGCTCGGACACAAGCTGGACGTCCGGAACTCGCGCGGCGTGGGGTCGGTCAAGGCGATCTTCATTCACCCGCGGACCGGCGTGCTGATGGGAGGGGTGAGCCCGACGGGGGACAGCTACGTGGTTGCGTACTGACGAATCCCAGGACGGGATTCGGGGGTCGGGATTCGGGAGTCGGAGCCGAAAACGAACCTCGTGAATGTTGATAGAGGAAGGTTCGCCATGCGCGCACGGGTTTGGTCGCCTCTCTCGCTGATCGTCGTGCTCATATCGACGGCTCTGCTCGCGCAGGCGCCGCAGCCCAGCCCGCAGACGCCGATCAACCAATCCGACGATCCGCTGCTCAAAGCGTTCCGCTTTCGATCTATTGGTCCCGCCCACATGGGCGGCCGGTTGGACGACATCGCCGTCGTCGAGAGCAATCCGAGCACTTACTACCTCGGCTTCGCCACGAGCGGCGTCTGGAAGACGGTCAACAACGGGACGACGTTTACGCCGATCTTCGAAACGTATCCGGTCTCCTCGATCGGCGACATCGCCGTGAGCCAGTCGAACCCGGACATCGTCTGGGTCGGCAGCGCGAGCCGAACAACCGCCAGAGCTCGACGTTCGGCGACGGCGTCTACAGGTCGACCGACGGCGGGAAAACGTTCACGAACGTGGGCCTGAAAGAAACGCAGACGATCGGCCGCATCGTCATCGATCCGAAGGATCCGACCATTGTCTACGTGGCAGCGCTGGGCCACCTGTTCGGTCCCAACGGCGACCGCGGCATCTTCAAAACGATCGACGGCGGCAAGACCTGGGCGAAGGTGAAGTTCGTCGACGAGCACACCGGCTTCACCGACATCGTGATGGATTCGCTGGACAGCCGGACATTGTATGCCGCCTCGTATCAGCGCCGCCGCGCCGCGTGGGGCATGAACGGCGGCGGTCAGGGCAGCGGGATCTGGAAGACGGTGGACGCGGGGAAGACCTGGACCAGGCTCGAAGGCAATGGTCTGCCCGAAGGGCAGCTTGGGCGTATTGGCATCGACGTGTGTCGCGCCAAGCCTGCCGTCATCTACGCGCAGATCGAAGTGGAGAAGCGCGGCGGCGGCGGAGGGGAGCCTCCACCGGAGGCCGCACCGGCCGGCCAGCCGCCGCAGGCCCCTGCGCCGCCCGATCCGAAGCGGTCCGGCATCTGGCGCTCGGATGACAAAGGCAAGACGTGGCGGATCACGAGCAACAACAACAACCGCCCGATGTACTACAGTCAGGTCCGCTGCGACCCGACGAACGACCAGATCGTCTACACGCTGGGCGGACCGTTTCACAAATCCACCGACGCGGGGAAGACGTTCGCTGTCGTCGAAGGCCTCGGGCACGGCGATCATCACGCGCTCTGGATCGATCCGAAGAACAGCCAGCATCTGCTCGTCGGAAACGACGGCGGGCTCGACGTGAGCTACGATCAGGCTGCGACGTGGGAGGACATCAACACGATGGCGGTCGGCCAGTTCTACGGGATCGCCGTCGACATGCGAAAGCCGTACTTCGTCTGCGGCGGTCTTCAGGACAACGGGAGCTCGTGCGGCCCGAGCCAGACGCGGAATCCGGGTCCCATCATCAATCCGGATTGGTACCGCATCAACAGTGGCGACGGCATGTACGCGGCGATCGATCCCACCGACTACACAACCGTGTACACCGAGTCGCAGGACGGCAACATCACCCGGCTCGATCTGCGAACGGGCGTCGGGGTCAGCATCCGCCCGCGCGCGCGGCCACAACCCGGCCAGGGGGGACGCGGCGGTGGCGGTCAGCAGCCGGCGACCGCCAACATCGTGCCGGAGCCGCCCGCGGGCCAGCAGTATCGCTTCAACTGGACGATGCCGATTCACCTCTCGCCGCACAACCCCCGCACGATCTACGTCGGTGGGAACCGGCTCTTCAAGTCGGTCGACCGCGGCGATACGTGGACAGCCACTCCGGACCTCACGCGGCAGATCGACCGCAACACGCTGTCGATCATGGACGTCCGCGGTGACATGCCGATGCACTCGAAGCACGACGGCACGTCGAGTTACTCGAACATCACGACCATTGCGGAATCGCCGGCCTTGCCAGGCGTGCTGTGGATCGGGACCGACGACGGGTACGTGCAGCTCTCGCGGGATGGCGGCGCGACCTGGAACAACGTGACGCACCGGATCGCCGACGCGCCTGAACGGGGGAAGGTCTCCCGGGTGGAACCGTCGCATGGCGAGGCAGGCACCTGCTACGTCAGCTTTGACAACCATCGCTTCGATGACCTGAAGCCGTACCTCTACGTGACGCGCGACTTCGGGGCGACCTTCCAGTCGCTGGCGGGCAACCTGGCAGCCGCGGGCAACGTCAACGTCATCCGCGAGGATCCTCGGAACCCGAACCTCTTGTATGTCGGGACCGAGTTCGGCCTCTACATCTCTCTCGATCGAGGCGCGCAGTGGAAGCGCTTTTCGACCGGGCTTCCCACGGTTCGGATCGACGACGTGCTGGTCCATCCGCGCGACAACGACCTCGTTGTCGGCACCCACGGCCGAAGCATCTGGGTGCTGGATGACATCACGCCGCTCCAACAGTGGGGCTCGCCGATGCTGCGTCGAGAGACGACCTCGCAGCAGGGCGGTACGGGAAATGGGACCGCGCCGCCTGACATCGAGTTATTCGACATCAGGGCGGGAACCGAGTGGCACACCGATATCGCGCTTAATCGGCCCGCCTACGCCGCCAAGCATTTCCGTGGCGAGAACCCAGGTCCCGGCACCTACATCCACTACTACCTCCGGGCGCCAGTATCCGGAGACGTGCGCATCACTGTCTCCGACATTAATGGACGTGTTGTCCGGACGCTCGCCGGGACAAACGACGCGGGGATCAACCGGGTCCGCTGGGATCTGAGGGAAAACGCGCCGCCGCAAGGGCGGGGTGGCCACGGCGGCGGCGGCGGAGGTGGCGCGGCGGGCGGAGGCCCCGACGGGCCAGCCGCGGCGCCTGGCACCTATCTCGTCAAGCTGTCGGCGGGAGGAAAGGAGCTGACGAAGACCGTGACCGTCGAACGAGACGTCTGGATGAACAGATAGGCTCAGGGCTCACGGCTCCGGGCTCAGGCAAGACTCGCGTGGTCATGAGCCATCAGCCAATTACGGAGGACTCATGCTCAAGTCGTATCTTTTCGGGATCACGCTGGCTTTGTCACTCTTGATGTCGCCGGCCCTCTCGGGCCAGCCGCCGCAGTCGAAGCCGGATCCGGCGGCCGATCGGTCGGCGGTTCAGCAGACGGTCGAGGAGTTTCTGCGGGTTCTTGGTCAGCGGGACATCGAGAAGCTGCCGCGGTTCTTCGCCGACAAGGCGATTCTGGTGATCGTACGGCAGCGGGCGGGGGCCTTCACGCCGACGTATCAGACGGCCGAGGAGTGGTTGGCCGGCCTTCGGCGGGCCACGAACGCCCAGACGTTCGAGGAGCCGCTGTCGAACATCTCGGTAACGGTCGAGAGCGGTCATCTTGCCCACCTGCGCGCCGCCTTCCGCGTCGTCAGGGACGGCAAGACACAGTCGATGGGGGTTGACTACTTCACGCTGGTCAAGGAAGGCGAGGACGAGTGGAAGATCGCGATGGCGGCCTATACCTCGCTGCCGGCGTCCGGGACGTAGTGTGTCACTCGTGGTGCCCGCCCCTTGAGTCGGGCGCGGACCACTTAGCGGAATTCGAAGAAGCCGATCAACATCAGGAGCGCCGCGACGATCAGCGTCAGGATGCGCAGGCCGTCGTAAAGCCGGCGGAGCGCGGCGTGTTTCGCCCTGTTCTTCAAGCAGAGGCTGTGGACCTGGACGGCCAGCTCCGCGTTGAGCTGACCGATGTGCACCTCGCGCCAGGCCTGCCAATGGTTGTCGGCGTCTCGGAGCACGACATCCTCGTAATATCGGACGCCTGCCGGGTAATTTTCGGCGGTGCCGTCCTCCGGCGGGCTCAGTCTCGGACGAAACCGTCGCGGCCGGAGCGTCTCGATCGCGGCGATGAAGAAATGCAAGGAGACGGCGCCGTAGGCCACGAAGGCCGCAGCCATCCACGGCCGCATGCCTTGGGGGATCATCTTGACGGCGTCGGTGCGCGTTCCGATCACATACAGCGCCGCGTTGAGCGCGCCCATGATGATGACGGCGAAGCGGGCCTCTCGATTCGCGATGTCAACGAGCTCGTAGGCCTCGTCCATCGCGTCGTTGAGCGCCCGGTACCGCTCCCACGAATCGAGCGGCCGCGTGGCGTCCATCCGCTTCTGTTCCTTCAGCCGTTGCTTCGCCTGCTCGACCGTCGTCGCATCGACCGGCGCGGCCTCCGGCGGGTTCGCGAGGTGGATCACCTGATGTCGATCGTGCAAAGCCCGCTCCTTACATCGCCCACTGTAGCCTGATAGCCCAGCGCCACTCGTGATCCCGATTCGTATGCGGCCGGCGCTCGGGATAACTGAAGCTCTCGCGGCTCAGGTCCGACAGCATCTTCACCCAGCGATTCAGATGCCAGTTGACGCCGAGTGTGGCGGCGCGCACCCGGCTCTCGAACAGATGCTCGGCTCGCGGCTGGCGAAACGGCAGGTCGCCGTGCCCCGCGCTGCCGAAGTCAATCTGCTCGATTCGGGCGGCGAGCTCGAAATCGCCGGTGCCGCGATCGAAGAACGGGCGGCGGCCAGACGGCCGGCGCGTCCCGCGATACACGAACCCTGCCCCGCTGACATACCACCCCTTGGCCACCGCGTCCGAGAGGTCCAGGTCGCCGAGACCCTGACCGCGGCGCTCGTCACGGAGCTGCAGCCATTCGGCGTCGACCTGGTAGCGATCGTGATGCCAGCCGGCTTCGGCTCCCACGCGGAGCCGCCGGCCCTTCACATACACCGGTTCGAAGAACCTGAACCCATCCGAGGTCCGCCCGGGAAGACCATTCAGTCCTTCGGGCACCCATCCGCTGGTGGCGCCCACGCCGAGTGACAGATGCTTCACGCCCGCGCTCGTGGTCAGGCGGCCCGCGACGGTTTGTCCCGCGCCCTCGGGGGATCCGCGACGGGCGGCGTCGCCATCCTGCCGGAAGAGCCCGATCTGGTAGCCGAGGCGCCGGCCACCGGCACGTCCGTGCATCATGATGCCCGTGTCGCGCCCCGGCGCCAGGATGCTGGCGACGAGCGAGCGTTCAATGAACGGCAGCTCGACGATGCTCGTGAGCTGCTCGGCGCTGAACGGCATCTTGAAACGACCGATCTGCACCTGCAGTGACTTGAGAATCTTCACGTCGCCGAAGACGTCCCGCCATGGATGATTGCTCGCGATCTCGCGTTCGAGCTCGAACGAGATCCGGTTGAACAGCTCGCCCTGGATGCCGATTCGGCGCTTCGCCAGCTCGAAGGCGGATTCGTCGCGCGTGAATGCCTGCGACCGATCTCGAGCATCGCCTTGCAGCCGGGCCCGCAGGCCGATTCGGAATGACTCGCCAAGCCTGAGCGTTGGCCGGTTGTCGAACTCGAACCCCGGTTTGGCTTTAGCCCGAGACCCCGTGGCTTTCGCCTTCAAGCGGAACGGTTGCGGCACGAACGGTTCCGGCAAACTCGTCCGGCCAAAGTCGTAAGCCACGAGAGTTTCCGGTGGGGAGGCGACGGCTGCGGACGTCTGGGGCGACTGGGCCAACAGGGCGGCCTGGTTCAGGGCGAGGCTCACCAAAACAGCGGCGACCCCAGACACGGACCGAAGGCAGCGGTCAGCAGAACGCGGCATGAACCTCGGGAAGCGGCGGAGGCACGTGTTGCGCCGCCATGCGAAAGAACTGCGTCAGCTCGGCGAGCGGTTCCGGATCGGTTACGAGCGCGGCCAGCTCCCGGCGCTCGTCGAGGCCGGACGGCGACAATGACAGGCTGCCGATCACGGCGACCCGATCGTCGACGATGAGCAGCTTGCCGTGGGACGAGAACCGGCCCACGTTGTCGTGGCCGAGCACCTCCACCTGAACGCCTCGAGCCAGCTTCTGTCGCAGCAGAGTGATCATCTCGACGTCGGTGAGCTTGGGATCGATGATGGCGATCCGCTCGCGCGCCGACGTCAGGAGCTCGCGGATCCGTTCGCGCGCGCCGTCAGGCGAGACAATCAGCCGGGACGACCCATCGTTCATCAAATCGTCCATCACAGGCGCGGTCTGGTGGCGGGCGTCGTAGTCGAAGAGTCGTTGCACGCCGCTGACGAGATCGCTGTCGCTCGTGCTGAGAAGGAAGTCACAGCTTCGGCGGAAGCATTTCCTGGTGAAGTTGAGCGACGCGATCAGCGCCACGCGCGAATCCGCCACGACGTATTTCGCGTGGTACTTGGCCTCCGGGTCGCGCGGCTCGTGGACGACGACGCCGAGGCGGTCCAGCTTCTTGCGAAGGCGTCGGAGCTTCCGGCGTCGTCCGCTCGCCCGCGCGGTTAGGATCGCTTCAATCTCCACGCCGCGCCCGCGGGCCAGACCCAGCTCTTCCAGGATCCGCGGCTCGTTGCACTTGAAAATCGAGAGAAGCAGGCGGTGTTCGGCGGCCCGGATGACCTGAGTCACCGCGTCGAGCCGTTCGTCGGGCCAGATGACGATGTGGTCGGTGGGCCGTCGGGCGGGCGAGGCGGACATGAACAGAGTCGGCCCCTGCGGGGCTACCCGATACTTTCGGCCCAGCTAGGGCAGTTCTTTAGAAAGATGTGAAGCTGCGTGCAGCACTGTTCGGCTCCGCCGACCCCGTGAAGGCGAACAAGCCCAGCATCATCAGCAGGGCGGCGACAATGAAGGTCATGATCCGCAAGCCGTCGTACAGACGGTGCAGCGCAGCGTGCTTGGCTTTGTTCCCGACGCAAAGACCGTGTACGTGGATCGCAAGCTCCGTATTGAGCTGCCTGAGGGTCACCTCGCGCCACGCCTCCGCCAGCGACCTGGCGTCTCGTCGGACCACGTGCTCGTAATGGCGGACGCCAAGCGGATGATGGTCCGCGTGGCCTTCGCCGAGAGTCGGCTGGCTGGTACGGAGACCTCGGGGCCGCAGCGTTTCGATTGCGGCGATGAAGAAGTAGAGCAAGACCAGCCCATACGCGGCGAATGCCGCGATCATCCAGGGCTTGCCCCCGTCGGGGATGGTCTTGACGATGTCGAGACGCGTGCCGATCACGAAGAGCGCCGCGTTGAGCGCCCCCATGATGATGAGGGCGAAGCGGGCCTCGCGGTCGGCGATGTCGATGAGCTCGTAGGCCTCGTCGGTCGCGTCGTTGAGCGCGCGATACCGCTCCCACGACTCGAGCGGGCGCGTCGAGTCTTCAATCCGTTTCTGCTCTCGCTTTCGCCGCCGTGCCTCTTCGAGCTCGTCAGGGGACGTGGGAACCTCGATCCGAATGACCTCAGGGAGGCCTTGGCTCATGAGCATGGCCGTCGACCATGCAAATTCAGAACCCAGCGGGAGCCCGAGAGCTCGAGTGTTCCTCAGCTCGGCCGCTCGATGGTCCGCTGGCTGGCTAGTATCTTCCCGGTTTCTTCGTACCCACATCCGGCCGGCTGTCGGGAACGAAGCCGTCGCGATTGGGCATTCTGATCAGCGGAAGGGTCCGGCCATCGAGGCGGTCGTTGTCGCTCACGATACCGTTGAGGAAGAGGAGGTAGGCGACCGTGGCATACACCTGGTCATGCGAAAGCGATCCCGGTGTATCGAACGGCATCGCGCGGTTTACATAGTCCCAGAGCGTCGTGGCGTGCGGCCAATAGCTTCCAACGGTTTTCTGCGGCTTCTTGGTAGCGAGCGAGCCGCGGCCGCCGACCAGCACGTCGAACGGTCCTTCCTTGCCGGTGGCGCCGTGGCATTCGACGCAGCGCGTCTGGTAAACGAGCTTCCCTTCGGCCGCGGTTGCGTGGCCGGATCGATATCAGGCACGCCGCCGTGATGACGCTCGAAGTGCAGTGACGAAGGCGTGAGGATCCCCTGGGAGCTCTGGAGCGGCGTACGGCTGGAGGATGCTTCGTTTCGGCGCGACTGTCGAAATTCCCGGACTGCTGTTTCGTACTGCGCGCGGGAGCCGTAGTGGCTCACGGGCGCGCCGAGCCAGCTCCGGACAGTTTTGGCCGGGGGCACCGCCCGCCGGCACGCGGCGAGAAAACTGCTCGCGAGCGCACCAAGCGCTCCGAGCCGGAGGAATCGCCGCCTTTCAATCACCACATCACCAGATCGCCAAATCACCAAATCACCAAATTCTTCTTATCGTTCATATGATTCACGCCGCGCGGCCGCGGAGAGTTTTACCAGATACCGGTCGGGCTGGTCCCAGAATACCTGCCGCAATTCGGACAGGCTGCGCGCACCCCCGTAGCTGATCGACGAGCACAAATGCTTGATCATCTCGTGGAACACCGGGCGCGCCGACCCGCCGAGCGGCACGCTGATCTCCAGGCCTTCGGCGCCGAGCGTCTGCAGGTCGATGATGTCGGCGTCTTCGACGTCGAGCCGGTCCTTGATCGCGCCGAGCGACGCCATCCCGCGCAGGACCTTGAAGGGCACCTTCACCACCTTTTGCGACTCGGGTAGCAGCACCGACTTGTGGATGATCTCGCCGGGGGTCTCCTGCGTGCCGGCAAAGGCGCTGCCCAGCATCACGCAGTCGGCGCCGAAGAGAAGCGCTTCGGCCAGGCTCCCGTCGCGCCGCACGCCGCCGTCGGCAATCATCGGGATCGAGCTCCCCGCTTCCTCCAGTGCGACGCGGCACTCGACGAGCGCCTGGAGCTGGGGCACGCCAAAGCTCGTGTTGATCCGGGTCGTGCACCCGCCGCCCGGTCCAATCCCGACCTTGATCCCGTTCACGCCGCGCTCCGCGAGGAAGCGCGTGCCGTCGGCGGTCGCGACGTTGCCGGCGATGAGCTCGAAGTCCCCGAAGCGCGCGCGAAACTCGTCGACCGCCTGCGCCATGACGGCCGAATGGCCGTGGGCGATATCGATGACGATGACGTCGACGCCGGCCTTGATGAGCTCGGCGGCGCGATCGAGGTAGTCGCCTTTGGCGCCAATCGCCGCGCCGACGCGCAGACGGCCCTGACGATCGCGGGTCGCAAACGGCAGCCGCTTCTGCTTCAGGATGTCCTTCGCCGTGATGAGCCCCAGCAGCACGCCGTGCTCGTCGACGAGCGGCAGCTTCTTGATCTTGCGCTCGATCATGACGAGCTCCGCTTCGTCGGCGGAAATGGGGCCGGTGTGCACGACGAGCTGCTCGAGCGGCGTCATCCGCCGCGTGACCGGCGCGTCGCCGAGGTCGCCCGTCACGAAGCGCAGGTCGCGCTCCGTCAACAGACCGCGGAGCTTCCGAGACTCGTCCACCACGACCAGCGTGCCGACACCGGAGCGGGACATGAGGTCGGCCCCCTCCCCGAGCGTGGCCGTGACCGCGATCGTGTACGGATCGGGGATGATGCCGTGCTGCGTTCGCTTGACGATTTCAACCTCGCGCACCTGAGAGTCGATGTCGCCCGGCCGGAACCCGCGGTCGATGATTCCAAGGCCGCCTTCCTCGGCCTGCACGATCGCCATCGGGGCGCGCGTGACCGTGTCCATGTTGGCCGAGAGAATAGGGCGGTTGAGGACGAGGTGCTCGGAGACGCGGCACGTCAAATCGATGACGTTCGGGTCACGGGTCTCGACGACGCTGAACTGCGGTGAGAACAGGAAGTCGTCGAACGTGCAGCCCCGGACCAGATCGAGGAGCGCGAGCCGTCGCCGCTCGTCCCGCGTGGCGGTGGCCGTCGGTCGGGCGTCTGAGCTATGTGGTGGAGGCGTCATCCCGTGTACCCTTGTACCACGCTGAGTCCACGCCGGTGATCATGGCATTGGCGAGCGAAGGCCTGCAACAGTTTCGCGATCGGCATCAGACGTTTATTGGCAGCCTCTACAGGCGGGCAGGGGCCGCCGAGTGGGCCGTTGGGACGGACGTGTTTGCCGAGGCCCTCTATCGCAGCGCGCGCCACCGCTTCAGTGACGCTGAACTCGAGTACTCACCCGTCGAGTCCTACCTCGATGCCCTGCACGTCGAGGACCTGGCCTTGGCCCTGGGGTGCCAGGCCGGCCACGAAGGCGCCTGGCGCGCGTTCGTCTCGCGCTACCGGCCGCGCCTCTATGCGGCGGCCCGAAGCATCGCCGGCGATCAGGACGCCCAGGATCTCGCGGGATCGATCTACGGTGAGCTGTATGGGTTGAAGGAGCGGGCCGGCCAGCGGCGATCGCTCTTTCGCTATTACCACGGTCGCAGCTCGCTGCCGACATGGCTCAGCGCGGTCCTGGCGCAGCGTCACGTGGATGGGCTGCGAGCCGCAGCCCGCCTCGAGCCGCTCGACGAAGCGCGACACGAAATTCACGCGCGGAGAGACTCAGACGCCAGCGATCCTGAGTCGGGGCTCGTTCGGCGTCGATACGTCGCCATCCTCACGCGTGTGGTTCGGGCGGCGCTGGCAGAGCTCGATCCGAGGGAACGGCTTCGACTCGCGCATTACTACCTCGATGGACTGACGCTCGCGCAGGCCGCGGCGCTCTTCGGCGAGCACGAGTCCACCGCCTCGCGGAAGCTCGAGCGCACACGTCAGGGGCTGCGTGCCCGCATCGAGCAGACGCTCCGCGACGAATACCGCTTCGACGATGGAGCGGTGCGGGAATGTTTGACGGTGGGGATCGAAGGGTGGACGATGGATTTGTCCAGAGAGCTGTCGCAAGAAACCGCGGGCTCGGACGTTCAATGACAAAGCTGTCAGCTCTCAGCCTTCAGCGGTCACCTCGGACGGGAGGGCCGCGCTGCCGCGCGGCCAACCTTCAAAGAAGCTGTTAAGAGCTGAAAGCTGATAGCTGAAAGCTGACAGCTGACAGCCGGAACCTACGAATGTCCAAGGATCCTTCAATCGAGCACGACCTCGAGCGCGCCATCAAAGCAGGGCTGCGGGAACGATCCAGGACGGCCTCGTGTCCGCCGATGGACGTGGTGGCCGCTTACTGCGAGCACAGCCTCGCGTCGGAGGAGCTGTCGCAGTGGGAGGCGCATTTCGCGGGCTGCCGCCGGTGCCAGCAGCTGCTGGCGGCAATGGCGCGGGTCGAACCGTCGGTCGCCCCCGCGGCCGCCCCGTCATGGTGGTCGCGCGCGTTGGATTGGCGGTGGCTCGTCCCGGCGGCCGCCGCGGCCTCGGCGTTCGCAATCTGGATCGCGGTGCGGCCGGGCACGAGGCCGGCGGAATCGCCGACAGTGATCGTCGCGAGCCGACCTGAAACCCAAGCGGCTCCGACGGCCGCCGCGCAGCCGGAACCCTCGTCCGCCCTTCGAATGCTCGAGAAGGCCCAGGAACAGTTTGCGAAGAAGACCGAGCCGAACCCAGCTGAATCCGCGCAGGCGATGCGCGACGCGATCGATCGACTCGCGAAGAAGGAGGCGCCGACGGTCGCGGCGGAAGCGGCCGGCGCGGTGGCGGGCAAGCCTGCGGCGAGCCCACCCGCTCCAGCGGTGGCCCCGGCCCCGCGAACGCTCGCGAGTCGGGTCGACGCGGCGGCAGCCGACGCCGCGATGGGCCGGCAGGCCGGCTTGGTCGTGATCGCGCCCGGCGCGCAGGTCCAGTGGCGGGCCGGACCGGGCGGGCAGATCGAACAATCCCGGGACGCCGGCGCAACCTGGGACGCACAGAATGCCGGCACGAGTGAGGATCTACTGGCTGGTTCGGCGCCGTCCGACAGCGTCTGCTGGATCGTGGGTCGAGGCGGCACGATTCTCAGGTCCACCGACGGCCGGGCCTGGTCCCGTCTTGAGAGTCCCGTGTCCGCGGACCTCGTGAGTGTTGCAGCGACCGATGCGGCAAACGCGACGATCGCGGCCGTCGACGGCCAGCGGTTCATGACACGAGACGGAGGCGGTACATGGGAGAAACGAGAGCATTGAAAATCTGGTAATTGATAATTTGGTGATTGATTGACGATTGTTGAATTGCGGAATTGAGAATCTATTGATGATTGGACGAGTCGTCCGCAAATCTTCAATAAATGGTCAATCTTCAATTTCGGTCAATTGGACAATTAATTACCAGATTTTCAATCACCAGATTTTCAATGCAAGATTTCATTCCCCATCCGTTCTAAGCCCAGATGCACCCTGACCTGCCTGGTGCTGAACGGAGGCCTGACATGCACGCGTTTTCCAGGTTCACCGCCGCCGGATGCCTGGCGGCTCTTTTGACGCTTTCGCCGGCCACAAGACCGCCGAGCCCCGAGCACTCGTCGACGACCACCCCGGACACTCCTGGAGCGCAAGACGCGACCACGCAGGACGATCAGACCGATCTGTCGGTGACGGTCTACAACTCCGACATCGCGCTCGTCCGCGACGTCCGTGAAGTCAGGCTCCCGTCCGGCACTTTCGATCTCCGGTTCATGGACATTGCAGCCACGGTCAACCCCGCGACCGTTCACTTTCGATCGCTCACGGAGCCCGCGCGCCTCGGCGTGCTGGAGCAGAACTACGAGTACGACCTGCTCGAGCCGGACAAGCTGCTGAAGAAGTACGTCGGCCGCGAGATCACGCTGGCGCGGTGGCGGCAGGACAACGGCACCTCGAAGCTCGAGGAGCTGAAGGCGACCCTCGTCGCCTACAACAGCAACGGGCCGATCTGGAAGATCGGCAGCGAGATCGTCACCGGCCTGCACGCGGATCACTATCGCTTTCCGGAGTTGCCCGACAACTTGTACAGCCGGCCGACGCTCATCTGGACGCTTGGGAACACCGGCACGACGCGCCACCTGGTCGAGGCGTCGTATCTGGCGGGCAACCTCGCGTGGAACGCCGACTACGTTCTGACGGTGTCACGCGAAAACGATCGCGGCGACCTCGACGGCTGGGTGACGCTCAAGAACGCGAGCGGCACGGCGTTCAAGAAAACGCGGCTGCAGCTCGTGGCGGGGGAGCTGAATCGCGTGCACCAGGGGCTCACGGCGAAGCGTGAGGTGTTCGACCGCGCGATGGCGGCCGCGGCGCCCGAATCCGCCTTCGCGCAGGAAGCGTTCTCCGAGTATCACCTGTACAGCCTTGGCCGGCGCACCTCGATCGAGAACAACCAGACCAAGCAGATCAGCCTGCTCAGCGGGAGCGGTGTAGCCGTGCGCAAGGTGTTCGTCGTCGAAGGCCGCGATTTCTACTACCACAACCAGCAGCATCCGGGGTCGCCGCTCCGCGACGTGGTGCAGACGTACTACAAGTTCCGGAACGACGAGCGATCGAATCTGGGCATGCCGATGCCGGCGGGCGTGGTGCGGGTGTATCAGGCGGATTCAAAAGGCGGCGTGCACTTCGCGGGCGAGGATCGGATCAACCACACGCCAAAGGACGAGGAGCTCAGCCTCCACATCGGCAACGCCTTCGACATCGTCTGCGAGCGGAAGCAGACGGACTTTCTGCGAACGGGCGACGGGACATACGAGATGGCGTTCGAGGTGACGCTGCGAAACCACAAGGACGCGCCCATTACCGTCGAGGTCAACGAGCCGATCGGCGGGAGCTGGCGCATGCTCAACTCGTCGCATCGGTGGGAGAAGACCGCGGCGTGGGCCGCGCGGTTCGCCGTGCCCGTCGCGGCGAACGGCACGGCGGTGTTGAGTTATCGCGTCAGAGTGCGCTGGTAATTCGCGGGCTTGATCTTCCGCCTTTAGGCGGAAGGATCACTTCGGCTCCGCGACCTTTGGAACGCCGTAGACCTTCTCGAGCGCGGCCTTGTACTCACCAAACAGCGCCTTGATCCCCTGAAACTCCCGCTTCACAGCGTCCCGATAATCGGCGTGCGTCGCGAAGTCGAAGAGCAGCGCCGTCATGGCCGCGGCGTCGACGACGAAGCCACGGTGGCCGACGTCGATGAGTCCGCGTTGATCTTCGTCGCGCCGTACATCTTCATGTAAGCGAAGCCGATCTCAGCCAGCGTCGCCACCGAAATGCCGTCGCGCGCCGAGCCGTAATGATCGATCTTGACTTCCTGGGCGGACGCGTTTCGTGGAAGGCACGCCAACACAACGATAGCCGCACGCAAGACATGAAGGCGCATAGGTCGAATATCATCTCCGGCTCGAACGTGCAGCGTCAACATTCCGGCTTGAGCGGCCCATTTCGGAATTACGGTGGCATTCGGCCGCCGATGCATCGGCGCCCTCGGTGCGTCACCGTAAATCATGAAATGGACCACGAACCCTGACGTGAGTCTTCGTGGCTTCACCCTCAGGCGGAGAATGAAAGGAGTATCAGTGGCGAACGAACACGCCCGGCCCGTGACGAGCGATCGACTTCCCAAACCCGTCGGACCCTACTCACCCGGCATGATCTTCAATCGCCTGGTCTTCGTTTCAGGCCAGGGCGCCACCGATCCCGCGACCGGCCAGCTCGCGGGCGCCGACGTCGAGACCCAGACCGAGCAATGCCTGAAGAACGTGAGGACGATCCTCGAGGCGGCCGGCTCGGGGCTCCAGCATGTGCTGCGGTGCGGCGTCTTTCTCGTGGAGATGAAGGAGTTCCCGAAGATGAACGCCGTCTACGCCCGGATGTTCGGCGATCATCGCCCCGCCCGCACCACGGTGCAGGTCGCGGCGCTGCCGGGGCAGGGACTGCTGGTAGAGACAGATGCTATCGCGTACATACCGTAGGGACATTGATGATTGTCGAATTGGTGATTGAGGGATTGACAATCCTCCAATCAGGAATCCTGGAATCAATCCCCCAATCCGCAATCGCCAATCCTCAATTCTGCGTCCCTGTCCTTACGGTGGGGTACTTGATCCCCAACTGCTCGAGGTACGTCTTGTATCTCGCCGGATCGAAGTAGTACTTCCGCATCTGCTCGCGGTACTTCGCCATGGTCCCCTCGTTGATCCAGATCGCGGGCTTGTCCTGCGGGCGGATGAGCGGCGTGTACTTGGTCTCCTTGTTCTGGACGTTCCGGTAGTAGTCCCACGCCTGAGTGATGAGCCCAGGCCGCATCACCAAATCGAGCACGGTCATGGCCTGCACCTTCGCGCCCGCGGTGACACCTTTGTGCGCGATTGGCGTTGCCATCGAGATCGCGTTCGCCCAGTTGTGGCCGGGACCGGCCTGGATGTTGGACGGATAGCTCAGCGTCACCGTCGGCACGTTCCATGAGATGTCGCCGATATCGTCGGATCCGCCCCCGCGCCTGTCTTCATCGTCGATCTTCTCGCGCCCGCGAAGGGGCTGGATCTCCAGGGCGAGGCCCCGGTCGGGCACCTTCATCTCGCGCTGGAGCGCCTTGGCCAGCGTCTGGTCCGCCTCGCTCCACTGGGGCAGTCCCACCTTCTTGATGTTGTCGTACATCGTTTCGGCGACGACCTTGTTCATGTGGGCGGGCCACGCCGATCCGAGGACGCGAGATTCGACGGTCGTGTTGGTCATGAGGGTCGCGCCCTTGGCCATGTTGTCGCCGATCTCCCACAGCTCCTTGATGCGCGGGTAGTCGGTCTCGCGGAAGTAGTACCAGACGGTGGCGTTACGCGGAACGACATTCGGCTGGTCGCCGCCGTTCGTCACGACGTAGTGTGAGCGCTGCTGGAGCCGGAGGTGCTCGCGGCGGTAGTTCCAGCCGACGTTCATCAGCTCGACGGCGTCGAGCGCGCTCCGGCCCCGCCAGGGCGCCCCGGCGCTGTGGGCCGTCTCGCCGCGGAACGTGTACTCGACCGAGATGAGGCCGTTGTTCGTGCTGTCGCCCCAGCTCACGCCGAGATTCGCGCCGACGTGCGCGAACAGCACGATATCGACGTCCTTGAAGAACCCGTCGCGCACGTAATACGCCTTCGTGCCCAGATCTTCTTCCGCCACGCCCGGCCAGAGCTTGATGGTCCCGGGAATCTTCTCGCGCGTCATGATGCGCTTCAGCACGATCGCCGCCGTCACGTTCATCGGCATGCCGGAGTTGTGACCTTCACCGTGGCCCGGCGCGCCTTCGATGATCGGATCGTGGTACGCCACGCCCGGCTTTTGCGACGCCTGCGGGATGCAGTCGATGTCTGAGCCGAGCGCGATGACCGGCTTGCCCGATCCCCATGAAGCCATCCAGGCGGTCGGAATGCCGGCGATCCCCTGCTGCACGGTGAAGCCGTTCTCAGAGAGGATGCCGGTCAAGTACTTCGACGTCTCGAACTCCTGGAATCCGAGCTCGCCGTAGCTGAAGACCATGTCGTTCATCACCTGGCTGAAATCCTTCATGTTCTCGACTTCCGCCGCGGCTTCCTGTTTCAGCTTGTCGAGCCTGGGATCGACCGGCGCCGCCGGCTTCGCAGACGGCGTTTGGGCTGGTTTCGCCGGTGGGTTCTGACCGCCTCCGCCAAGGCCACGGCGGTCCGCCGACGCTTTATGCGAAGGCGGAATCGGGGCCGCCGAGAGCCACGCCGTGATCGCAACCGCTGCGCCGCAGATGACAGACAGCCGTACTCCGCGCATGAACAACCTCCAGAGAAGAAACGAAACCCGAGGACGCCGGGGATTGTATGCCGACTGCTCACGAATTCACCAGTTCGGCGATTCCCAGGCTCCGCGGTTCCGCCGCGAGGGTAAACTACTGCCCATGCCCATGAGCAAACGAATCGTCCTCGTCGTCGCGCTGCTATTGGCTGCCTGGGTGTCCCTCCCGGCGCAGTCGGGACTTCGTCCGCTCAAGCTGGACGACCTGGCCCGGATGCGCGAGATTAGCGACCCGCAGCTCTCGCCCGACGGCAAGTGGGTCGCCTACGTGGTCTCCGCCGTCGACGTCAAAGAGGACAAGACGAGCACGGATATCTGGATGGTCAGCTTCGACGGGACGGCGGATCGTCAGCTGACGTCGAGCCCGGACAACGAATCGTCGCCGCGCTGGAGTCCTGACGGGCGATACCTGTCGTTCACCTCCTCGCGCCCAGGGCCGGCTCGGGGCAGTCAGGTGTGGCTGCTCGACCGGGAAGGCGGCGAGGCGACCCAGCTCACCGACATCAAAGGACGCCTGCAGGGCTACGAGTGGTCGCCGGATTCGAGGCGCCTCGCTCTGGTCGTCGGCGATCCCGATCCCGAGGCCGAACCGAGTGGCGCGTCAGGAGACGGAGGCAAACCGAGGGTCCCGAAGCCGATCGTGATCGACAGGTACAAGTACAAACAGGATGGCCAGGGGTACCTGCTGTCAGGCCGTCACGCGTATGTCTATCTCTTTGACATCGCGATGAAGAAGCTCGACCGGCTGACCGCCGGCAAGTGGGATGAAACCTCGCCATCCTGGTCGCCGGACGGGACTCGCCTCGCGTTTCTAAGCAACCATTCCGCCGATCCCGACCGCGAGCCGTCGAGCCAGATCTTCGTGGCGGACGCACGGGCGGGCTCAGCGGAGAAGGCCGTGACGCCGGTCACCAGTCGGGCGGGCCGCTCGCGGCTGGACTGGAGTCCCGACGGCAAATGGATCGTGTTTCTCGAGGGCGACGACAAGAAGTATGGCGCGTACAACATGGAGCATCTCGCCCTTGTCTCATCTGACGGCAGCGGCGCGCCGCAGCGCGTCAAGGCTGTGGAGGCGCTCGATCGCGGCGTCTCGGCGCCCCATTTCGCCGCCGACGGATCGTCGATCAGCTTTGTCGTGACCGACGATCGGTCGGCGTATCCCACGCGGGTTGGGGTGAGCGGAGGGACCGTCGAGCGTCTCTTGTCGCCGCCCGTCGTCGTGTCGAGCCTGACCTCTGCGGCTGGGCGCACCGCCGCGTTATCGGGCAGCGCTCGGAAGCACACGGAGGTTCACGCCATCGAGGGCCGCACGCTTCGCCAGCTCACGCACCAGAACGACGCGCTGTTCGCCGAGCTGGAGCTGGGGTCCACCGAGGAAGTCAGTTTTACGAGCAAGGACGGCACAGAAGTACACGGTCTGCTGACGAAGCCGGTCGGATATGTGCCGGGTACCAAAGTCCCGCTGCTCGTGCGCATTCACGGCGGGCCGAACTCCCAGGACGGCCACACCTTCAGCTTCGAGCGCCAGTGGTTCGCGGCAAGTGGCTACGCCGTGCTGGCCGTGAATTACCGCGGCAGCGCCGGCCGCGGCCTGAAGTTCTCGCGGGCCATCTTCGCCGACTGGGGCCACTACGAGGTGGATGATCTGCGGGCCGGCGTCGATCACGCGATCAAGATTGGTGTGGCTGATCCCAATCGTCTTGGCGTCGGCGGCTGGAGCTACGGCGGCATCCTGACCGACTACTTGATCGCGAGCGATCAGCGGTTCAAGGCGGCGACGAGCGGCGCCGGCACGGCCTTCACCGTGGCGTTCTACGGGACGGATCAATACATCATTCAGTACGACTACGAGATCGGGCCGCCGTGGAACGCGCAGGCTTGGGAGACGTACCAGAAGATCTCCTATCCTTTCCTGCACGCGGATCGCATCAAGACGCCCACGCTGTTTCTGGGTGGCGAGCGGGACTTCAACGTGCCCGTTCAGGGTGGCCAGCAGATGTATCAGGCGCTGAGGAGCCTCGGCGTGGACACGCAGCTCGTCATCTATCCGAACGAGAACCACGGCATCAGCCGGCCGAGCTACGTCCGCGATCGGCTGGAGCGCTACCTGGCGTGGTACGACAAGTACCTGAAGAAGGCGGTGACCTCGACTTCGATAGTCGTTCGTCGTTAGTCGATAGTCGTCAGTCGAGAGGTCGATAGTCCTTAATCGACTCATGACTATCGACCCCGTGACTAATCTATCGACTATCGACTATGGACTATCGACTATGGACTATGGACTAGAATCCCCGCGTGCGAAAACCTGTCGTCCTGATTACGGGGGCGGGTGGGGAGATCGGACACGGTCTGCTGACCCGCCTGGCCGCCCAGGATCCCCGCCCCCTCATCACGCTCGATCTCAACCCCCTCGATCGTCGCCTCGCCGGTCACGTTCATCGTGAGTTCACCGGGTCGGTGGTGGATGAGGGCCTGTTGGAGCGTATCCTGGTGGAGTTCGAGGTGGACTGCGTCTTTCACCTTGCGGCGCTCCTCTCGACCCGATCGGAGTTCGCCCCGGCGACGGCCCACGAAGTGAACGTCGAGGGAACGCTGCGGCTCCTCGAGTTCGCTCAGCGTGAAGCCGAGTCTCACGGCCGTCCCGTCCTGTTCATGTATCCCTCGTCGATTGCGACCTACGGCCTGCCCGATCAGGAGACCAAGGCGCGCGTCGGCAAGATCAGGGAAGAGCAGTGGAACACGCCGGTGACGATGTACGGCTGCAACAAGCTGTACTGCGAGCTCCTGGGCACCTACTACGCGCGTCGCTACAAGCAGCTGGCCGCCGAGAAGGTGAGCGGCAAGGTCGATTTTCGCTCGATGCGGTTTCCCGGGCTCTTGTCGGGCGAAACCGTGCCGTCGGGCGGCACGTCGGACTACGCGCCGGAGATGATCCACGCCGCGGCGCGCGGTGACGCGTACGTCTGCTTCGTGCGGCCCGACACGCGGATCCCGTTCATGGCGATGCCCGACGCGGTGAGCGCTCTGCTGCAGCTTGCGTCGGCGCCGCGCGAACGGCTCACGCGGTCGGCGTACAATGTCGCGGCGTTCAACCCGTCGGCCGACGAGATCCGGGCGATCGTCCTGCGGGCGTTCCCGGGCGCCTGCATCACGTTCCAGACCGATCGGAAGCGCCAAGACATCGTGGATACCTGGCCGGCTGAGGTCGACGACAGCGCCGCCCGACGCGACTGGGGGTTCGGACCGAAGTACGATCTCGAGCGCGCGTTCTCCGACTACTTGATTCCCACGATTCGAAAACGCTACCAGCAATGAGCGGGGACTCTGGATTCGGGGTTCGGGATTCGTCAGGACAGCCTCAACTGGGCGGGCCTGACAAGGCCAGCCCTGCGACAGCAGATCGGCAGGCGGGCGGCTTCGGTCGTCCGCTTTTTTCTTGTTTTCGCTGATAGCTGAGAGCTGACAGCTGAGAGCTGCAGTGCTGAACGACGTCCACTGTCACTTCTTCTCGGCGGCCTTTTTCGAAGCGCTGGCCAAGCAGAAAGGTGACGCGACCGCGCACGCCGCGGCCTCGCTTCCGAAGCTTCTTGGATGGGATCCTCCGGGGACGCCAGAAGAGTTAGCCGATCGCTGGATCGAAGAGCTCGACATCGCCGGCGTGAAGCGGGCCGCGCTCATCGCGAGCGTGCCGGGGGACGAGGCGTCGGTGGCGGCCGCGATCCGACGTCATCCGGCGCGGTTCGTCGGGTTCTTCATGGTCGACCCGACGAAGCCCGGCGCAGCCGACGGCGTGCGTCGCGCGATCGCAGACCAGGGACTTCAGTGCCCCTGTCTGTTTCCGGCGATGCATCACTACCGGCTGGATTCGGCGGAAGTCCTGGAAGTGTTCAAAGCAGCGGCAGAGTATCGCGGCGAGCGTCACACCGCCGTGTTCGTGCACTGCGGCGTGTTGTCGGTCGGCGTCAGGAAGAAGCTCGGATTACCGAGCCGCTTCGATATCCGGCTCGGTCAGCCGCTCGATCTCGTGAAGGCCGCGCTGCAGTATCCGGATCTGCCGCTGATCGTGCCGCACTTCGGGGCCGGCTTCTTTCGCGAGGTCCTGATGGCGGCGGACGTCTGCGCCGGCCTGTATCTCGACACGTCCAGCTCGAACGCGTGGATCAAATATTTCCCGGGGTTGACGCTCGCGGACGTGTTCCGCCAGGCGCTCGCCATCCTGGGCCCCGCCCGGCTCCTCTTTGGCACGGACTCATCGTTCTTTCCGCGCGGGTGGCAGCGAGCGATCTACGACGAGCAGCGCACCGCCCTGAGCGCGCCCGGGATCGACGAGTGGGTGCCCACCTTCGTGTTCGAGGAGAACTTCAACCGGGTGTTCGGTGCGGCGTGACGGGATTCGGGATTTGAACTCGGGATTCGTCGGTCTTACGAACCCCGAACCCCGAATCCCGAACCCCGGCTCCTACTGCGAGGTCGTGGTCTTCGATCGGTCCTCGTACGGCCGGAGGTGCCACTCCAAGAACGCCCAGGTCCGGTTCCAGGAGTCGCGCTGCTCGGGCGTGTCCATCCGCTGCAGCGTCTTGAGGTCGACGCGGCGGCTGTAGCTGTGACCGCCGGCCGGATCGACGTAGATCTTGGTCTCGGTCAACTGCGGCTTCTTGGATCGCAGTGCGTCGATGAGCTGGCTGTCTTCGACGAAGTTGACGTCCTCGTCGTTGGTCGCGACGTGCACGAGGAGCGGGATCTGCAGCTTGTCCACGTGGTAGAGCGGTGAGCGCTCGATGTAGAGGTCGGGCTTCTCGAACGGCAGCCCCTGTATGCGCTTCTGCGTGGCAAAGCTCCGCTGGTAGTTGGGGCCCTTGAACGACAGCCGGAACACGAGATTCGTCACCGGGACGATGGCCGCCGCGGCTTTGAATGGGTGCTTGTCGCGGAAGACGGAGAAGAGCGTGATGTAGCCGCCGTGGCTCCAGCCCATGATGCCCAGTCGGTCCTGATCGACGTACGGCAGCGTCTTCAGGTACTCGAGCGCGCCCAGCACGTCGTCCACCTCATAGCCCCCGTAGTCGATCTCCTTGTGAAAGGCTTCGCCGTAGCCGGTGCTGCCTCGGTACTCGGGGCAGATGACGACGTACCCGCGATCGACGGCTTCCTTGACGAACGGGTACATGCCGATGCCCCAGTTGCCGTGCACGCCGCCGTGGACCCAGATCATGGCGGCGTGTCCGCGTGCGCCGCGCTTCTGCAGCGGCTGGAACAAGTACGCCTGAATATCGAGGTCGCCGATCGGACTGCGGTAGGTGACCTTCTTGTAGTCCATCACGCCGCGCGTGACCTCTTCCTGCCGCTTGTCGCTGGCAGCCTTCTGATCCATGTCACGCTTGAAGTCGTAGCCAGGCGAATGATCCTTCGGGTCGTTGCTGACGTAGAGCCTTCTGGCGCGCTCCTGATCGATCGGCTGCAACGTGGTTTGCCGGGCGCTCTGCTGGGCAGCCGCGCCGCCGGGGGCGGCGAACCAGACGAGCGCGGCCACACCGGCGACGAGCGACGTGCCAGGACGCATATAGCCTCCTTCTATGAGTTTGCGGTGGGGCTGCTCGCTCCGGCGAGCCCCCACTCCCACCGCCCGCCACCGCAGGGGCGCGATCCTACCAGTCGCGCCGTAGAGCGGCAAACCGTTGACTCGCGGCCACGGATCGCCTCTAATAGGGGCGTTTATTCCGCCTCAGCGGATGCCCTCCTCCGGTGCTCGCTCATATCCGGCGCACGCTGATATGTTGAGCTCGCGAGCGTTTCAGCACCGACTTCTGCCGCCGTCCCGCTGCGTTTGTCGATAGAGGCGCGGACCCTCACCAGGGAACGGCGCCTCTTCGGTTCGGACCGTTCTTTCACCGCCCCTAATCTGTCGTGTCAAGACATGCATGTGTTCTTTCTCTCGGAAGCTCGCAAGGAGGGTTGAGATGAATCGTTTGAGGATGATTGGCGTGCTAGCCGCTGGGCTGGTTCTGGTGCTGGCGGGTACGGCCGCCGCGCAGAGTTATTCGGAGCTCAGAGGGCGCGTGATCGATGAGCAGGGCGCCGTCATGCCCGGCGTCACCATCGTCGCCCGCAACCAGGAGTCGGGACAGTTTCGCGAGATCGTGAGCGGCGCGGACGGGTCCTACTTGATGACGGCGCTGCTCCCGGGCGTCTACGAGATCTCCGCCGAGCTCACCGGGTTCAAACGCTTCAACCGTCGCGACGTGCGGTTGGCGGTCGGGCAGGTCACCACGATCGAAGTCCGGCTCCAGGTCGGGGCGCTAGAGGAGACTATCACTGTCACCGGCGAGTCGCCGCTGGTCGACGTGACGTCGAAAACGGTCGGCGGCAACCTGGAGGCCCAGGAGATTCTCGACACTCCGATCGCCAACCGGAACACCATGAGCTACATGCAACTGCTGCCCGGCGTTGTGGCAGCCGAGTTGACCTCCTGGGGCGCCGACTCGGTCAGCATCAACGGCCAGCCGTTTACGAACACCAACTTCGCGCTCGACGGCGGGTTCAACAACGACATGTGGAACGGGGGCTCGGGAGGCGCCCAGGTGCGAACGCCCATCGAGGCGGTCGGCGAGTTCCAGGTTCAGACGAGCCAGTACGACGCGGAGTTCGGATGGGCGACCGGCGGCGTGCTCAACGCGATCTCCAAGCAGGGCACGAACCGGTTCCGGGGGAGCGGGTTCGGGTTCTTCCAGGACTCGGCCATCACGAGACCTGAATTCTTCACCAAGCAGTTCAACCTCCCGGAACCGGACAACAACCAGCGGCAGTACGGCGGGACGCTTGGCGGCCCCGTGGTGCCGAACAAGGCGCATTTCTTCGTCAGCCTCGAGCGGGTGACGCAGGATCGGCCCGTCACCGTCAACATCGCGTCGCGGCCGGAGTTCAACAAGAACGTGGTGTGGAAGGATCGCGTCTGGAACGCGCTCACACGGTTCGACCATCAGATCAGCTCCAATCACACGTGGGCGTTTCGCTGGCTGCAGGAGTGGTCGCCCCAATCGGATCAGCTCACGAGCACGACCCGAACCGAGGCCACGCGCGAGAAGGAGACCGACGTCGACTGGACGTATTCCGGCTCGATCAACTCGGTGCTGGGCGGCACCCGGGTGAACACTATCCGGGTGCACGTGACGCAGGAAGATGTCTTCTTCGGCAACCCCGCCATCTTCGAGACCGGGAAGCAGGGACAGGCCGCGCTTCAGCCCACCTTGAGCCACCTGACCTTCCTCGACCAGCAGAGCGCGCGGGCCAGCCGCCGGAAGGATCGGACCTACGGCTTTGACGATACCTTCGCCTGGTTCATGCCGGACCGGGCCGGCGACCACGACGTGAAGTTTGGCCTGCAGTACATCTACGCGCCGCTGCGGTTCCAGGATCAGGGCAACATGAACGGCACGTTTACCGTCAACAGCGACCGGGACTTCGACCGGAACGACCCGCGCACCTACCCGGAGCGGATGTCGATTCGTGTGCCGGGCGCCCTCGACTTCCTGATCAAAGGGCATTTCATCGGCTTCTTCGCGCAGGACAAGTGGAAGGTGAATCGGCGAACCACCGTGAACCTCGGGCTGCGCTACGACGTGGAAATCATCCCCATCAACGAGCGCGACAACCCCAAGTTCACCAGCGCCGGCGACTACCCGGTGGACAAGAACAACGTCTCGCCACGTGTGGGCATCAATTATGCGGTCGACGATGAGGGGCGGTCGGTGGTCCGCGGCGGCGTGGGGCTCTTCTACCAGAAGACGCCGTTCGGCCCCTTGGGGAACTTCATCTCCAACGGGGTCTTCGCCGACTCGTTCACGGTGCTGTTCCCGGCGACTGGCGTCGACCCTGGGCCCACGCGGGGGCAGTTGCCGACGGATCCATTCCTGGTGAACGGCCCGGTGGTGAACCGCACGCTCCTCGCCCAACAGTTCCCGCCCGGGACGCTGCGCCGAAATACGGGCGACGTGTTCCTGGACAATCCGGATCGCAGGAACGCGTTCTCGCGACAGTACACGATCGGGTACGAGCGGCAGCTGTCGGGCGACCTGGCGGTGACGGTCGACTACGTGCGCGCCGAGAATCGGGATCAGCTCATGCGCAGAAACCTGAACCCGCCGACGCGCACCAGCACCGCCCGCACGGCGCCGGTCGTGCGCCCGAATCCCCAGTTCGTGCAGAACGTCTGGGAGCCGGTCAACGTCGGCTCGTACAACTACGACGCGCTGCAGCTGCAGCTCAACAAGCGGTTCCGCCAGGGCTACAGCTACCGTGTGTCCTATACCCGCTCGCGCACGCGCGGCAACACGGGTGGGAACGTCAGCGAGATCATCGCGACTCAGGTCGGCGATGACCTCCGGCTCGATCTGAACGAAGGACCGACGGACAACGATCGCCCGCACATCCTATCGATCACCGGGACGATAGAGGTCCCGCGGATGCGCGGGCTGAGTGTGAGTCCGCTCCTTCGGTACATGAGCGGCGTGCCGTTCACGCTGACCAGCTCGTCGTTCGATCTGAATCGAAACGGCCGGTTCGACGATGAGTTTCTCGCGGCGGGCACCTACAGCGGCGGCGCGGGCGTTGCGCGCAACCCGTTCACCACGGAGAACGACGGCGGCCGGAATGGCGCCCTCGGGCCCGACTTCTTCGCGCTCGACCTGCGTGTGACCTACGCCGTCTCGCTGCCGGGGTCGCAGCGGATGCAGGTCTTCGGTGAGGTGTACAACCTCACCGATCGCGCGAGCTTCACCAATCCGGGCGACGACAATCGCCTCACCAGCTTCCTCGATCTGAGGACGCTGCGGCGGGGCAACACGTCCCGGAAGGGGCAGATCGGGTTCCGGTTCTCGTTCTAAGCGCTCGTCGAAAGAGGGGCCGGCACGAACGGTGCCGTGCAATGTCAGGTATGGGTTCTAATCGCGTGCATTGGCGACTGGCGATCGGCGATTGAGTGATTGATTGTTGAATGTCGAATGCGGATTGTTGAACGAAGGACGATTGGGCTGAATTCGGCGGAATTCTGAGCGGTCGTCCTTCATTCTTCAATCGTCGTTCGTCCTTCGACAATCAATCCTGAAATCGCCAATCCTCAATCCGCAATTCTCAATCCGCAATTCTCCTTACTCCCCCTGGGTCCCTCCCGCGCTACAATCGACCTGATTACTACCGTGTCGGAGCTGAGAGCTGACAGCTGAGAGCTGACAGCTTCTTTATGTTTGAGCGCGTCTTCGAGCTCCTCTTCAAGTACCGGCCGAACGTGTTCGCCCAGGGCGACGTCGCGTTCGAGTCGGCCTGGCCGTTAAGCCTGCTGAGCCTTGCCGTGCTGCTCGCGGTCGGCGGCGCGGCCGCCGCCGTCGCGACCTACCGTGTCGTGCGGACCAAAGACGCCTGGCGCGACCGCCTCGTGCTGGCGGGCCTGCGCCTCGCCGCCGTCGCCGTCATTCTCGCGTGCCTGCTGCGACCGGTGCTGGTGCTCAAAGCGGCCGTCCCCCAGCAGAATTTCCTGGCCGTCCTGCTCGATGACAGCCGGAGCATGCAGATTGCCGACTACCAGAGCCAGCCGCGCGCGAACTTCGTCCGGCAGCAGCTCGACGAGCAGTCCGGCCCGTTGTTCCGCGCGCTCGCCGATCGGTTCGTCGTGCGCACGTTCCGGTTCTCCCGCTCCACCGACCGGCTGACCGATTCCGAGGATCTCGGGTTCGACGGCACCGAGACGCATCTGGGGCAGGGGCTGCGACGCGTGACCGAGGAGCTCGCGGGCCTGCCGCTCGCCGGCGTCGTGGTCGTCAGCGACGGCGCGGACACCTCCGGCGCGTCGCTCGACGAGTCGCTGCGCGCGCTCAGAGCGCAGTCGGTTCCGGTCTTCGCCGTCGGCGTCGGGCGCGAGACGTTCGACCGCGATATTCAGGTCGGCCGCGTCGACGCGCCCAGGAAGGTGCTCAAAGGGACATCGCTGGTCGTCGACGTCACGCTGACCCATTCAGGGCTGGAGGGCACAACCGTCCCGATCCACGTCGAAGACGACGGCCGCATCGTCGGCAGCCAGGACGTGACGTTGACGCCGGGCAGCCGGTCGGTGACCGCGAGGGTGCGGGTCGAAACCTCCCAGCCGGGCACGCGGGTCTTTCGGTTCCGTGTTCCGGTGCAACCTGGCGAGCGCGTCGAGCAGAACAACGTGCGCGACGTGCTCATCGACGTCCAGGATCGCCGCGAGAAGATCCTGTACTTCGACGGGCAGCCGAGGTTCGAGGTGAAGTTCATCCGGCGCGCGGTGGCCGACGATCAGAACCTCCAGGTGGCCGTGCTGCAGCGGACCGCCGAGAACAAGTACCTCCGGCTCGATGTCGACAACGCGGAGCACCTGGCGGCCGGATTCCCGAAATCTCGAGAGGAGCTGTTCAGCTATCGCGGGCTGATCCTCGGCAGCGTGGAAGCCTCGGCGTTCAGCCCCGAGCAGCTCCGGATGATTGCGGATTTCGTCGGCGTCCGCGGGGGCGGGCTGCTGATGGTGGGCGGTCGCCGCGCCTTTGCCGAAGGGGGGTACGCGGGCACTCCGGTCGACGAGGTCCTGCCGGTCGTGCTGGACGCCAAGCCGGCGGAAGGTGACTCGACCTTCTTTGCGGAGCTGCTCGTCCATCCGACGCGCACCAGCCTCGGGCACGCGGTCACCCAGATCGGCAAGGACGAGAAGGACTCCGAAGACAGGTGGAAGACGCTTCCGGCGGTGACGACCGTCAACGATCTCAGGCGCGCGAAGCCCGGCGCGACGATCCTCCTCACCGGCACGGGCGGCGCCCGACAGGACGCCATTGTGCTCGCGCACCAGCGATTCGGCCGCGGCAAGGCAATCGCCCTGGGGATTCAGGACTCGTGGAGCTGGCAGATGGACGCCAGCATTTCGGTCGACGACATGACGCACGAGACCTTCTGGCGCCGGCTCCTGCGCTGGCTCGTGGACGGCGTGCCGGACGGAGTCGAGATGACGCTCTCGACGGATCATGCCGAGCCTGGCGAGCCGGCGCGTCTCACGGCCCGCGTTGTCGACAACACCTTCGTCGAGGTCAACGACGCGCGGGTCATGGCGCACGTGACGTCGCCATCCGGCCAGGTCGTCGATGTGCCGATGGTCTGGAACGTCAAGCGGAGCGGCGAATACCAGGCCTCGTTCACGGCGGCCGAACCCGGGCTGCACGATGTCCGTGTCGAGGCCGCTCGAGCGACGACGGCGCTTGGCGAGACGGTGTCGCATTTGAGAGCCGCGCCCAGCGACGCGGAATACTTCGACGGCGCCATGCGCCGGCCCCTTCTGCAACGGGTCGCGGCCGAAACGGGGGGGCGGTTCTACACGCCGGAGACGGTCAAGGGGCTCGCGGAGGACGTCAACTACACCGGACGCGGCGTGACCGTCGTCGAGCAACGCGACCTGTGGGACATGCCGATCGTGCTCCTGCTCCTGGTTGGCCTGATCTCTTCCGAATGGACCTACCGCCGCGCGCGGGGCCTTGTGTAGGTGTTCTAGAGCCATGACACGCGGCAGCGGTTGCCGACGTCACGCACGCACGCTGATGACCGTGGCGTCGTTGATGGTGACATCCGCTATTGCCCAGGTTTTTTTCCAACGCGGTGGACCTCGCGGACGCGTGTCCGAGTT
>JACOUA010000085.1 GCA_016178075.1 Acidobacteriota bacterium
GCCTGGCAGGCCCGGCCAGCCTTCCCGTCCGAGGGGAGATGGAGACTTCCCACAAGTTGGTCGTGTCGCCGGCAGTGCGCGAGAACACGATCGTGTTGGTGTCAGCCAGCCAGATCTCGGGGGTGACGAAGTTGTCGAAGGCCTCTCGGCCGAACAGGTCGATGGCACCCGCGGCGGCGGCCTGCCCCCCGTCAGGCGACACCACGAACCAGTCGGCGGTGTCGGGCCACCTCGCCCCCGGATTGCGCTTCCCTAGAAACAGGATGCGCGTTCCGTCCGGAGACCAGACAGGATGTGAGGCCGACCCGAACTCCGGGACCAGACGGCGACTCGCATCTCCCGAGCGCGAGACGAGGTGACGCTGCTCGCCGAAGCCTTCGCCACCGGTTGCTCCGGTCCAGAACGCAATCCATCGTCCATCGGGTGAGAAGCGCGGTTGCCGCCCGCCTTGTGCGACGAGGCGCGCCTCGCCGCCGAGCGCAGAGACGATGTAGACGCCCCCGCCGCCGCGCTCCGATCGGAAGACGATGGCGCTGCCATCGGCGGAGAACGATGGCTCGTACTCGTCCTCTCGATCGCGCGTGAGCCGGATGGCTTCACCGCCCGCCACCTGTCGCACCCAGATGTCCAGGCTCCCTTCGCCGGCGCGATCGGAGGCGTAGGCCACGAGCTTGCCGTCCGGCGACAGCGCCGGGTACGCACTGAGGCCGGAATCCGACGTCATGCGCGTCAACACCCGCCGCGCCGCCGCGGGCTGCCGCATCGTCGACATCATCCACGCCGCCACACCGACGCCAGCCACGATCGACACGGCGAGCGCCGCGCGAGCGCTCCTCGACAGGCGCGCGCCCAGTATTCGACGCCGCGGGATGGCTCCGGCGCTGAGCCCAGAGACGAGCGTACCCTTCGTCCATTCCTCCGCCAGCTCCTCGAGGGCCTTGACGATCAGCCGCCACCGCGTCAGGCCGGTCACCCTGGCGAGCGCGCTCAACTTCGCTCGCGCATCGAGCGGCAGCCGGATGCTGATTTGGGGATAGTCGCGGACGCGCTCGCCGCGGCGTGCGCCGGCGGGAGGACGTCCGATTCGACGGTCGCGTCGGAGGGCTTTTCCTGCCACCTCGTTCGCTCAGCCTCCCGGCTGTGCTACTAGCTCAGCCGCCTGCGCCGGATCTGTTTGTGGTACCAACAATTCCCCCGTATAATCGCTCGCGGACTCGGACCCAGAGACGCGATGCCGAGACCACGACGACGAAGTGCAAAGGCCGGTCCAGGCCACGCCAGCTCCGGCCGCGCCCGCGGCCGGCCCCGCGTGCATGGCGAAGCGTGGACAAAAGTCACGGTCGTCCTGTTCAACCGTCAAATCGCGCAGCTCGACCGGCTGACCGCCGATATTCGCGGACGAAGCGGCAGCGCCCTGAGTCGCACGGAAGTCATCCGGGCGCTCGTGGACGCGATGACGCAGAGCGGCCTGGATCTCACCACCAGCCTCTCCGAAGCCGACCTGCGACGGCGGTTAATCAAGCGCCTCACCGCCTACAGTTCCTGACCTTCACAGGTTTGGGATCCCCGTTACATTTTAGTATTTACTTCCTGCCATAATAACCTGATCACGTCGGCGCCCGAACCGTCCCGTCCAATCCCAGTGGGTCCTCGTCATTCAAAAAAGGCGACGAGGAAGACGAGTACCGCCAGGTGGACCTCGTACTGAATTGGGCTCGACAACAACCGGCCCGACCGACTATAAAGACGTACTCCTCCGGTCACACCCCGCCGCCCGTTGATCGCAGGTCGCACCGTTTTTAACTTGCATTTGAGGATGGCTTTTCTGAGGAGGCAGCACATGGGTCATTGGACTCGCATTCTGGGAACTCTTCTCGTCATCGCGCTCGTCGCTTTCCCGGCCGCGGCGCAGCAGACCGGGACGATTAGCGGCTCGGTGAAAGATTCGCAGGGCGCCGTCCTCCCGGGTGTGACGGTGACGCTCTCGGGTGCCAGTCTCATCGGTGGCGACCGCGCCGTCACGACCGGTTCCACCGGCACGTACCAGTTCACGTCGGTCCCGCCCGGTCAGTACGACGTGACCTACGAGCTTGTTGGATTCGCGAAGCTGAAGCGCGAAGGCATACGCGTGCAGGTCGCGGTCACGACTCGCCTCGACGTCGAGATGGCGGTCGCCTCGCTGCAAGAGTCGGTGACCGTGAGCGGCGACTCGCCCGTGGTGGACGTGGCCTCGACGACGACCCAGACCAACATCGGCAAGGAGCTGTACGAGGCGATCCCGACCGGCCGCAACCCGTGGGTCATGGCCGGCCTCGTGCCTGGCGTCGTCACGGGCCGGCTGGATGTCGGCGGCACCGAGGGAATGCAGCAGTACAACCTCGAAGCCTTCGGCTCAGCCGACAGTCAGAAGTCGTTCTCCATCGATGGCCTGAAGACCAACTGGGGCGGCGGAAGCGGCGGCGCGACGATGCAGTACTACGGGTTCGAGATGTACGAGGAGTACAACATGCAGACGGCGTCCGGCACCGCCGAGAGCGACGTCAGCGGCGTCTACATGAACATGGTGACCAAGTCGGGCGGCAACCGGGTGTCGAGCGATCACAGCTTCTATTTCATGAACGACTCGCTCCAGACCGAGAACATCGACGATGCTCTTCGGAGCCGCCTGGGCCTGGCAGCTGGCGCGCAAACCGGCGCCGCCGGGAACCCGATCAAGATCTCGTACGACTGGAGCTCGACGCTGGGCGGCCCGATCGCCCAGGACAAGGCGTGGTTCTTCGGCGCGATTCGATGGTGGCGGCTGGATCAGGTTCAGATTGGCGCGAAGAACGCCGACGGCTCGCAGGCGATCGACGACAACCGCATCCGTAACTTCATGGGCAAGGCCACCTACCAGGCCGCGGCGAACACCCGGGCTTCGTTCATGTTCAACCGGAACTTGAAAGACCGCTTCCATCGCCGGGATTCGCCCTACCTCTTCGTCGAGGACAAGGCGACGGTGCTGCAGGATCAGCCGGCACAGAACTACGTCGCGCAGGTCAACCAGGTGCTCGGCAAGAGCGCCGTCTTCGATGCCCGCATCGGACGCATGTGGGGCGTGTTCCCGACCCGATACCAGAGCGGGGTCGGGCCCAACGACATCGCGGTGCGCGACAGCGTGCGCTTCACGCGCATCAACGCCGCGGAAACCCAGTCGCTCAATCCGAACCATCGATATCAGGCGAACGGCACGCTGAGCTATTTTGCCAACCAGCTCGGCGCCGGGACGCACGATTTCAAGCTCGGCGCGCAGCTCTCGTGGGAGCGGATGGCCTACGACCGGATCCGCAATGGCGACATCCTGCTGGAGCTGGTGGACGGTGTGGCCACCCGGGCGTTCCTGTCGAATACGCCGGTCAATTCGGACCACCGTCTCAAGACGTGGGCCTTCTTCGCGCAGGATCGATGGGGCGTGGGCCGCGTCACGATCAACGCCGGCTTCCGAGTCGACGGCGTCAGCGCGAGGCTGCCCGAGCAGTCGAGTCCGGCCGGCACGTGGGTTGGGGCGCGCCAGTTCTCGGCGCGCGACGTGTTCGACTTCTCGGCGAACGTGGCGCCGCGCGTCGGCCTGACCTACGACCTGATGGGGAACGGCCGCACCGCGGTGAAGGCGTACGTCGGCCGCTTCTTCAACCAGTTCGGGTCCGAATTGGCGGAGTCGTCGAACCAGAACGCCCTCGCGACCCTGCAAGTGCCCTGGCAGGATCGCAACAACAACCTGCGCGCCGACCCGGGCGAGCTGAACCTGTCAGGGTTCACCGGTTTCGCTGCCGGGCTCTTCCCGCCGATTTCACCCGACGCGAAGCGGCCGTACAGCGACGAGATCAACGTGGGCGTGGATCATCAGCTCGTGCGGGACCTGGCGGTCTCGGTGAGCTATCACCGGCGCCAGCATCGCGACGGCCTGACGATCGTCGATCGGGCGCGTCCGGCGAGCGCTTACACCGCCGTGCAGCGGCCCTACACCGATCCGCAGCGCGGCGCGCAGACCATCACGGTCTACGACCTGGCCCCGGCACTCCGGACGGTCCGGGACCGCATCATCACCAACGCCGACGAGCTGGAGAGCAACTACGACGGCGTGCAGTTCACGGTCAACAAGCGGATGTCGAACCGGTGGCAACTGCTGGCCGGCTTGACGCTCCAGAAGCACGAAGGGTTCGCGCACAACGGGACCTTCACGGACACGGGTTCAAACAGCGACTTCAATAACCCGAACTTCCGCTTGAACCGCGTCGGATCGGCGGTCTTCATCGACGTCCCGTGGGTATTCACGCTGTCGGGGAGCTACCTGCTGCCATACGACGTGCAGGTGTCCGGGAAGTACACCGGGCGTGACGGCGATCCGTTGAACCGCACGCTCAGCGTCAGCGGCCTGCAGCAGGGCACCGAAACCGTGTGGGTGCAGCCGCGCGGCCAGGATCGGACCGAAACAGTGAACAGGTTCATCGACATCCGGTTCGCCAAGCGGGTCAACGTCAATCGGCACCGGATCGAACTCACGGCCGATCTGTTCAACGCGCTCAACGCGAACCACGTGTTGCTGCAGACCGAGGCTGTCGGCTCGACGCTCGGGCGCCCGTCGCGCATCCTTGCGCCGCGGGTGATTCGGTTTGGAGTGTCCCTGAACTATTAGCTGCGAGTGGCCAGTGTCCAGTAGCCAGTGACCAGTTCTTGCTGGCCACTGGCTGCTGGCCGCTGGCGCGGCTTCGGCTCACGGAATCGCGGGCTGAAGCCCTCTTCCCTCCCTCCACTCCACTCGGCTTCACTCGCGAGACTCCACGGCTGACCGCCGTGCGACCACGAGCCGATGATGAGACGGTGTCGACGCTTCTTGGTCCTGGCGAATGCGTGGTCCGAGATCGACGAGCACCGCGCGAGCGCGTGCACGAGGACCCTTGTTGGCGTCCTCGACAACGGTCTGCTAGACTTCAAGCTTCTCTATACAGTGCCCATCAGCATCCAAGCGAGCAACGAGCCCATCATTCGAGAGAGACGTCGTCATGAACGAGTCTGATGTGATCATCGGCATCGGGGGGGCCGCAGGCGATGGCGTCGCCTCGGCCGGCAATACCCTGGCTCTGTCTGTCGCCCGGCAGGGTCAGGGGGTCTACGCGTACAACAGCTACCAATCCGTGATCCGTGGCGGGCACTCCTGGCTGCGCTTGCGCATCTCCGCCAAGAAGCCGCTCAACCACGGCGACCAGGTCGATGCGCTCATCGCGCTGAACCAAGACACGCTGGACCGGCACCTGCAGGAACTGGTCGCCGGCGGCGTGGCCCTCTACAACAGCGCCAAGCTCCGACCGAGCTACAAGCCACGCGCGGGCGTGCAGCTTTGTCCGCTGCCAGTCGCCGACTTGACGCCCGCCTACAGAGACCTGCCGGTCATGCAGAACACGGTGGCGGTCGGGGCCGTTATTCGCCTCATAGGTCTGGATTTCGCGGGACTCGAGTCGGTACTCGAGTCCACGTTTGCCAAGAAGCCGCAGGTCGTCAAGGTGAACATGGATGCAGCCAGAGCCGGCTATGAGTATGCGGCTGCCCATTTTCAGCCGCTGCCCAGCCAACTCCACCAGGCCGACCAGAAGTGGGCGCTCGTCACGGGCAACGAGCTCATCGCGATGGGGGCGGCGCTGGCGGGCTGCAAGTTCTACTGCGCATATCCGATGAGCCCCGCGACCCACATCCTGGAGTGGTTCGCCGGGCATGGAAAGCAGCTCGGTATCTGCGTCCGCCAGGTCGAAGACGAGATTTCAGTCATCAACATGACCATCGGCGCCAGCCACATGGGCGCTCGGAGCATGTGTGCGACATCGGGCGGAGGCTTCGCCCTGATGACCGAGGCGATCGGGATGGCGGGCATGATTGAAACGCCGGTCGTGGTGGTGAACGTGCAGCGGGCCGGCCCTTCGACGGGTGTCCCGACCAAGACCGAGCAAGGAGATCTGACCCAGGCCCTTGGCGCCAGCCAGGGCGATTTCCCACGGATCATCATCGCCCCGACCAGCATGCCCGATTGTTTCACCACACCCGCCGTGGCCTTCCACGTAGCCGATCGCTATCAGTGCCCGGTGATCATCCTCGCCGACCTGCTCATGTGCGAAGGCAATGAGACCGTCGATCCGGCGTTCCTCGATGTCGATTTCCCGATCAACCGTGGGGAACTCATCACGACCGCAGCGGGCGCGGCGGGCGGACGCACGTCCGCCACGGAGGAACCGTATCTCCGCTTCAAGGTGACCGAGTCGGGCATTTCGCCGCGGGCTGTCCCGGGCGTGCCCGATCATCTCTACGTGGCCGGGACCGACGAGCACGATGAGGACGGCGTGCTCATCAGCGACGTGTACACAGACACCGTGCGGCGCAAGAAGATGGTGGACAAGCGGGTGCGCAAGATGGCGGAGGTTGCCACGGAGTTGCCCGCGCCGAGGGTCGAGGGACCGATCGATGCGGACGTGACCTTGGTCGGGTGGGGCTCCACCTGGGGCGTCCTGACCGAGGCGGTCGAGCGACTGAATCGCGACGGGATCTCTACCAACCACCTTCACATCAAGTTCCTCGTGCCCTTGCACGTCGCGGAAGTGAGCGCCAGCCTGGGCAAAAGCCGGCGGATCATCGTGGTCGAGAACAACCAGAGCGGACAGTTCGCCCGCCATTTGCGGGCCGAGACCGGGATCGTTGCGCACGGCCACATCCGCAAGTACGACGGCGAGCCGTTTGAGCCGAAGCACATCGTGGCCGGCGTCAAGCGCATCCTGAAGACGGGCACCAAAGTCGTCGACGTGCTTTCAACGGAATCCGGCTGGCAGACGGAGCATCCGACGGGGACGAGCGGCGACTGGCCGGGACGACGCGCGTCCGCATCGGCCGCTGTCCGCACCGAAGCTGCTGAAGTCTGAGGAGTGACCCAATGGCCATCGCAGTTGCTGAGAAACCACTCGAGATGAAAGACTTCAAGCCGGAAGTTCCGCCGGACTGGTGTCCCGGGTGTGGTGACTTCGGCGTCCTGAATGCCTTGTTCCAGGCCTGCGCCGAACTGCAGCTTCGGCCGCACGAGATTCTGGTCGTTTCCGGCATCGGCTGTTCATCAAACCTGCCCGGCTTCTTCCGCTCGTACGGCGTGCACAGCCTGCACGGCCGAGCGCTCCCTTTCGCAACCGGGGCCAAGCTGGCCAATCACGCCATGACCGTGATTGCCACCGGCGGCGACGGCGACGGGTACGGCATCGGCTTGAACCACTTCATTCAGGCCATGCGGCGCAACATCGACGTGACCTACATCGTCATGAACAACGAGATCTACGGCCTGACCACGGGGCAAGTCTCGCCCACCAGTGAGGTGGGCATGAAGACCAAGACCAGCCCTCATGGGAACCTGGAAGGGATGCTCAACCCGATGGCCCTGGCGCTGGCCAGCGGTTGTGGGTATATCGCCCGGGGATTCAGCGGGCAGCCGAAGCACCTCATGAAACTCTATGCGGATGGGATCCGGTACCCGGGTTTTGCGCTCATTGATGTGTTCAGCCCGTGCGTCACCTTCAACAAGCAGAACAGCTATGACTGGTTTCGCAAACGGGTGTACAAACTCGAGGATACCCGCCACGATCCAACGGACTTCCACGCTGCCATGGACGCGGCCTTACAGTGGGGCGAGCGGATTCCGATCGGGCTCTTCTATCGCAGTCCGAAGCCAGGGCCGAGCCTCCACACTCAA
>JACOUA010000086.1 GCA_016178075.1 Acidobacteriota bacterium
AGTCGCAATTTTTCACGCTGCGGCGCGTGGCGCGCACGGGCTGGGATTTCTTCGCGCTCTGGCTGAAGCTGGTCGTGTGGCGGCGGCTGGCGCCGGGCCGCGCCGCTGAGCGCAAGCGCGCGGTCGCCGCCTGCTCTCACGGCGGAGACGATGGCGCGCACGCGCCGCTCCACATCGCGGCCGCCGGCCGGCGCACGTTCGAGGAGGCGCCGCAACGCCGACCGATCTGCGGCGTGAATGATGCGAATCATCGCCCTACATGACGATCTTGTTCAGCGGGTACTCGACAATCCCCTGCGCCCGCGCGGCCTTCAGCTTCGGAATCAGGTCCCGTACGGTGCGCTCCTCGATGATCGTGTTCACGGCGACCCAGCGCTCGTCGCTGAGCGGCGAGATGGTGGGCCGCTGGAGCGCCGGCAGGATCTCGAGGACGCCCGCGAGGTCCTCGCGCCGTACGTTCATCATCAGCCCCACCCGCCCGTGCGCCTCGATCGCTGCCCGCAGGAGGAGCGCGAGGTTGTCGATTTTCGTGCGCTTCCACGGATCGTCGAACGCGCGCCGATTCGCGATGAGCTGCGTGTTCGATTCCATGACGGTGTCGATAATCCGCAGCCGGTTTGCCCGCAGCGTCGATCCCGTTTCCGTTGCCTCGACAATCGCGTCCGCCAGAACCGGTGCCTTGACCTCGGTCGCGCCCCACGAGAACTCCACGGCGACCTCAGCACACTGGAACGGTGAATCCTCGGGCACCGCCAGGACCCACCGCACTTTGCCGAAGCTCTGTTTCGCGTAGATCAGATCCGCCACGCTCACGATGGAGTCGCCCCGGCCCGAGCTGTGCGCGTGCTCGGCGATCCAGTCCTGGCCCGTCAGCCCGGCGTCCAGCACGCCGTCCGCCACGTAGCGCGCCATTTCCTGCGCCCGGATCAGCAGGCAGCCGATCTCAGGGTCGTCGATGACGGGAAAGTACGACCGGGTGCTGACATAGAGGTCGAACCCCGCCCGCGCGAAGAGCTGAACGGTCGCTTCTTGGAGCGATCCCTTTGGGATCCCAAGCTTGATAGTCATCTTTTTGTTTGTCGTGGGGCCCCACCCCCACGACCTGCCACCGCTCGCTTGCGCTCGCGGCGTTGATTCGCCGCAACGATCCGCTCACAGTTCACGAAAGAAACAGGAGCGCTGCCCCGTGTGACAGGTATTTCCGTCCCCAAGGCGCCGCACCTGCAGCAGGACCGTGTCATCGTCGCAATCGACGAGCAGGCGCCGCACCTCGAGGCGGTTTCCGGATGTGGCGCCCTTGGTCCACAGGGCCTGGCGCGTACGGCTGAAGAACGTGGCGAAGCCGGTTCGCCGCGTCTCGGCGAGCGCCGCCTCGTCCATGAAGCCGACCATCAGGACCTCGCCGCTCTCGGCGTCCTGCACGACGGCGGGAATAAGGCCGTTCAGTTTCGAGTAGTCCATTTTTTAATCGCCGTGGGGCCCCACCCCCACGGCCAGCCGTCGCTTACGCTCCGGATCTTGTTTGAGTCATCGCGCTGCTTGGTGCGACAGACGTCTTGGCCCCACCCACGACCTGCCATCGCCGACTCACGCTCGCCCCGCTGGCGTGGGACATCCGAGTACAAAAGAAAAGCCCCGTCAGCGTCTGCTGCGGGGCTGTGGCTTCGCCGGCTGTCGGTCAGCTCATGCGCACAGCTCCGCACCGTGGTGATGAACGTGATGCGCGTGCACGTGCGAATTGAGCCGGACCGTCATGGAGAGAAAAGAGTATGCCGAAGGGTCGCCGGCTGTCAAATCGTCCTAAGCCACCGTAGTGGGCTGGTTCGGGTGTTCCGAGCGAACTGTGGACAAGCGTGAGGCTCCGCCGCGTAAGGCCCGACCGTCAGTTCGCGAGGGACACACCGAACCGGCCCACTACCTCAATCCACCAACTGATTCCTGATGGCGTAGTGCGTCAGCTCCGCGTTGTTCCGCAGTCCCATCTTCTCGAGGATGCGGGCGCGGTGGGTGCTGACCGTCTTGACGCTCAGCGCGAGCGCGTCGGCGACTTCGCTGACCCGCTTTCCCGACGCGAGGAGCTGCATGATCTGATACTCGCGATCGGTCAGGCGCTCGTGCGGCAGCCCCTCCGCTTCCCGCTCCAGCACGACAGCGAGCTGCTCGGCGAGCTTGGGGCTGACGTACTTTCCGCCGTTCTTGACCTTACGGATGGCGCCGACCAGCTCCTCGGGCGCCGCGCTCTTGGTCAGATAGCCTGCCGCGCCGGCGCGCAGCACCCGAATCGCAAAATGCTCCTCGGGGTGCATGCTCAGGATGAGGACCGGCAGTGACGGCCGTTCCTGTCGGATGTCCTTGAGGACGTCCAGCCCGTTCCGCCCGGGCATCGTCAGATCGAGGATGACGATATCGAAGTCGTCCCGCCTGAGGAGCGCCAGCACATCGTCGCCCGTCGCGGCTTCGCCCGCGACCGCCATATCCTGGTTCTCTTCGAGAAGCTGCCGCAGCCCGCGGCGGACGACCGGGTGATCGTCGGCAATCAGGATTCTCACGTGAGGCGCACCAAGGCTGTCAGGGCCCTTACACCGCGTCCGAGTGTGTCGGGGCGCGCACCGGGATCCTGGCCCGCACGAGCGTGCCCTGGCCTGGCTCGGTCAGAATCTCGAGCCGGCCGCCGCATCCGATGGCCCGCTCCTTCATGCTCACGAGTCCCAGGGAGTCGCTTCGGCCCGCCGACATCCCCACGCCGTCGTCTCGGATCTCGAGCACGAGGTGGCCATCCGGATCGTCGGTCAAGCTGACGCCCACGCGGGTGGCCTTTGCGTGCCGAACGACATTGGTGAGCGCCTCCTGACAGATGCGGAACAGCGGCGTGCTGCACTCCCGCAGATCGAGATCGGCGTCGTCCACGCTCGACCAGAACTCGGTTTTGAGATCAGTGAGGCGTTCGACTTCCTTGACCTGCCAGTCGATCGCCGCGTTCAGCCCGAGCTCGTCGAGGATGCCCGGTCTCAGCTCGGAGGCGATGCGGCGGACCGATCCGAGCGTCGCATCGATCAGGGTGCTCATGTCTTGGATGCGGCGAGCGACCTGTTCGTTCGCCCAGGTCCGCATCCGTCCGGACAGCCAGGCCAGGTTCATCTTGAGCGCCGTCAGCGACTGCCCGAGGTCGTCGTGGATCTCCCGGGCGATTCGGCGGCGCTCCTCCTCGCGCAGCGACTGCAGGCGTCCGGTCAGCTCGCGGAGCTGGCGCTCCGATTCGCGCAGCGCGAGCTCGGTTTGGAAGCGGTCGGTGACGTCGAACGCATAGCCGACCATCCCCGTGGGCGCGCCGCCGTCATCACGGAGCAGCGTGAGCGAGAGGTGAAACCGACGCCGTTCGCCGCTCTTGCACTGGGCCCAGACTTCCGCCTCGTGGGTCCCCTTGTCCTTCAATGGCTGAATCACATCGCGCTGGGGGACATGCTGGTCTTCAGCAGCGTACAAGAACGAGGTGTGACGCCCGATTGCTTCTTCAGCCGTGTAGCCGAGGAGCCGCTCGGCGCCCTTGTTCCACGTGCGGATGATGCCGTCCATATCCGTACTGATGATCGACTCGCTGACCTGCTCGAGCACCTGCGCCTGTTGGCGCAACGTCTGTTCCGCGACCTTCCGCGCCGTGATGTCGCGGAAGTTGCTGACGATGGCCCGCACATCGGGATCGTGCAGGAGGTTGGTCCGCTCGGCTTCCAGCCAGCGCCACGTGCCGTCCTCGTGGCGGATGCGAAACTCGAACGTTACAGGCACGTGGGGCATGGCGAGCAGCTCCTCGAAGAGCCGCTCGTGCGTCTCGCGGTCGTCGGGATGCAGCTGTTCCCCGATCGGCCGACCCACAATCTGCGCGGGGGTTCGGCCGCTGATTCGTTCGATCGACGGGCTGGCGTACCGGATCGTGCGGTCGGCGTCGCTGAGGAGGATGCCCTCCCAGCCTCGCCCCAGGATCTTTCGAACCCGCCGCTCGTTCTTGTGGAGCGCGCGCTCTGCCTGTTTGCGGCTGGTGATGTCACGAAGCACCGACAGGTGCACGCCAGGGACGATATGGGCCACGGCGCGGCACTCGACGATCCGGATGGCGCCGTCCTTGCGGCGCAGCTTGTACTCGCCGCTGTGTTGGCCGCGTGCGATCAGGTCGCTCCAGGCCTGCCGCCCCTCGTCCTGGCCCTCTGGGGGGAGGACGTCCCATGCGGAGAGCCGCACGAGCTCCTCGCGCTCGTAGCCGAACAGTTCACATCCGGCCGGATTGGCGTCGATGAATCGTGCGTCGTCGTCCATGAGGAGGATCGCATCGAGCGCCTCACGGAAGAGCGCCCGCTCCAGCAGACTCAGCTCACTCGTCGGGATGGGCCGGGAGTCGGCAGGCATCGAAGTGTACGCAACGGTACATGAGGGAATGCCGCGGCGCTTGTCAAGCTGATTCGACTGAAGGCCGGAAAGCCAGAAGGAGTCTGAAGTTAGAAGTCGCGACTTCTGATTTGTGGCTATCGACTTGAGAGTGGCAGGGCAGAGGCCCTACGCGTCCAGAATCTCCCGCACCTTGCGGCCGAGCGTGGTGGGGGTGAAGGGCTTGGTGAGAAACGGCATTTCCGCCCGGACCATGCCGCGCTGCAGGATCGATTCGTCGCTGTAGCCGGACATGTAGAGGACCTTGAGCTTCGGGCGCGAGCTGGTGAGCCGCTGAACCAGTTCCTTCCCGGTCATTTCTGGCAGCACCACGTCGGTCAGGAGCAGGTCGATGGCCTGCTTGTAGCCGGCGGCCATCTCGACCGCCTCGCTCTCGCGGCTGGCTTCGATCACCTGATAGCCCTGCTGCGTGAGGGCGCTGCTCACCAGGCGCCGCACCTGATCTTCATCCTCGAGCACGAGGATCGTCTCGTGGCCCGCCTCGGCCTCGATCGGTGCGCTCGCGCGCGCGTCTTGCTCGCAAGCGGCGGCATCGTCGAGCGCCGGAAAATAGAGAGAGAATTCAGTGCCGTCGCCCGGCATGCTCGTCACGCCGACGTGCCCGCCGCTCTGCTGTACGATGCCGTAGACGGTGGACAAGCCGAGCCCCGTGCCCTTGCCCTTCTCCTTGGTCGTGAAGAACGGCTCGAAGACACGGCTGAGGGTCTGCTGATCCATGCCGCACCCGGTGTCCCTGACGAGCAGGATCACGTAGCGACCCGCACGGGCCAGGCCGATCCGCCCGGCTTCGATGGCGGTCAACTCGCGGTTTTCTGTGGTGATCGTCAGGCTGCCGCCCTGGTGCATCGCGTCGCGCGCGTTGACCGCCAGGTTCATGATGACCTGGGTGTGCTGGCCGGGGTCGGCTTGGATGTTCCAGAGGTCCGGGTCGTGGCGCGTCACGAGCTGGATGTGCTC
>JACOUA010000087.1 GCA_016178075.1 Acidobacteriota bacterium
GATTTCCACAACTGTGGAAAAAGATGTGGAAAATCAGGGCCTCACGGCTTTCGCCACCCCAAAACCGGCACAAACAGGCATATCTGGAGGGACATCACGTCCAGAATGACCGTCAATTGGCCATTTTGGGCGTATTCAACCCATCGGTTCCGTGGCAGGGCCGTTTTGACCGGGGCGAAAGGCCGAAGCCGTGACAGGCTTCTCGTACATAAGTTGTTTGTTTTAAATTATTTACAGTCGTAGAACGAGGAAAGTATGGGCGTCCGCGACATCTGGGGGGAGGCCTTGGCGAGGATCCAAACCAAGGTCAACCGCCACTCTTTCTACACGTGGTTTTACCCCACGGCGCTCGTCTCGGATACCGGGTCTCAGCTCACCGTGCAGGTTCCCAATCAGCTGTTTACGGAATACCTGACGCGCCAGTATTCGCCCCTCATTGCCGAGGCCCTGAGCGAGGTCGGCCGGGGAGGGAGCGTCGTTCGTTTCGTGGCGAGCGCTCCCGGGATCGAGGGCGGGGAAGATCCGACAATCCCACCCGACTGGCTCGAACCGGGCGGACCCGAAGGAGGGGACCGGGACCCGTTCGAGCCATATACTGGTGCTCAGCCGCTGCATCCAGGCCTCAACCCGCGCTACACCTTCGACAGCTTCGTTGTCGGACCGTCGAATCAGTTCGCCGAGGCGGCCTGCCGCGCCGTCGCGGAGACGCCCTCGCGATCCTACAACCCGCTGTACATCTACGGCGGAGTGGGGCTGGGGAAAACGCACCTCATGCATGCCGTCGGGCAATACGTGCTCGCGCACAATCCCGAGGCAAAGCTGACCTACATCTCGACCGAGCGGTTCATGAACGAGATGATCAACGCGATGCGGTACGAGACGATCCTCGATTTCCGCGAGCGCTACCGGACGGTCGACCTCCTGCTCGTCGACGACATTCAGTTCCTCGCGGGGAAGGAAGGAACACAGAACGAGTTCTTTCACACCTTCAATGCTCTTCACGACGCGCAGAAGCAGATCGTCCTCAGCAGTGACTGCCCTCCGCAGGAGATTCGGTCAATCGAGGAACGGCTCCGGTCGCGGTTCACCTGGGGACTGATTGCCGATATCCAGCCTCCGGATCTGGAGACCAAAGTCGCGATTCTGAAAAAAAAAGCCGAAGCGGAAGCTATCCCCCTCGCCGACGGTGTCGCGATCTACATTGCCGAAAAGATCAAGTCGAACATCCGGGAACTCGAAGGCTCGCTTATCCGGCTCATCGCATTCGCGTCGCTCACGGGCAGGGTCATCAACGTGCCGCTTGCGCAGGAAGTGCTGCGCAACCTGATCGCGCACGAAGACAAGGCGATCACGATCGAAATCATCCAGAAGTTCGTGGCTGACCACTACAAGCTCAAACAAGCGGAGCTGAAGTCGCGGAACAATTCGAAGTCGGTGGCGATGCCGCGTCAGATCGCGATGTATCTGTGCAAGCAGTTGACGACGGCGTCACTGCCGGAGATCGGGCGGAGCTTCGGCGGCAAGCATCACTCCACGGTGATTCACTCCATCCGCAAGGTGGAGTCGCTTCGCACGCGCGACCGGGATTTCAACAACCTCATCAACACCTTCGTGCAGTCGTTTCACTAGGCTGGCGGGGCTTTTTCCCCGCCTGACCGCCGTTTCAACAGCCCCCCGGTCAGGGGTGTGTGGATGTCATGGAGAGGGCGGGGAAGCGGCCCGGCGGGACCTCGCTGACCGGGAAGGCGGACCAAAAAAACGCACAACCTAACCTATTGGTGCAAAAGGCTTAATTCGCTTTCGAGACTTTTCAACCGCGTCTTTTTTTTGTATAATTCCTCTACTTCTTCTTACGACGTTTCCTGTCAGGGATCCGGACCATCCGCCCAACACAGACATTCTCGAGGTCAGTACAGCCATGGAACTAGTCGTCCGCAAAAACGACCTATTGCGCGAGCTGCAGCTCTTTCAGGGCATCGTGGAACGAAAGAACACGATTCCCATCCTGGCTAACGTGCTCCTCGAGGCGCAGGGACAGGAGATGAGGCTCCTAGCCACCGACCTCGAAGTCGGACTGCGAAGCCGTTGCGCGGCGTCGGTCGCCAAGGGTGGATCGCTCACGCTGCCGGCGAAAAAACTGTATGAGATTGTGAAAGCGCTGCCAGAGACCGACGTGAGAATCGAAGAGGACAAAAACGGCGTGAAAGTCGCCGCCGATCGGTTCGATTCCCGGATACAGACGCTTCCACGGGAGGATTTTCCGGCGCTGCCCGAGACGACCGGCGCGGTGGTCGCGACGCTTCCGCGCAATGCCGTGAAGCAGATGGTGGCGAAAACCCAGTTTGCGATCACCGGCGAAGACACGCGCTATTTTCTGAACGGCGCCTTGTTCGTGCTGCGTCCGGATTCCATGAGCCTGGTGGCGACCGACGGCCACCGGCTGGCCTTCGTCACGGCGAAGCGCGAGGGAAGCGCAACGGGACGCGAGAGCGAAGAGGTGCGGGTCATCCTGCCGAAGAAGACGCTCATGGAATTGGGGCGTCTGCTCGCCGAAGGCGAGGACGACATCCGGTATGAGCGGGGCGAGAACCATCTCTTCTTCGACGTTGGGGGCCGGGTCCTCATTTCCCGCATGATCGACGGCCAGTTTCCGGCCTACGAGCGGGTGATTCCGAGGACCAACGACAAGCGGATCGAGTTCGAGCGCGATCGGCTCACCAACGCCGTCCGGCGCGTGGCGCTCCTCTCGAACGAGCGGTCGCGGGCCGTCAAGTTCAGCATCGACCAAGGCAAGGTGGAGGTCACGTCGAGCAGCCCGGAATTCGGCGAGGCGCGCGAGCAGCTCGCGATCGAATATCCGGGTGGCCCGCTCCAGATCTGCTTCAACGCCCAGTACGTGCTCGATTTCCTCGGCGTGGCGGACAGCGAGCTCGTCGCCATGGAGCTCAAGGACGAGGTCAGCCAGGCGGTGATGAAACCGGTGGGAGTCGGGGACTACGACTACACCTACGTCGTGATGCCGATGCGGATCTAGCGCGTCTCTCATGTCTGAGCTGCACCCCAGACCGGACCCCCCCGAGCACGATCGCGCACTTCGAGATGAGGCCGGGTCAGGCCCCGTGGACCCCGCCGGCAACGGCGACGAGGACTACGGCGCCGACAAGATCAAGGTCCTCGAAGGCCTCGAAGCCGTGCGGAAGCGCCCCGCCATGTACATCGGCTCGACGGGTGCGACCGGGCTCCACCATCTCGTCTACGAGGTCGTCGATAACTCGGTCGACGAGGCGCTGGCCGGCTACTGCGATCAGATCAACGTCACCATTCACATCGACAACTCCGTCACCGTCGTGGACAACGGCCGGGGTATTCCGGTCGACATGCACGCGAGCGGGCGGTCGGCAGCCGAAGTCGTCATGACGATGCTGCACGCCGGCGGAAAGTTCGACAACGAGAGCTACAAGGTCTCGGGCGGCCTCCACGGGGTCGGCGTGTCGGTCGTCAATGCGCTCTCCGAGACGCTCGAGCTCGAGATCTGGCGCAATGGCAGCGTGTACCAGCAGACCTACGAGCGCGGCGCGCCGGCCACCTCGCTCGAGGTCACCGGCACGACGAGGCGCCGCGGCACCAAAATCACGTTCAAGCCCGACGCCCAGGTCCTCGAGACCATCGACTTTAGCTTCGACACGCTGGCCCAGCGTCTGCGCGAGCTCGCGTTCCTCAATTCAGGCGTCCTCATCACGCTGGACGACGAGCGGGCGAACAAGAGCCACAAATTCAAGTACGACGGCGGGATCATCTCGTTCGTTCAGCACCTGAACCAGAACAAGACGCCGCTGCACGACAAGCCGATCTACATGCGCGGCGAGCGCGAGGGGATCGACGCCGAAATCGCGCTGCAGTGGAACGACGGCTACGCAGAGACGATCTACTCGTTCGCCAACAACATCAACACCCACGAAGGCGGCACGCACCATTCCGGCTTCCGTACGGCGCTGACCCGGACCATTAACTTCTACGCGACCAAGAACAACCTCACGAAGGATCTGCAAGAGAGCATCAGCGGCGACGACATCCGGGAAGGCCTGACGGCGGTCGTCAGCGTCAAGATTCCCCGCCCCCAGTTCGAAGGGCAGACGAAAACCAAGCTCGGCAACACCGAGGTCAAGGGGATCGTCGAGGCCATCGTCAACGACCGGCTGGGGGCGTTCCTCGAAGAAAACCCGCCTGTGGCCAAGCGGATCGCGGCCAAGGCGATCGACGCTGCCCGTGCGCGCGAAGCCGCACGCAAGGCGCGCGATCTGGTTCGGCGCAAGGGCGCGCTCGACAGCAGCTCGCTTCCCGGTAAGCTCGCCGACTGCCAGGAGCGCGACCCCGGCCTGAGCGAGCTCTACATCGTGGAAGGGGAATCGGCCGGCGGCTCGGCCAAGCAGGGGCGCGATCGGCGCTTTCAAGCGATCCTGCCCCTCAAGGGCAAGATCCTCAACGTCGAGAAGGCGCGGTTCGACAAGATGCTCGGGAGCGACGAGATCAAGACCATGATCGCGGCGCTCGGCTGCGGCATCGGCAAGGAGGACTTCGACCTGTCGAAGCTCCGCTACCACCGAATCATCATCATGACCGACGCGGACGTGGACGGGTCGCACATCCGGACGCTGCTGCTGACCTTCTTCTACCGGCAGCTCCCGCAGCTGATTGAGCAGGGCTACATCTACATCGCGCAGCCGCCGCTCTATCGCGTGAAGCGTGGCAAGGGCGAGACCTACATCAAGGACGAGCGCGATCTGGAAGCGTTTCTGGTTCGTCGGGCGACCGAGAGCCGCGTGGTGCGGATGCCATCTCGTGGCGTCGATCTCTCCGGGACCTCGCTCGAGCGGCTGCTGCAGAAGCTGATTGCCTTCCAGAAATACCTGCAGATTGTGGAGCGCCGCGGCTACGGCCGCGAGATCATCAAAGCGCTCCTCGACCGGGACGCGAAGGACAAGGCGTTCTTCGCGGACCGCCAGCTCGTCGACGAGGTCGCCCGCGCCCTGGCGACCGAGACGCGGGTCGTCACCGTGCAGCCCGACGAGGAACACAACCTGTTCAGCCTGTCGGTGGAGGATCGATCCAACGGCTATGTCCGGCCGTACACGGTCGGCCTCGACTTCGTCACGACGGGCGAGTACCGCACGCTTCTTGCCAGCTATCAGGGAGTCAAAGATCTCGCGTTGCCAGTGGTCGTGACGACCCAGCCTGATGATGGCAAGGACGCCGATGCCGAGCGGGAAGGCGACGTGCCGTCAGCGGTCGCCGAGCGCGCGATTGGCGGCGCCCCACCCGACGACACGACGAAGCTGGCGGCGGAGCCGAAAGCCGACCCCCGGCCTCGCGGTCGGGAGTCCGAGATCCGGCTCGCGTCGCTCGAGGAGTTGGTCGATTTCTTCATCACAGCGGGGAAGAAGGGCGTCTCGATCAACCGCTACAAGGGTCTCGGGGAGATGAACCCGGATCAGCTCTGGGCCACCACGATGAATCCCGACGTCCGCACGTTGCTCCAGGTCCGTGCCGAGGATCACACCGAGGCCGACCTGATGTTCACCACCCTCATGGGCGACCAGGTCGAACCGCGCCGGAAGTTCATCGAGGAGAATGCGCTGGACGTCAAAAATCTGGATGTGTGACGGGATCGGGGATCAGGGGCCAAGGGACCGTTATGCGACATCCGGTCCCTGATCCCTGTCCCCTGATCCCTGTCAGCGTCAGTCCCCTATGACCATCGCCGCCAAC
>JACOUA010000088.1 GCA_016178075.1 Acidobacteriota bacterium
CCAGCCGATTCGCGCGCTTGTGCGCCGCGGGCGCGTTGGCCTACTGCAGCTACGCGATGTGTCGGACGCCGGTGCTCCCGCTCTTTGCCAGCGCCCTCGGCGCGGGTCCGCGCCAGGTCGGAGTCGTCGTCGCGGCGTCCACCCTCACCGGCATTGCAATCAAGCTGCCGGCCGGCGCGTTGTCGGACGTCCTGGGCCGCCGGACGCTGCTCGTTGGGGGCGCGATCGCCTTTGCGCTGTTTCCGTTTGGGTACCTCGCAGTCACGGCGCTCGCCTCGCTCGTCCTGCTTCGGTTCCTGCACGGCGCGGCGACGGCGACCTTTGGGCCGGTGGCGTCGGCAGCCATCTCGGACATCGCGCCCCCCGAGCGGCGTGGCGCGTGGCTCGGCTGGTACTCGTCGATTCAGTCGGCGGGTCAGGCGCTCGGGCCTGTACTGGCGGGCGCGCTCATCGCGGGCGACGACTTCAGGCTCGCGTTTGTCGTGAGCGGCGTCATCGGGCTCGGCGCCCTGATCACCATCGCGGGCCGGCCCGCCGCCCTTCGACGAGCTCAGGGCGTCCCGCGCTTGTCGAGGGACGCTGTGCGCCGGATCGCGTCGGCCGGCCGGACCGAGCAGTTCCGGATCGGCATCCAGCAAGTGATCGCCGATCGTCGCATCGTGATCACGAGCGTCGCCCAGTCAGGCCAGTTCGTCGTCAATGGCGCGCTGAACGCGTTTCTTCCTTTGTACGCGAAGGATCGCCTCGGTCTGACGCCGGCGGAGATCGGGCTGCTCTTCGGGATCCAGACAGCCGTGACGCTCCTGGCGCGGCCGGTTCTTGGCGCGGCGTCGGATCGGGCGGGCCGCCGACCGATGATCGCGGCAGGCCTGATCGGCTGCGGGGTGGCTGCGTGGGGGTTCTCGTATGCGTCGAGCGTTTCGGCCGTGCTGCTGACGGCCGCCGCGTACGGCGCGAGCCTGGGGCTGGCGACGTCGGCGACGAGCGCGTATGTCACGGATCTGGCGCGGCGCGCGCAGTACGGCGCGGCTCACGGGGTCTTCGGCACGATCTACGATATTGGCGACGCAGCCGGACCGATTGTCGCGGGTTTCCTGGTGGCTGGTGGCGGATACGCCATCATGTTCCGCCTCGTGGGCACGGCGGCGATCCTGCTCGCCGTCGTGTTCGTGACCTCAATACGGCCCCGCTCCGGCTGACAGCGTTTCAGACGCGCGCGGCCGAAACAGTTCGCGCGCCCCAGACTCGGCAATCTTCTCCAGCCCGAAGGCATCGATCGCGAACGCCCGAAGCGCCGGCGAGGCGCGGGACCCGTCGACGACGACGTAGCCGACGTTCAGGCGCTCGACGAATGAAGTCCCGCGCGCCTGCAGGATGGCGGAGCGCGGGGACGAGATCTCTCGGCCCTCGCTCAGGGCCATCAGCGCCCTCAGCATCACCCAGCGGCGGTGGCGGCTGATCTTGTAACGCGGCACCCGCGAGAGATATCCGCCGACGATCCGTTTGTGGTGAAAGGTCTGAAAGAACTGCGCTTCGGCGTTGAAATCGCCGATCGACGATGTTCCGTCGCGGATACCCACCGGCAGCTCCAGCACAACGACATCGCGCGGATCGCGCGCGACCACGTCGTAGATGGCTGGCACGGCCGCCGAGTAGGTGACTCGCGGCGCCGGCAGCAACTCGAAGACCAGCGTGGCTCCAACGATGGCCAGGACGTATCGCCTTCCGATGCCGGCCCGCACGGTGATGTGCGCCAGCGCCTGCCCGAACAGGATCGCCACGCCGAGCATCAGGACGATGCTGAAGCGCGCCGGGGTGCGGGCGCTCCCGATGAGCGGCAGGTAGCGCAGGAGCGCCCACGGTCCCGGGACGTACGTGTTCAACCCCGAGACCGTGACAAACGGCCCGAGCGCGAGGGCCCCAAAGATCGCGGTCGTTCCTAGCCAGAGGCGCGACGGGCGGAAGCCGTAGCGCAGCCATGCCACGACGAGCACGACCAGCGCGACGAACGTCAGGGAGGAGACGTTCTCGACATAGGCCCCCGATCGGCTGGTCAGCCAGTCGCGCCAGAAGTCGCTGGCCATGGGGTGATTCGGGTTCGGGACCACGAGCGACGCCAAATCGACGCCGGGTGGGCTGCTGCGCCAAAACACCCGTTCACGAAACGACTCGTGCTCGGCCAACCGGCGCGCAAGCGCATACAACATGGGCGTGATCGGGAGGGCGCAGCTCACCGCGGCGATCGCTCCGAGCGTCGCATGCTCGAGCGATGGACGAACGAGTCGCAGTCTCAGCCGCGGCAGGAACCCGACCAGCAGCCGGGTCGAGATCAGAATCGTGAGGAGCAGCACGGGTGTGTAGAGCGATCGCATGCCGATGGAGACGCCGCGAACCGACAACGTCCCGCCTCCGCTCGTCGCGATGACGGCCGCCACGGCGCCGACACCGAGAATGCCGACGTCGAGTGCCGCGAGTGGGCGCGAACGGAGATCGCTCATCGGGAAAGGCGAATCGGCAGGCTGATCACCGTCCGCGCGTGGCGCGATCGAAAGCACGCGGGCGGCGAGCAGGCATCCCGCCAGGAGCAGGCAATAGACGCCGTAGTAGGGATCGCACATCGCTGCCCACGCCGTCGTCACCCCGGCCGCCACCGCCCAGCGGCGCCGTCGGGTCTCGAGCAATTTCAGGAGCGCGAGAACGAAAAACGGGAGCGGCGCCGCCATCACGAGGCTGGTGTGGGCCATGCCCCGCGTCACGAGGACCGGAGACCACGCGAAGAGCAGCCCCGCCAGCCACGACTCCGCACTCCGCCCGGTGAGATGGCGCGTCAACAGGAATACGGCGTACGCCGTCAGAACCCTCATCGCTAGACGGATGACGTTGAAGCTCGCCACGACGCCCAGCCACGGCAGGAGCGGAAGCGCCAGCAGATTGGCGAAGACCGTGTAATTATGCAGGCTGAGATCGACCGGAGTCGTCAGCGACAGCACAGACGACGTGAAGAACGGCAGGCTGCCGTGATCGATCAGCTCGTGGCGGAACAGCCAGAGGTTCCAGACGTAGACGCCGGTGTCGCCCGTGACCGGCCCCGGGAGGACGGAAGAAAGCTGGAGCGGCAGCGGCCAGGCAAACACGACCGCGACCACCGCGTAGGCGAGGACGACCAAGGCTCGGGAGCCGCCGGCAAAGCTCCGCATGGAGGAGGGCCCACCGGACCTTAGCACAGTCTTTGGCGATCACACGCAACAAGCGGATCGTTGCAACGAGTCAGCGCCGCGAGTGCGAGCGAGCGGTGGCGGGTCGTGGGGGTGGGGCCCCACGACAAATTAGAAAGAGAAGGCAGTATCAAACTGCCAACCCAACGGGCTCCGTGACCAGCGGCAGGTGACTCCGCTTCCAGGCCTCCATGCCGCCGACGACGTTGACGACCTGGGAGTAGCCGGCGGCGCGCAACACGCTCGCGGCGACGCTCGACCGATAGCCACCGGCGCAAGTCACGTGGATGGTCTCGCTGCGCGGAATCTCGCCGAGCCGCTCGGGCAGCTCGCCGCCCATGATGTGGCGCGCGCCCGCGATGTGGCCGGAGGCCCATTCCGCATCGCCACGGACGTCGAGCACGAACACGTTCTTGTGCAGCTCGGACGCCAGCTCCGCGACGCTCATCTGCGGGACGTGGGCTTGCTCCAATCCGCCCTCGATCCACGCGCGCATCCCGCCCTTCAGCCAGCCGCGCACATCGTCCAGCCCGACGCGGATGAGGGCGCGGCGCGCGTCGTCGTAGTTCGTGCTGTCGTCGCCGACCAGCAGGATCGAGCGATCGTACGGGACGATCCACGAGGCCCAGACGGGAAGATTCGGGCCACTGCCGATGTTGTATGCGCCCGGAATGTGCGCGCCGCCGAACGCTTCGGGACGGCGAAGATCGATCACGACGGCGTCGCGCCCGCGGAGCTCCTGGAACGCGGGAGGCCGCAGCACCATGTCTCCCGGAAGGCCGAGCATCTTCGGCCCTTCCGAGTTCACGCGCTTCATGCGGCGATAGTACGGCGGGAACGGTGGCACGTGGGCCAGGACGGTTTCGATGAAGCGCTCCTTGCTCTGCGGGGCGAAGAGCAGGCTCGATCGGCGCTCGTACCCGAGCGTGGACTGCGGGCGATCGGACATGCCGGCGCCGCACATCGATCCGGCGCCGTGGGCGGGATAGATCTCCAGGCCGTCGTGGAGCGCCTCGATTCGGGCATGCACGCTTTGGTAGAGCTCGCCCGCCAGACGCCGCTTGGCGTCCTCGCCGAGCAGGTCGGGGCGGCCGAGCGAGCCGACGAAGATGAAATCGCCCGAGAACATCGCGAGCGGTTCACGCGGGTTGCGAATCGTATCGAACAGCAGAAACGACACGTGCTCCGGCGTGTGGCCCGGCGTGTGGAGGGCTCTCAGGCGAACGTCGCCGATCCTGACCTCGTCCCCGTCGCGCATATCTCTGTGCGGGAAGCGGCATTCGAACATCTCGCCCACATCGTGCCCGCTGACGAGGAGATCGGCGCCCGCCGTACGGGCGAGCTCCAGTGCCCCCGACGCGTAGTCCGCGTGGATGTGGGTCTCGAGCACCGCGGCGATCTTCACATCGTGCGCGGCGGCGGCTTCGATGTAGGTGTCGATGTCGCGTTTCGGATCGATGACGGCGGCGGCGCCGGCGGATTCGAGGAGATAGGAGTAGTGAGAGAGTCCGGGGACGTCGAAGCGGTGCAGTTTCACCGATAGGTCCTCAGGAACCCGAGTCTACGGTCCACCCGGTCATTCGTCAAATGAAACAGTTGAATGGGGCGGATAAGATCAGGTTATCAAGCCCGCAGATCAGCGCAATCGCCGGCCGGCGACCTTGCGCTGCGGTGAAAGATCTGGGGCACGGGCGCTCTCAGCTCTCGGCTCTCAGCTGTCATCTCTTGGCTTGGCTATCAGCTATCATAAGCTCTGAGCCGATGGCTGAGAGCTGATAGCTGAGAGCTGATAGCTGAGAGCTTTTCATGTCCGATCGCAAATACCGTCAGCGCGGGTATCAGGACGAGGATCGGCCGAAGCCGACTCAGCCGCGGCCGAAGTCGGAGCCGGTCCCGCGCGAGCTGCGGAAGCCGAACTTTCCGGGGTTCCGCGACGTCGTGCGGTGCGTCCAGTGCGGCACGATCGTCACGGGGCCGTTCGGCGAGATCGCGACCTGCCCCAAGTGCCGCGCCGATCTCCACTCGTGCGCGCAGTGCAGTTTCTTCGATTCCGGCGCGCGCTTCGAGTGCACGCAGCCGATTCCGGCGCGCGTCTCGCCCAAGAACGCGCGCAACAGTTGCACGTTCTATCAGGTCCGGACGACCGTCGAGCGCGAGACCGGCTCGACCGGACCGACCGATGCCCGGAAGGCGTTCGACGATCTGTTCAAGTGAAGAATTGGCGAATGGCGATCGCCAATCGTCAATTCTCGGATGTCCGATTCAATGTTGCTCCACCCTTCCGATCAACAAAAGATTCGCCAGAGTCTCGACGCGCTCCCCAGCGCGGTCCGCCTGCTGTTCTTCACGCAATCGCTCGGATGCGAGGGCTGCGCGGCGGCGGGCGAGATCGTCGCCGAGCTGGCGAAGCTGTCGGAGAAGCTGTCGCTCGAAGAAGTCAACTTCGTCCTCGACAAGGAGCAGGTCGCGGCGTACGGCGTCGACCGGGTGCCCGCCATCGCGATTCTGGGGAAAGAGGACTACGGCATTCGCTTCTTCGGCGTACCGGCCGGGTACGAGTTCACCTCGCTCCTCGACGCCGTCATGCTCGCCGGACGGGGGGAATCGGGCCTGTCGGCGGACAGCCGCGCGCTGCTGGCGGCGGTGACCGAGCCAACCAGCCTCCAGGTGTTCTCGACACCGACCTGACCCCACTGCCCGCGGGCGGTCAGCCTCGCGAATCGCATGGCGGTCGAGAGCCCGCTCGTGCGCGCGTCGATGATCAGCGCCACCGAGTATCCCGACCTCGTGCGGCGGTATCAGATCACCGGCGTCCCGAAGACCGTGGTGAACGATCGCGTCGAGATCCTCGGCGCGCTGCCGGAGCAGATGTTCGTCAGCCAGGCGCTCACGCCCCCCGCGTAAGATCAGAGAACCGAACGGGTCAACCTCCAACTGCGTTGACGGCCGGAAGGTTTATGCTAGGACGCTCTGAAGGAGAGGTCGTCATGCCCAAAGTCACTCGTAACGAGTTCCTGAAGGTGTCCGGTCTCGCAGCCGCGACACTGGGGGTCGGGAATCTGTGGCCGGCGGAGGCGTTCGCCGAATCCGAGGCGCTGCAGCAGGCCCCGCCCACGAACGAGCCGGACCTCATCGTCGTCAACGGCCGGGTGTTCACGAGCGATGCGGCACTGGCGCGCGCGGAGGCGTTCGCCGTCAAGAATGGCCGGTTCGTGGCCGTCGGGAGCTCGGCCGACATCAAGAATCTTGCGACGGCTCGGACGCGCGTCATCGACGCCGCGCGCGCCACCATCACGCCGGGGTTCATCGATGCGCACTGCCATCCGAGCGGGGTCAACGAGCTGTACGGCGTCGACCTCGATCTGCGCCGCGTCGTGGACATCATGGCGGCCTTGAAGAAACGAGCCACCGGCACGCCTCCGGGCCAATGGGTCAGCGGCTTCAAGTTCGACGACACCAAGCTCGATCGGCCCCTCCACCGCAAAGACTTGGACGAAGCGGTGCCGAACAACCCCGTGGAGGTCAACCACCGGGGTGGACACACGTCCTGGTACAACAGCAAAGCGTTCGAGCTGGCCGGCATCACGAAGACCACGCCTGATCCGCCGGATGGGCGGTTCTTCCGCGATGCCAGCAGCGAGCTGACGGGACAGGTGGCCGAGCTCGCGCGTCGCGTCTTCAGCAAGGTGGGGACTCGACAACAGTTCACGCCGCAGCAGGACCGCGAACGCGCCCGCAACGGCATGCGTCACATGTCGGAGCTCCTGACGGCGACCGGGTTGACGACCGTCCACGACGCGGGCGCCGGCCGGGACAAGATCCTGGCGTACGAGGACACGCGCAACGCCGGCGAGCTGCGTCATCGCGCCTACTTCATGGTGCGGGGCCAGAGCGTGTTCGAGGGGTTCAAGGCGGCCGGCATCTTCACCGGATTCGGCGACGACTGGGTGCGGGTCGGATCGGTGAAGTTCGCCGCCGACGGATCGGCCTCGGAGCGGACGATGCGAATGAGCACGCCGTACGTCGGGACGAACGACTACGGCATCCTGACGATGACGCAGGATCAGATCTACGAGGCCGTCGACGATGCGCATCAGCACGATTTCCAGGTCAGCATCCATGCGAACGGTGACGTCACGATCGACATGGTGCTCAAGGCGTACGAGCGCGCGCTGCAGAAGTGGCCCCGCCCCGACCGTCGTCATCGCATCGAGCACTGCTCGCTGGTCAATCCGGATCTGCTGAAGCGGATCAAGGCCCTCGGCGTCATCCCGACGCCGTTCTGGACCTATGTGCACTACCACGGCGAGAAGTGGAAGCAGTACGGCGAGGAGAAGATGCGGTGGATGTTCGCGCACCGATCGTTCCTCGACAGCGGCATTGTCGTACCGGGCGCCTCCGATTACACGCCGGGGCCGTTCGAGCCGCTGATGGCCATTCAGAGCATGGTCACCCGGAAGGACTTCGACAGCCGCGTCTGGGGCGCCAACCAGAAGGTCACGGTCGACGAGGCACTGAAGATCGCCACGATCAACGGCGCCCACGCGTCGTACGAGGAGAAGACCAAGGGATCCATCACGGCGGGGAAGCTGGCGGACTTCGTGATGCTCGAGAAAGATCCGCACGAGGTCGATCCGGACGAGATCAAGAAGATCAAGATCGTTCGAACGGTCGTTGGGGGAAAGACGATGTTCCCGAGAGAGACGTAGACGGGGTTCGGGGCTCGGGATTCGGGATTCGTCGGTCCGGGACTCGGGACCCATCACCAAGAATCCCGAACCCCGACGCCCGAATCCCGAGTGCATGAGACGCGCGACGATCCTCGTTGCCCTCGTCCTGTCGGCCGTCGCTCCCGCTCTGGCACAGGCTCCTGTCGAGTATCGGCTCAGCTTTCCGGAGCCCGAGCACCACTGGATGCAGGTGGACGTCAGGTTCAGCGAGCTGCCGAATCAGCCGCTGGAGCTCCGGATGAGCCGGGCGTCGCCCGGCCGATACGCGCTCCACGAATTCGCCAAGAACGTGTACGACGTGGAGGTCGTCGACGGGGCCGGCCGGAGGCTCGCGGCGACCAGACCGAACCCCCACGAGTGGGACCTCGCGGCTCACGGGGGCGAGCTGCGGGTGCGCTACAAGGTGTTCGGGGACCTCATCGACGGCACGTATCTCGCCGTCGACTCGACCCATGCCCATCTGAACATGCCGGCGGCGTTGATGTGGGCCCGGGGACTCGACAGGCGACCGGTCCAGGTGACGTTCGTCGCGCCGCAGGGCCGCATGTGGAAAGTCGCCACCCAACTGTTTCCCACGAAGGATCCGCTCACCTTCACGGCGCCGAATCTTCAGTACCTGATGGATAGCCCGGCTGAGTTCGGCGAGTTCTCGGTCGCCAGCTTCTCGGTGCCGTTTCGTCCCGGAGCCGCCGAGAGCGCCACCTTCCGTATCACCCTCCACCATGACGGCACCGATGAGGAGTTGGCGCGCTACGCGTCCGATGTCGAAAAGGTCGTGCGCGAAGAACGCGCGATCTACGGCGAACTGGCCCCGTTCGACACCGGGACCTACACCTTCCTGGCCGACTACTTGCCGTTCGCCGACGGCGACGGCATGGAGCACCGGAACAGCGCGGTCGTGACGTCGAGCGGCGCCCTGAGGAATGCGCGCCAGCGGCAGGGCCTGCTCGGCACCGTGGCGCACGAGTTCTTCCATTCTTGGAACGTCGAGCGGATCCGGCCGCGATCGCTCGAGCCGTTCAACTTCGAGGATGCGAACTTCGGCAACACGTTCATCTCGTACTACACCTACGGCGCCGCGATTGCGCTCGGGCTCGACCTCACACTGCGGGATCGCACGAACGGGAAGGTGACGCTGGACGACTTCATGCGGGCCATGTGGCTGAAGCACGGCAGACCGGGCGTGCGGGTGCCCGGCTATGTCGAGACGCCCTACACGCTGCAGGACGTGCGGACGCGGCTCGCCGAGGTGTCGGGTGACGCGGCGTTTGCGAACGAGTTCGCGAACCGGTACATCGAAGGCCGCGAGGTGGTCGACTACGGGCGGCTGCTCGCGCGCGCCGGGATGGTGCTGCGGAGGCGGGATCCCGGCCGCGCCTGGATGGGCAACGTCCAGTTCAACTATGGTCCCGGCGGCGCGCGCGTGAACGCCGCGGTGCCGTCCGGTACGCCCGCCTACCAGGCCGGCCTCGATCGGGACGACATGATCACCTCTCTCGACGGTGCCCCTGTCGAGACCGCTCAAGCGCTGGCGAACGTGCTGGCTCGCCACAAGCCGGGCGACAGCATCGCCGTCGTCTACACCCGGCGACGGGCACCGGTGGCAGCGACCATCACGCTGGCGGAGGACCCCTCGCTCGAAGTCGCGCTGGCGGAGACGGCCGGCCGGTCGCTGTCGGACGCGGAACGCGCGTTTCGCGACGCGTGGCTGGGGACCAGGGTCAAAGAGTGATCGGGATTCGGGATTCGGGGGTCGGGATTCGGAAGGACTCTAGGTGCGGACGCAGCCAGCAGACGAATCCCGAATCCCAGATCCCGAACCCCGACCGCCTTCAGGCCGGTCGGAAGATCACCCCGGCCGCCAGCTTCCACTCGGGATCGAGCGCGCTTGACCGCGCGCATCTGGTCGATCCCCATGTCTCCGTAAAGGAGGTCCGCGCTCGCCTCGGCGGCGACCTCGAGCTGCACGAGCAACAAGACCTCCGTGCCGGCCGGAATCGAGACCGAGTGTTTCCGGTCGGCTCCGTCTTCCCGCAACAGGTCGATGGAGCGCCGGTCGATGTTCTCGATCGCCGAGACGTCGATACCATGCGAATCCCGTGACTGCCAGGTCCGCCGTGACGCCGCGCGAATCTCGCCTGTGAGGCGAATGGCGGTTTGCTCGGTTGGGCACGGTACGAGCAGCCATGCGGTCGGAACCCGGCGCGCCACCCGCAGCGTCACCTCCGTCATGACGCCGAGCGTGCCCTCGGATCCGATGAAGAGATCGATGAGGTCCATACCCGGCGCCGCGTGGTACCCAGCGGAGCGCTTGGGTACCTCCGGCATGCGATGGCTCGGGATCGGCACCCGGGTAATGCGCCGCGTCCTCCAGATGGCTGCTGACCTCGCCGCCCGTCAGAATCTCCAGGTCACGGGGGTCGCCGCGGGGCGGCCGGGTGCGAATACGGTGACCAGACATCACGAGGGCATCTATGATAGCGAGACCACCTGGCGCGGGAATTGAAGGAATCTCGCCGGGGTTTTCTGTCGGTTCCGCGTTCCGGCCGAAGATCTTCGGGCTAAAGTTGGAAACCGCACAACCGGGCAAGGAAGTTGAAGTATGAGCATCGCAAAAACCGCCATCTTGAGCGCAGTCGTCGTTGCGGCTTTGGCGACGGTCGCCTACGCGCAGCCGCGGCAGCAGTTCGAGAACCCGTCCTCTGTCCCGCGACTCTCCCAGGCCGAGTTCAAGAAGCTGCTCCAGGCCGGCACGATCGTGGTGCTCGACGTTCGATCGGCGCAGTCCTACAAGGACGCCCACATTCCCGGCGCAATCTCGGTTCCGATCGACGAAGTCGATCTGAACGTCGACCGCCTCAAGGGCTTCAAGAAGCCGATCGTCACCTACTGCGCCTGAGTGGACGAAGCGACGAGCGCCCGTGCGGCGCTCATCCTGAAGGGCGAGGGGTTGACCAACGTGCGAGCGCTGCTGGGCGGCTACAACGGATGGGTGGCGGCCGGGAACAAAGTCGTATCGGGGGAAAAGCCCCGGTGAGGCCGGGCAGGCCGATGCGGTCAGGCTACCGGTGAAGCATCGTCCCGATGATCCCTATCAGGCCGGCGGCGATGGTCAGGAGCGTGGTCATCTGTATTGTGATGACGGTAGAGAACCGCGCTTCGATCGCCTCGAAGCGCCGGTCGACCCGTTGCTCGAGGGCATCGAATCGGCGGTCCATCTTCTGGTCGAGGGCGGTCACCCGCTGATCGACGGCCGTGACCCGCTGGTCTACGGCTAGGATCAGCTCTCGCAGCTCGCCGACCGACCTCGAATGTTCTTTCACCCGTCCCTCGAGATAGGAAACCCGCTCGTCCAGCGTGTCCATTCGCCCGCTCCTTCAGAATAGCGTCGTCGTCGACGACGAGTAAAGAGACGGATTGTCGCGAGAGCAGGGCGAGTGCCACCCCAAGTGGCCCGGAATAGGTGGCTTTCCTGGCGAAGGCTTGGCGTCCGTGAATGACCGTACGCAGATTCTGCGATCCAGATCGGTCCGGCGATGGCAAAAAGATCAATCCCGCGGGCCGAGCCAGCGAGCTCCGCCTGACCGTGGCGTGCTGTCCGGCGCTGCCGCCGGTAGGGCACTATAGGTGGTAATGCAGACAAACCATGAGGATATATGCAAGGTTTATGAGATCGGTCGAATCTTCATAATCGGGAGGCATCTCAAGGTCTCCCGCCTGTGAATGAGTTACGGAGCCGCCTCGCCGCACGCGTCAAACAGTTGCGGCGGGTGCACCGTCTGACTCAGGAGCAGCTCGCCGAACGCGCCGGCCTCAGCTACAAGTTCATCGGCGAGATCGAACGTGGCAGCGGGAATCCGTCGCTCGACACCCTCAGGAAGCTCTCCCTCGCGTTTTCCATCGATGTCATCGAGCTGTTCGGGCGCGCGGAGAAGGCGGCGACGCCCCTGGAGCTGTACGCCTTGACGGCGAAAGAGTTTCAGATGGTGCGGGAGGCGCTGCAGTCGGCCGATCGCGTGTTCGGACACGTCAAGCGATCGGCGTCGTACGCCGGACGGCGACGACGATCGGGCGGGGGATGAGGAAGTGAGAAGTGAGATGCTCACTCTCTACTTCTCACTTCTCCTTTCCCACTTCTCACTTCTCACTTGTCACTTCTATTGCGCCGCGGCCTGTTCCTTCAGCCAGCCGGCGAACTTGTCGGGCGTCATGATCGTGATGAAGCCGCGCATGCGGTAGTGGCCCAGACCGCACAGCTGCGAGCACGCAATCTCCCAGCTTTCACCCTCAGGCGTCAACATCGTCGGCTTGAACCAGACCGGGATCGTCATGCCGGGAATTGCATCCTGCTTGACGCGGAAGTACGGCAGCCCGAAGCTGTGGATCACGTCCTTGCTGCTCAAATGGACGATGACGGGCTTGTCGATCGGCAGGGACAACTGGTTGATCGTGGTGATGTCGTCTTTCGCGTCGGGGTCGCGGCGGTCCAGCCCCAGCGGGTTGTTGGCATCGACGAGCTTGATGTCGGTCCGTCCGAACTTGCCGTCGGCGCCGGGGTAGTGCACGTTCCAGGCGAACTGCTCGCCGATGACCCTCACCACGGTCGCTTCGGATTCGGGGGGAAACGCGTTGACCCGGATGGCCCACGCCGGAAACGCGAAGCCCACCAGGAACAGCACCTCGATGATCCCGACGACGATTTCCGACTGCTTGCCGAACTTGCTCTTCGTGCCGTAATAGTCGGCACGGGGATGTCGCTTGGCGCTGAACCGGTGGAGCGCGAACACGAAGTACGCGCCCCAGCCGAGAAAGAGCGCCAGCATGAGCAGGTGCACGAGCGCCGTGTAGAAATCGAGCTGCGGCCCGTGCTCCGACGCCACGATCGGCAATCCAAGAAGTCGCTGAATCAAGAAGTCCTCCAGAAGCTGTCAGCTCTCAGCTCTTTCAAATACCGCGAATCTTCCTGGTCGGCGCGGCGCTCGACGGTCAGGTCGCCGGCGTGCTGGCGCATCCGTCGTCGAAGCTGGATGAAGAACGCGCCGAAGGCGGCGAGCAGCGAGCCCGTGATGCCGAGCAGCAACGCCACGCCTACGGTCACGCCGGACACCAGCGGCGAATCACTTTGTCCAAAGCAAATCGGGCACGCCGCCAGCGCGCGTTCGGGGAGCAACACGGCCGCCACGACGATGAGGGTTCGGGTCTTGCGCGCGAACGCCCGCCCGTAAACCGCCAGGGCGGCGGCACCCGCCATCGAGACGACGCCCATGACGACGTTCGTCGTCGTGCCGTGCGCGAGCGCCCAGATGCCGAAGCCGGCCGAGATCACACCGGCCAGCGTGATGAACGCCAGATGGACGTACTTCAACGACATCAGTGGTGGCCCTCGGCTGTCGCGTGGGTGGCCGGCGTCAGCGGGCTTCGATGCTCGGTGCCGGCCGGCGTGCTGAAGAGGCCGAGAAGCGGCAGAAACATCAGAAAGAAGAAAAAGATCGCCGTCAGGACCAGCACTCGGTAAATCTGATTCGATTCCGAGATGAGATGCATGAAGAAGCTGGCGACCAGCGAGCCTTTGGTGACGGCAATGATCAGCGCGACCGTCACCGCCAGCGGGATGGCCAGGTGCACCCGGTTGACCGCGACCGTGATGACCGTGAAGACGAGCAGCGCCCCGAAGACCTTGTAGTAGATCCCAACGTCGTGCGAGCCGTGTTCCGTCATGAAGACCCCGAGTAGTTCTCAGTTTCTAGTTCTCAGTAATCAGTCCGGAACTGAAAACTGAAACTGATAACTGATAACTGAAGACTGACAACTTCCTACAGCAAATACAACACCGGGAACAAAAAGATCCACACGAGGTCCACGAAATGCCAGTAGAGGCCGGTGATCTCCACGCGGTTCGTGTAGCGCTCGGGCGCCACCCGCCACATCTTCGCGCCCGGGCCGAACAGAAACGCCATCACCACCATCCCGCCGACGACGTGCAGACCGTGAAGCCCGGTCAACGTGAAGTAGATGGCCAGGAAGGTGTTCGTCTTCGGCGCGAGCCCGTGCGCGAACTTCTCGCTGTATTCGAAGAACTTCACGACGAGAAAGCCGCTGGCCAAAAGGAACGTGCCGATGAGACACCAGCGCGCTTTCTGGAACTGATTCATCTTGAGCGAGGCCCAGGCCAGGACCATCGTGACGCTCGACGAGATCAGGATGACGGTGTTCAGAAACGCCATCGGGATGTTCAGAATCGTCTCGCCCCGCGGCCAGACCTCGGCTCCCACGCGCAGGAGCAGGTAGGACGAGAACAGCGCGCCGAAAAGCATCACCTCCGACGCGAGGAACAACCAGATCCCGAGCTTCCCGTTGTAGAGCCCGGTGTCGGGCCGGGCCGTGACCGTATACGGAATGTCCATAGTCGTATCCGGAAAGTAGTTCTCAGTTTTCAGTTCTCAGTTCTGTCGCAGCAGAAGTTGGGACCTGAGAGCGGAAGACTGATAACTGAAAACTGATAACTGAAAACCACTGGTCACTTGTCACGTTTTGTCTCAGGCTCGTTTTGCGGCGTGAAATCCCTCGGATGACCCGGCACGCTGTACTCGTACGCCTCCCGATACACGACCGGCGGTTCGGGGAAGTTGCCGTGCGGAGGCGGCGACGGTGCGGCGGCCCATTCGAGGGTCGTGGCGTCCCAGGCATTGGACGGCGATCTGCGGCCCTTCTTGATGCTCCAGAAGAAATTGAAGATGAAGAAGAGCTGGAACGCCCACAGCGCGAACGCCGCGTGGCCCATCGGCATGTTCCACTTCGCCGCCGTCTGTGCGTGCGCGTACTGGATCCCGCCGTCGTACAGCCGGCGGTTCATGCCGGCCAGTCCCTGGATGAACATCGGGAAGAACACGATGTTGATGCAGACGAACGATCCCCAGAAGTGGATCTTGCCGAGGAGCTCGTTCATGTAGCGCCCGGTGGCCTTTGGGAACCAGTAGTAGATTCCAGCGAAGAGCGCGAAAAGCGTCCCGGGCGCGACCACGTAGTGGAAGTGGCCGATGACGTAATAGGTGTCGTGCAGGTGAATGTCGGTCGGCGCGAGGCCTAGTGGTAAGCCGGTGAGGCCCCCAATTCCAAACATCGGCAGAAACGCCAGCGCGAAGAGCATCGGCGTCGTGAACCGGATCGAGGCACCCCAGAGCGAGAGGAAGAGCGACGTCAGAATCACGACCGACGGGATCGAGATGATCATCGTCGTGGTCTGGAAGAACGCGCTCATGGTCGTGCCCATGCCCGTCAGGAACATGTGGTGCGCCCAGACGACGAACGACATGAAGCCCAGGAAGATCGCGGAGTAGACGACCGGCTTGTAGCCCCACAGCGGCTTTCGGATGTTGTTCGCGAGGACCTCGGCCACGATCCCCATGGCCGGAAGGATGAGCACGTACACCTCGGGGTGCGCGAGGAACCAGAAGAGATGCTGCCAGAGCAGCGGGTTGCCGCCGCCGCTGTTGCCGAGGATCTGTCCGCTCACGACGAGCCCGCTCGGGAGGAAGAAGCTCGTGCCCGCCACGCGATCCATGAGTTGAAGGACCGCGGCCGCCTCGAGCGGCGGAAACGCCAGCAGCAGCAGATACGCGGTGACGAGCTGCAGCCACACGAAGATCGGCAGGCGCATGAACGTGAGCCCGGGCGCGCGAAGCTGGAAGATCGTGACGATGAAGTTGAGCGAGCCCAGCAGCGACGAGGTGATCAGCAAGACCATCCCGAGCAGCCACCACGTCTGTCCCACGGTGGCGGTGACGGCAAGCGGCACATAGGACGTCCAGCCCGAGTTGGCGGCCCCGCCCGGCAGGAAGAAGCTGGCGAGCATCACCACGCCGCCGACGAAATACGCCCAGTAGCTCGCCATGTTGATCCGGGGAAACGCCATATCGGGCGCCCCGATCTGCAGCGGCATGACGAAGTTGCCGAACCCGCCGACCGCGAGCGGCACGACGCCCATGAAGACCATGATCGTGCCGTGCATGGCGCCGAGTTGGTTGTAGAACTCCGGCAACATCACGCCGCCAGGAGCGTTGGCGGCGCTCAAGTACGCCCCGATGATCGGGATCGGCTGCATCGGATAGGCCAGCTGCCATCTGTGACTCCTCTGGAGCGTGTGCGAGCTTGGGAGGCGATGCTGGCCGGTCCGAGCGGTCCGCCGTCTGCGGCCGGTCGGGACCGAAGTCGTTACAGCCGTGGATTCTAACCTTGGCCCGTCGAGCGCCGCAAGTGGCGCCTCGTCTCTTCTTGTAAACCAAATCGTCTTGTCAACCAAATCGTCCTCCGAACCGTCTACTGAGCTGTGACATGTCGCCCTTCATGGTTGAGTCTGGCCCTCGTCGCCGCGGTGCCGCTGGCATCGACGGCCGCCGAACCCCCCCGAGCCTCTCGCCCCCTCGTGCTGCGTGGCCCTGACACGGCGAGCCAGCTCGAAGCCGTCGCTCTTACGTCTGGCGCGGAAGTGATCCAACTCGACGGCGCGCCGGACGAGGAGATCTGGTCTCGCGCGCCGAGCGTGAACGACTTCCGCCAGCGCGATCCGGCTGAAGGCGCGGCGGCGACGTTTCCGACCGACGCGCGCGCCGCATTCGACGATCGCGCGCTGTATGTCGCCGTCCGGGCCAGTGATCCGGAACCGCAAAAGATCGTCGGGATGCTCACCCGCCGCGATGCGGAGTCGCCCTCCGATTGGATCAGGGTGATCGTGGACTCGTACCGGGATCGGCGGACGGCCTACGAATTTGCTGTCAACGCCGCCGGCGTGAAGCAGGACAAGTACTGGTTCAACGATGAATCACAGGACGTCGGGTGGGACGCGGTCTGGGACGCGGTCGTGCGCCGGAATGCCCAGGGCTGGACGGCGGAGTTCCGGATTCCGCTGTCGCAGTTGCGGTTCAATCAGCAGGGGGCGGCCACGTTTGGCTTTGCCGTGGTGCGTCAGGTGGCGAGGCTCAAGGAGACCGTGACGTGGCCGCTGCTCGCGAAAAGCGCGAACGGCTACGTGTCGAACTTCGGCGCGCTCACGGGCCTGATGCTCGGCAGCTCGGCGAAGCGCCTCGAGCTCATGCCGTACGCCGTCTCCAGCGTCTCCACGCAGCCCGCGCTGGCCGGCAACCCCTTCGTCAGCGCCGCGAATCCGGACGCCGCGTTCGGCGCGGATCTCAAGTACGCGCTCACGCCGGGCTTGACCCTCACCGCCACCATCAACCCGGATTTCGGCCAGGTCGAGGCCGATCCGGCCGTCGTGAACCTGTCGGCGTTCGAGACGTTCTTTTCCGAGCGGCGTCCGTTCTTCGTCGAAGGATCGGGTATCTTCAAATTCGACGTCGACTGCAACGACGGCCAGTGCACCGGGCTGTTCTATTCACGCCGGATCGGCCGCGCTCCCCGCGGAACCGCGGAGATTCCTGAAGGCGGGTTTTCGAGCGCGCCGGCACAGAGCACGATTCTTGGCGCGGCCAAGCTCACCGGCCGCGCCGGATCGTTCTCCATCGGCGCGCTGAGTGCCGTGACGGCCGAGGAGCAGGCGCAGGTGGCGTTCGGCGCCACCCGAACCCGTCAAACGGTCGAGCCGCTGAGCGGGTACACGGTCATTCGCGCCAAACGCGAGTTCGCCAACCGCTCCTCGATTGGGTTCATCACGACCGCAACGAACCGGCGCCTGACCGATCGTGTGTCGTTTCTGCCGAATCAGGCGCACACGGGCGGCGTCGATTGGGACTGGCGGCTCAAGCAGTCGACCTACAGCATGTCCGGCAACTGGGCGGGCAGCTCCGTCCGCGGATCGACTGGCGCGATCGGCCGGCTGCAGCGGAGCAACGTCCACCTGTATCAGCGGCCCGATGCGAACCACATCGACCTCGACCCCACCCGTACCGCGCTGAACGGGCACGCGGGATTTGTCTCGCTCAGCAAAGTCGGTGGCGAGCGCGTGCGGTTCAGTTTCAACACCGGGTACAAGTCACCCGGGTTCGACATCAACGATCTGGGGTTCCTCTCGCGCGCGGATCAACAGACCTTCAGCGGGTGGGTCCAGCTTCGCTTCGACAAGCCCGGCAAGCACGTGCGGAACGTGCGCCTGAACTTCAACACCTGGCGCGGGTGGAACTTCGACGGCGACTTGCTCTACGGCGGTCACAACATCAACGCCCACTGGGTCTTTCAGAACAACTGGAGCGCGGGCTTCGGCGGGAACCTTAATCAGGGCGGCTTCTCCGACCGCGCGACGCGCGGCGGGCCCGGCGCGCAGGAGAACGGCGAGTGGAGCTTCTGGCAGTACCTGAACACCGACGATCGCCGCCTCGTTTCAGCGGGATACGGCACCTTCTATCTGAACGACAACCGAGGGCGCTGGCTGTGGGATGCCGGCCCCGGCGTCACCATCCGGCCGACCACCGCGCTCTCGATCAACCAGTCGATCGGGTTCACCCGCAACGTGGATCCCTCGCAGTGGATCGACAAGGTCACCGACGTTCGCGACCACTACGTGTTCGGCCACCTCGATCAGATCACCGTCAGGCTGACGACCCGCGTGAACTATACGATTACGCCGGACCTGTCGATCCAGGTCTACGCGCAGCCCTTCGTCTCGGCCGGCGAGTACACCCGCTTCAAAGAGCTGACCGACGGGCGGGCGGATCGGTACGAGGATCGATTCGCGGCGTTCGGCTACGCGGGGCGCCCGGATTTCAACTACCAATCGTTCCGAACCACGAACGTGCTGCGATGGGAGTATCGGCCGGGCTCGACGCTCTTCGTCGTCTGGCAGCAGGGACGGGAAGAGGTGGCCGATCGCGGCGATTTCAGATTCGGCCGCGATCTGAGCCACGCCTTCACCGCCCCGGCGTACAACGTGGTCCTGGTGAAGCTGTCGTACTGGCTCAATTACTGAAACGAAGAACCGGCGCTTCCCCACGAGCTGCGATATGCTCCTCGTGGATGACCTTTGCGCCGGAGTACCTCGAGCTCGTCCTCAAGCCCAATTTCCGGGACGCCAAAGACGAGCTCCTGCAGCCCCTCCTCGCGATCCACCGGGCGCATCTCGTGATGCTGGCCGAGCAGGGGATCATCCCGCGAGACGAATCCCGGATGCTGCGGACGGCGCTGGATCGTGTCGCGGCCGCCAGCCTCGACACCGTCCGCATGGACGGTACCTGCGAAGACCTCTTCTTCGTTGTCGATCGGCTGCTCCGCGACGCCGCGGGTCCCGAGGTGGCGGGCCGGCTCCACACGGCGCGCAGCCGCAACGACATCGACATGACGATGTACCGCATGCGTCAACGTGAGATGGTGCTGGAGCTCTCTGACGCGACGATCGAACTCCGCCGCGTGCTCTGCGATCTGGTGTCGCGACATCACGAAACCGTGTGTGTCGCGCACACGCATACGCAACCGGCGCAGCCCACGACCCTGGCGCACTACCTGCTGGCCGTCGTCGAACAGCTCGAGCGAGACGCCGAACGGCTGTGCGCGGCGTTTGCCACGACGAACCTGGGCCCGCTCGGATCCTGCGCGATTACAGGGACAGGCTTTCCGATCGATCGCCGGCGGACGAGCGATCTGCTGGGGTTCAGCGGCCCGACCGGCAACACCTACGGCAGCATCGCGACGGTGGACTACCTGCTCCAGAACCTGTCCGCCGCGATCGTACTGCTTGTCGGCCTTGGCCGATTCGTCCAGGATCTGTTGTTGTGGTGCACGGCCGAGGTCGGGTACCTGACGCTGGGCGAGGGATTCGTCCAGTCGAGCAGCATCATGCCGCAAAAGCGGAATCCGGTCGCGCTGGAGCATGCGCGGGCGCTCGCCAGCAAGGCGGTCGGCGAGGCGCACGCCGTGACCTTGACCGTGCACAACACGCCGTTCGGCGACATCGTCGACACCGAAGACGATCTGCAGCCGCTCGTCGCCCTGACGTTTCGTGATGCGCGCCGCGCCGTCCAGCTCGTCGCCGCCGCTCTGTCGGACGCCACCTTCGATCGGACGCGCATGGCCGACCGCGCCGGGCAGGGTTGGATCACCGTAACCGAGCTGGCCGATTCGATCGCGAGGGACCACGGCGTTCCGTTCACGCGCGCCCACGCAATCGCCGCCCGCGTCATTCGGGCTCGAACCGAGAATCCAGCGGCGCCGTTGGATGAGGTGGTCGCCGCCGCATCGCGGGAACTGCTGGGCCATCCAGTGCTCTTGGGCGCGGGGGAAGTCGAGCGAATGCTCGACCCGACGCACTTCGTCGAAGCGCGAAAGACCCTGGGCGGGCCGGCACCCCAGGTGACACGTGAGGCGCTGTCGGCCGCGCGCGAGCGATTGCAGCGCGACCGCGCGTGGTCGGCGGGCGCTCACGCGCAGTTGAAATCCGCGTCGGCCCGGCTGCTCGACGCGTGCGCCGCCTTGTAGGCGGCCGCCAGACGATGGCAAGACTCTACCTGGCCGTTGTCGTTGTGGAGGCACTGGTGATCGCCGCCCTGTGGGTGATCGGCCAGCATTTGGCGGGCCCATGATCCCTATGGTGCCCAGAGTTTTGATCACCGACCGACGAACCCCGAACCCCGAATCCCGAATCCCGAGTCTGAATGCATCCCATCGACTGGCTGATCGTCGTCGGCTATCTCGTGTGGATCGTGTACGACGGTCTCAAGCGCACCAAGAACAGCGGCGAGGTCGAAGGCTACTTCCTCGCCAACCGGTCGCTACCCTGGTGGGCGGTCGGGCTCACCGTGATGGCGACTCAGCTGTCGGCCATTACGCTCGTCGGTGGCACCGGACAGGGCTATGCCGACGGGATGCGGTTCATTCAGTTCTACTTCGGGCTCCCCCTGGCGATGGTGATCCTGTCGGTGACGGTGGTGCCGTTCTTCTACCGCGCGCGTGTGTACACGGCGTACGAATACCTCGAGCGCCGGTTCGACGCGAAGACCCGCGCGCTGGCGAGTTTCCTGTTTCTGATCTCGCGCGGGCTGCAATGCGGAACGATCATCTCCGCCCCGGCCGTCATCCTGGCCATCGTGATGGGGTGGAACCTGGCCGGGACCGTCGTGTTGCTGGCGCTGCCCACCGTCCTGTTCACGATGTTCGGCGGCGTGCAGGCGGTGACCTGGACCGACGTCAAGCAGATGGTGGTGATCGTGGCCGGCGTGGTGGCCGCCGTGGGTTTCCTGATCGTCGGGCTGGCCGGCGAGGTCAGTCTGGGGAGCGCCTTGCATATTGCAGGCGCCACCGGCCGGATGCAGGCGATTGACTTCAAGCTTGACCTCCGCGAAACCTACACGTTCTGGTCGGGACTCGTCGGCGGGCTCTTCCTCATGCTGTCGTACTTCGGCTGCGACCAGAGCCAGGTGCAGCGGTACCTGACGGCCCGCTCGGTCGACGAAGGCCGGCACTCGCTGCTCATGAGCGCCTTCGTCAAGATTCCGCTTCAGACCTTGATCCTCCTGACGGGAGTTCTGGTCTTCGTGTTCTATCTGTTTACGCGCCCTCCCATGCTGTTCAACCGCGTGTACGAGGCGCGTGTGCGTGCGAGCGACCGCGCGCCGGAGTACGAAGCGCTCGAACACGCCTTCGGACAGGCGTTCGACGAGCGGCGCGAGGCGGCGCGGTCGTACGCGGCGGCGCGCGGGAGCGGCGTCTCCGATCGGACCGCGACGGCGCGCGCGACGTTCGTCGAGTCGAACGCCCGCCTGAACGCGGTGCGGGCCCGCGCGCGCAGGCTCGTGCAGGATGTCAGCGGCGATTCGAAGTACACCGACATCAACTTCGTCTTCCCCACCTTCGTGACGACTCACCTGCCGATCGGGCTCGTCGGCCTCATCATCGCCGCGATTTTCGCGGCCGCCACCTCCAGCATCGCGGCCGAGCTCAACTCGCTCGCCACCTCGACCGTGATCGACTTCTACAAGCGTCACCTCAGACCGGACGCGCCCGAAGGCCATTATCTTTTCGCCTCGAAGATCGCGACCGGCGTGTGGGGCGTCCTGGCGTCGATCGTCGCGCTCTATGCGGCCAGCCTGGGCTCGCTCATCGAAGTGGTGAACTTCTTCGGGTCCTTCTTCTATGGATCGCTGCTGGGGGTCTTCATCCTGGCCTTCGCGGTGCCCCGCGCGACCGGCCGTGGCGCTTTCTGGGGCCTGGTCGTCGGCATGTGTGCCGTCCTCTTCGTCGCCTGGTGGGCGAGCCTGCTGCCGTTCCAGGACGATTCGAAGCGGATGCTGTCGTTTCTCTGGCTCAATGTGGTGGGGGCGACGATGGTGGTCGCGGTGGGGTACGGGCTGAGCTTCAGTCTGAAATCACGGGTCAGCGGTCAGAAGTCGGACCTCTGACACGACTTCTGACTTCAGACTTTACGCCGTCGCGCCGTTGCGCGGCCTTCCAGCTAAGCTGAGAGCTGACAGCGAGGATATCTCCGATGTTCTCGTCGCGCACCCCTGCTGATTTGAGCCAGAACCGGCTCGCGTGCATCGTGGCGGCGCTCGGCGCCGAGGGCGTGCAGTACTTTGATCTGACGGTCTCGAACCCCACAACATCGG
>JACOUA010000089.1 GCA_016178075.1 Acidobacteriota bacterium
GAGGATTTGTCGCGGCCGCCTTGATTGCGTCGACCAGATAGGCGAGATACCGCTCAGTGCGATCGGCGGGGTTCACGAGGTCAGCCTACGTGCCCCGATGTACAGGTAGCAAGAGAAGGATTCGCCGTCTCGCCATCTGTCGCCCGATATTTCGCGAGGGCGGCGATGCGCCACCACGACTGACGGCCGGTTAAAGCCGGGCACCACGGCCGAGAGATTTATCCGAGCGTCGCGAGCGAAGGTACAGGAGCCACCCGATCGCCGTCGGGCCCAGGACGCCGAGCGCGATCTTTGTCTCGAACACGGCCACGCTCCTCACGTCTGATGTCGGAAAGAAGGCCGCGACGATGCCGAACGCGGTCGCGACGAGACCGGCCGCGCCCGACACGCGGCCGGTCGCTCCGGTGCCCTCCAGGTTCATCAGCCCCAGGAACAAATAGAGGAACGGGATGAGCTGAATGATCACGGCCGATTTCAGCAGAACCTGATAGGCCTCCGCGACTTCCGATCCGACCATCGACCAGCAGGTGAAGATCGCGGCCAGCACGGCGCAGGTGGTGAGCGCGACGTGCGGCGAATGCCACCGCGGATGCACGCGTCCGAGCGCGGGCGGCAACGCGCGGTTCAGGCCTGCCACGAACGGAATGCGTGACGACCCGGCAAACCACGCCGACGCGGTGCCGCCGATCGCCAGTCCCATCACCAGCGCAAGCGGGGCCACGATCCAGGCCACACCAGCCTGACTCGCCCCGGCGCTTACGGCCTGCATCACGCCCTGGATCGCGCCGAGCTGCCCAATCGGGACCAGCATGAGCACCGCGCCCGTGACCAGCACATAGGAAAGCAGCGATATCACACCGGAGATGTAGACCGCCGGCGGCAGATTCCGTTCTGGATCGTGAATCTCGTCGCCCATCGTCGAGGCGAGCTCGATCCCTACGAATGCGTTGCACATGACCGCGAAGCTCGTCGCCATTTCCCGACCTGCGCCCGCCACCGCCGGCGGACGAGCCGCGACGCCCCCGATGAGCGCCGCCATGGCGGCGGCGAGCACGAGCCCGATGCTCAGCGCGGCGCTGATCCCTCCGGCGTTCTGAATCCACTTCCCCACCGCGAGACCGCGGATATTGGCGGACGCGATGATGGCGAGCCAGCCCAGCGCCATGCCGGCCACGAAGACCCGCTGGTTGATGAGGTCAGCGGACTTGGTGCCGGCGGCAAAGGCGAAGATGCCGGCCATGTAGACCAGCAGCACCGGGACGTAGAACAGATTGTTCGTCCAGTAGCACCAGCCGGACAGGAACCCGTGCGCGTCGCCGAACTGCTGCCGGGTCCACAGGTAGATCCCGCCCTCACCGGGATATCGTCGCGAGAACGCCAGAACCGCGATCGCCTCGGGGACGAAGAAGGTCACGAACGCCAGGACCCACAACGCGAGCGACGCCCACCCATAGACGGCTACCGGCGGCACATTGTTGATGTTGACGATCGCGACGATCTTGAGGAGGACCAGATCCGCGAGGCCGAGCGCGCGCGGGACCTTCAACATCGGATGCTGACACGGGGATCACAAGACACAGCGAGTCAGAAGTTAGAAGTCTGAAGTCTGAAGTCGGGACTTCTAACTTGAGACTTCTAACTTCTAACTTCTGACCTCTGACCTCTGACTTCCGATTCTCAAACACGAAGCGCGTTGATGGATGGCCCGTCGTGACTCGGCAGCGCCAGATCCGACACCATCGCGAACTGGCCGCATCGGCCGAAGAGGGCGCACTGATGGCAGTCCTTGGCGATCTTCTCGGGAATCGACACGTGGGGCACGACCGAGAAGCCGAGCCGCTCGAAGTAGGCCGGCTCGTGGGTGAAGGCGCAGATCTGCTCGAATCCCCGCCGCACGGCGTGAGCGCGGAGCTCGTTGACCATCCGTCGGCCGACACCTTGGCCGCGGCGCGCCTCAGCCACGACGAGCGATCGAACCTCCGCGACGGACGGGCTGAGCGGGGCGAGCTCCGCGCACCCGACGATGCGTCCACCGACCGTCACGACGACGAATCGCTCCGCATGTTGCGCGACGTCGGGAAGACTCCGCGGCAGCAAGTGGCCCTCCGCCAGGTTCGCGGTAATCAGGCGATGGATACGCCGCGCGTCGCCCTCGGTCCCGGTGCGGATCATTTTTATTTGATCCGCGTGGGGCGGCCGCTCCACCCATCCCAGAGCAACGACTGGGCTCCGCGGCGGCTCATTATTGATCCGGGGACCGCTGGATCCCCGTTGGCCCCATGCGCAGCCGTCGCTGACGCTCCGGATCTTGATTGTCACATCCGTCTCCAAGTCTGCGGCTCACGAGTCGACACGAAACGCCTCGAACTGCCAGACATCCCCGTCACTGACGGCGGGGCGGCCCCATTTCGCGAACAGCCGCGATCGACTCTGCAACGGCGTCCAGTCGGTCTGCACCGACGGACACGGGCCGAGATATGGTCCGGCGACCTCGAGGAGCTCGCGGTACGGCAATTCATCGGGCACCAGAATCCCCTTGCAGGGGTTCTGAATCATCCACACGACACCGGCCAGGACCGCCGCGGCCACTTGAAGGGTTGTGGCGTTCTGGCCCGCCACCAGCCGACGCGCCTCGTGAATGTCCAGTTGCGATCCGGTCCACCATCCGTTGAGCCCGTGGCCCAGCAGCAGCACGCCGAGCTCGTCCATCCCTTCCGTAATCTCGTCCGTCATGATGCGCAGCTTTGACTGCAGACGGTAGTTCCGCATCGTCAGTTCGTACAAACTGAGGATGGCGTTGTCGCAGGGCATGTAGGCGTAGTGCACCGTGGGCCGGTACACCGCGCGCCTGCCTTCCACCGTGTCGTCCCAGACCGTCAGGAAGTCGCTGATGGTGAACGACTCCGCGTGGCGCACGACCATCCCGATAATCTCGCCGCCGGCCGGCAGCCATGAATGGACGAGCGTGCGGATGCCCGGCTGCGCGAGGAAAATCTGATTGCCCGGCCCGCCGATCGGCGTGTGGGCGTACGGTGGCAGCCGCCGCTCGTGGGTCCCCCATCCAAGCTCCGCCGGCGCCGTGCCCTCCTCGAAGAACCCTTCGATCGACCAGGTGTTGACGAACTCGTCCAGTTGCTTGGGGACGTTCGTGATCTGCGTATCCCGCTCCGAGATGTGGACGACCTTCGTGCCGGTCGCTTGACTGAGTCGCGCGAACGATCCGTCGAGATGCCTCTCGGCGTCGCCGACGAGCCGCGAGAACTCCGCCTGGTCGACACCGGTCGCCGCGGGGATCCCCTTCTCTATCATTTCGACGGCAATTTCGAGGAGCGCTCGCTTGGTGAAATAACTGACGAGACCCGGATTCGCGCCGTTGTCGATGATGGCGGTTGCCGGAGTTGTCTTTCGCGCGCCGAGCGCCGCCTTCAGCTTCCGAATCCGCATCTGGCGCGAGTAGAGACTGCGGTCGTACGGTGATTTGCTTTCGATGTCGCCGTACGGATCCCATTCCTCGACCGACGTGTTGATGAAGCGCACGTCGTGATCGCCGCACCACTCCAGCATCTCGAGGGTCTCAACGTTCCAGGAGAGATCGACGATGAGATCGCCCGGGCCGACGTGACGGGCCAACAGATCGCGATAGTTCTGCGGCGTGGCGCGGGCCTGCTCGAACCGCACACCCGCCTCGACCGATTCCCGGATGTTCGCCCGCACATCCTGGAAATCGACCACGGTGATCTGCCGGGTGTCGACGTCGATGTGCCGGCGCAACAGCGGAAGGGTGCATTGCCCGACGGACCCGCACCCCAGCATCAGGATTCTGCCTTTGAACGGCGCGGGTTGTTGGGTCTGAGCCATCTCTCTTACCCTACGCGCTGGCTCTTCCGGCCAAAGTCGTGCGTCACAAACAGGCGTACTCCGGCCGCGTCAGCGAGGCGCTGTTGTGCGTGGGGAAAACGGGCGTGCTCAGGCCGATGGCCGTCCAACTGCCTTCCGGGCGGCAATGCCACCCGTGTCGACGAGAGGCTCGGCGGCCATTCGGCTGCCCGCTGGTTCCATCCGGCCGACGCGGGAGCCGACGCGGCGCCGCTTGAGCGAGGCCCGCTCGTCAGGTTCAACGACGGTCACGGGAGGCACGAACCCGTTGAACGAGGTCGCGCTGGCCTTGGTGTACGCGCCCATGCCCGGGACGAGGAGCAGATCGCCAATCTCCAGCTCGGGCAGCCGCTGATCGCGCGCGACGATGTCGATGGAATCGCAGGTCGGGCCCGCAACGACGCACTCGGTCGTGGGACCCTTCTTCATCGGCATCAGCGGGTAGTCACAATGATCGAACAGCTTGCCCGAAAAGGCGCCGTACACGCCGTCGTCGATGAAATACCAGGGCACGCCGTTTCGCGTCGAGCGGCCAATGACCCGGACCACGAGCGTCATCGCCCCCCCGGAGATGCACCGGCCCGGCTCGGCGATGACCCGAACGGATTCCGGAAACAGATCGGTCAACCCCTGAGAGAGGACTTTGCAGAACTCGTCGAGACCGGGCACCTCGGTGCGGTAGGTCACGGGAAAGCCGCCTCCGATGTCCAGCGTGTCGAGCTCGAGGCCGACAACCGCGGCCTGGTCGAAGACACCGCGCGCGGCCAGCAACGCCGTTAGATAGATGCCGGGATCGGTCGACTGCGACCCTACGTGGAACGCCACACCCCGCACGTTCAGACCCGCCGACTGGGCGGCGATCATGAGCGGCACCGCCTCGCGCTCCTGGGCCCCGAACTTTGCGCCCAGATCGACGACACAGCTCGCATTCTGGATGGCGACGCGCAGCAGCACGTCGGCGCCGGGCGCCTGCGCCTGCAGCTTCGGGATCTCGTCCACGTTGTCGAACGTGAACCAGCGAACGCCATGCCTCACGCAGTCCGCGATGTCGCTTTCCTTCTTGATCGGGTTGGAATGGAACAGCCGCTCCGGCGACACGCCGGCGGCATCCGCGAGCACGACCTCGCCGTACGACGCGACGTCGATGCCGTCGACCAACCCGCTCACGAGCCGCAGCAGCTCCGAATCGGGGTTCGATTTCATCGCGTAGAACAGCTCGACGCGAGGCAGACACCGTCGCAGCGTTCGGATCGTGGCGTGAACTCGTGAGGTGGACAGGACCAGGAATGGGGTCGGCAGCGTTTCGGCCAGGGCCGCGGCCCGGTCGAACGAGACGTTCGGTCCATCAGAAGCTTTCGGCAGGAGGATCAGCGACGTGGCGCTGTTTGCGCGTTTCATTTCATCAACACCTCTCTTTCCGCCAAGGTGCCTTCCGGGCCACTGTGATGACCTGCGACCCCAGCGAGGTCATAGACCGGAGCTGTCAAAACTGCGGCGGCCAGGTGACGAAGAGTACTTCGGCCGCCGACCGACCCACGTTCTGTAACGAATGCTCCTGCTGGGCCTTATATGTAAAGGCGTCGCCCGCTTTGGCGACCGCCGACCGCCGGCCCAGGCTGACGGCTACCCTGCCCTTGATGACATACCCGAACTCTTCGCCGCTGTGCGCCGCGTGCAGCCGCAGCCGCTGCCCGGCACCGAGCACCAGACGGCAGGGTTCCATCGCCATCGTCGTCGAGCCCGGAATCAACAGCTCGAACTTGTCCGCGCCCTGGTCCGCCAGCGCCGTCCGGTCGTGCCGGCCGAACACAAACGGCTGCAGCGCGTCGGACGAAAAGAAGGTGCTGATGCGTTCGCCCAGCACCTCGAGCACTTCGGACAGCGTTTCCAGCGAAACCGAGCTCTTGTTCCGCTCCAGCAGCGAGATGAACCCTTTGGTCACGCCCGCGCGATTCGCCAGCTCCTGCTGGGTGAGCTGGTGCGCCAGCCGGAATTCTTTTATGCGTTTTCCGATGTCCACAGCGCCAGTTTCCGCCTTCGCGTGAAGCTTCGGAAGTCCGGCTTCCGGACCCGGACCGCCGTAGCCTTGGCGGAGGCGGTTGCGCGGTCCATGTTCATAAACTCAAAGTATAGCATCGCTTTACCGCGCAGGGTACTTCGGGCGGGATGGCCATGTCAATACTTTTGTGGCACCACATGGGAACAAAACTTGAACGCGCCCCGACCACCATAACCAGCGTCAGTGTAACACGTTCGTACTACGAATGGTATCCCTTACGGGCCGACGGGTACAAGGACCTGACACCGGAGGATCTCGTCGACTTCGCGATCCACGGCCGACGGTGGTTCGAACGGCGCAAGCGATAGGGCCGCCTCACGTTCCAAACTTCCGGGCGCCTTTGATACGATCTCGGGCGCGCTTATGAGTGCGGCCGCCTGGGCTGTCATTGCGGGCCTGATTCTCGTCAACGCGTTCTACGTCGCGGCCGAGTTCGGCGGGGTCGGGGTCCGGCGCACGCGCATCGCGGCTCTGGCGGAACAAGGCCATTACCTTGCCCGACTGCTGCTCCCGATTGTCGAGGACGCTCGGCTCCTCGACCGCTACCTCTCGGCCACGCAGATCGGGATCACGCTCAGCAGCCTGATCCTCGGTGCGTACGGCCAGGCCGTCCTCGCGCCCGCCCTCGTTCCCACGCTGATCGCACGCACGCGGGTTGAGGCGGGCACGGCCGAGTCGCCCGCCGCCGGAATCGTGCTCGTGGTCCTGACGATCGCACAGGTCATCGTCGGCGAGCAGGTCCCCAAGTCGCTCGCGTTGCAGCATCCCACGCGGTCGGCCCTCTACACTGTCGTGCCGATGCGCTGGTCGTCGCGCGCCTTGACCTGGTTCATCGATGGGCTGAACGCGACGAGCACGCTCATCCTCCGGCTGTTCGGGCTGCCGAGCCTCAGACACCGCCACATCCATTCTCCGGAAGAAATCGACCTCCTCATCGTCGAAAGCCGCGACGGCGGGCTGCTCGAGCCGGAGGAGCAGCGCCGCCTGCACCGCGCGCTGCGGCTGGGACTGCGATCCGTTCGTCAGGTGATGGTGCCCCGCCCGAGAGTCCACGGGATCGAGGCGGACACGCCGCTCGACGAAGTCGTCCAGATCGTGGCCGAGAGCCCATATACGCGGCTCCCGGTCTACCGCGGCACGCTCGACCGCGTCGTGGGGATCCTGCACACCCACGATCTCGCCCTGCTTCAGTTGCGGACCGGATCGCGCCCGGGTCTCGACCAGATCCTGCGACCGGTCGTCACGGTGTCCGAGACGTTGTCAGCCGACCGTTTGCTGAAGCTCTTTCGCGAGCGCCGTACGCACCAGGCGATTGTCGTCAACGAGCACGGCGCAACGGCGGGGCTCGTGACGCTCGAAGACGTGCTGGCGGAGCTGCTGGGCGACGTCGCCGACGAGCTCAAGCCCGCGCCCCCGCGGGAAGGGGCCCGCACGTGATAACGGTCGCGCTCGCCTCGCTCATCATCCTGGCCCTCGTGCTGTTGAATGGGATCTTCGTCGCGTCGGAGTTCGCGATCGTGGGCGCGCCGAAGGCCGCGATCGAACGGCGAGCCGGTCAGGGCGAGCGGGTGGCCCGGCGCGTGCTGCAAATCCTGCGCGAGCCCCAGCGGCAGGGCCGCTTCATCGCGACTTCTCAAATCGGCATCAGCCTGGCGAGCCTCGGACTCGGGATGTACGGGGAGCACGTGGTGGCCGCCTGGATCGCCGCGGGGCTGGAGCCGTTTGGCACCTCGCGGTGGCTCGCCGCCCACACCCTGGCCGGCTTCCTGTCGATCGCGGCCCTCACCTGCCTGCACATCGTGCTCGGCGAGATGGTGCCCAAGTCGGTGGCGCTGCAGAACCCCGAGGGCGCCATCCTGTGGCTGGCGCCGCTCATGATGTGGACCGAACGGCTGTTTCTTCCGCTCGTCATCGGTCTGAACGCCCTCGGCAACGGCATCCTGAGGTTGATCGGCGTCAATCGGCAGCTCGCCGCGCCCGAACACTATCTGACGACGGAAGAGCTGCAGCTCGTGATCGAGGAAAGCGAAGAGGCCGGCGCGCTGCGTGCCGAATCGGGCCGCGTGCTGCGCGAGCTCTTCGAGTTCGGGGCGCTGACGGCCGGCGAAGTCATGGTGCCGCGGGTCCGCATCACCGGCATCCCGCTGGGCGCGTCGCCCGACACGCTGCGATCGATCCTGCGGTCGTCGCAGAACACGCGCTACCCGGTCTACGAGAGCGACTTCGATCATGTCACCGGCATGATCCACATCAAGGATCTGCTCCGACATCTCCTCACGAAGCGCCCGGTCACGGCCGCCGAGACCCGGCCGCTGCCCGTCGTCCCCGATACGCTGCCAATCGACCAGCTTCTGGCACTGATGCAGCGAGAGCGCACACAGATCGCGCTCGTGATCGACGAGCACGGCGGCACGGCCGGCATCGTCACGCTCGAAGACGTGTTCGAAGAGGTCGTCGGCGCCATCGAAGAAGGACCGCCGGGCCAGCGGGCGGTGTACGTGGGAGCTGATGGGCGGCTGCGAACCAGCGGCACGCTCCGGCTCGACGAGCTGGGACAGGAGCTGGGAATCGAGCTGGAGCACCAGGAGGTCGACAGCGTGAGCGGTCTCGTGCTGACACTGCTCGGGCGTCCGCCCCGCGTGGGTGACGTCGTGAGCTACGGGGGCCTGGCGCTCGAGGTCACCGCCGTCAAGGGATACGGTGTCGAGCAGTGCGCCGTCTCCCTCGAGCACCCGCCCGAGTCGTCGGCGACGCAGGACTGAAGTCCTGTGCTACAAGAGTAGTCGTTGTAGGGCTACCGACACGGGTCGTTGTAGCGCAAGGCCTCAGCCTTGCGCGCGCATGCAGCGCCGAAGCCGCTACATCGTCCTGGCGCCGCTACCGGGGTCCGGCCGATGAAGCCGCTACTGGGGAAAGCGTCGTCACGCGTTCCGCGACGGAATCGACCTTCGGCCGCGAATAGAAGATCGGGAAGTACTTGCCGCGCGCCC
>JACOUA010000038.1 GCA_016178075.1 Acidobacteriota bacterium
CTCCATCGGTTGGAATTCGTCGGCGGACCGGCCGCGCGCGTCGCCCTCCTGCGCGAACCGAATCTGCTGGCCTAGCGGATCCTCGTTCGGAAAGAGGTGCCGCGCCAGCGGCTCAGCGATGATCGCCACCCTCGGAGCTGAGGTCGATTCCTCCTCGTCCCGCGTGAACTCCCGGCCGCGGAGCATGCGCAACCCGAGCGCGCTGAAGTATTGCGCGCCGACGATCATATAGGTGGCGGATGCGCCCTCGTCCTGCGGCGACGATCGCCCGAGCCGTTCCACACGCCGGCCCTCGTGAAGCTCGCCGAATGGCACCGATGAGGCCATCCCGGCGGCTTCGATACCCGGGAGCGCGCGCAAACGATCCAGCACCGCGCGATGGGCTCGGCGTCCGCGCGGCTCGTCGTAGCTGGCAAGACTCGGATCCAGGCTGACGAGCAGCTCGCGCTCGTATCGGAAGCCCGGGTCGGCCGTCGCTGCCTTGAGCGCCCCGCGTCCGAACAGGCCGCCGACAATCAGCAGCGCCAGCGAAAGGGCAATCTGGCTGATCACGAGCACATTGCGCGGTCCGAAACGGCGCCCCAGCGCCAGTCCGCCGCGACCGCCCGCGTCCGCCTTGAGATCGGTGACGAGATCGACGCGAGACAGCTTGAGCGCCGGGACGAGACCGAAGAGCAGCGTGCTTGCGACCGCGAAGCCGCACGTCGCGGCGAGCACATACAAATCGGGCTTCGGGCTCACCTGCAGCGTCAGCGGCAGCACGGTGGCAAGCGACGCCATGAGGATCCGCACCGCCCAATACGCGATGACCAATCCGGCGGCGCCTCCAGCGACCGCCAGTAGGAGACTCTCGGTGAGCAGCTGCCGGACAATCCGCGCGCGCGCGCCACCAAGTGCCAGGCGAATCGCGATTTCGCGCCGCCTCGCCGTGCCGCGCGCCAGCAGCATGTTAGCCAGGTTGAGGCAGGCAATGAGCAGCACGACGCCCGACATCGCCATCAGCAACGTCGTCACCACCGCCGTCCCCTCGTCTGCTCTCGGCTCCGTGCTCATCGAGATGCGCGGCAGCCGGTGGAGACTGAGGACCTGGTTCCGATTCTCGGCCGGAAACGCTTCCTCCAGGTGCCGCGACACCGCCTCGAGCCGAGCGGTGGCCGCAGATTCCGAGACACCCGGCTTCAAGCGGCCCGCGACGATGAGCGAGTCATTGCCGCGATCCGCGAGGCCGGTGCCCTTGTTCTTGAAGATGTCGTTCACGACCGTGTCGAAGACACCGAGCGGCAGCCAGACTTCCGGCGCGATGAGCGCGACCGTCCCCGTGAACTCAGGAGGAGCGACGCCGATAACGGTGAAATCGCGGGCGTTGATTGTGATCGTACGACCGATGAACGCGGGATCGAACCCCGCCTGCTTCCAGCGGTCGTATCCGACGATCACGACACGGATACCTGCGCCGGGGCGCTCTTCCTCCGCGGAGAACGTACGGCCGGCGGCCGGCTTCACGCCAAGCGTGTCGAAGTAGTCGGACGACACCAGCTCGACGAACGCCCGCCGGGTCGTGTCCCCGGCCGGCATCCCAACCAGCGACACCATGTGTGCGGTCAGGCCATCGAACACAGCACTCTGATCGCGGATGTCGGCGAAGTTCGGATACGAGAACCCCCGGTAGGAGTCCGGCTTCGTGCGATCGTGGCTGTAGAGCCCGACCAGTTCGTCGGCCCGGCCCGGGAGCGGCCGGACGACCATCGCGTTGACGAGCGTGAAGATGGCGGTGTTGGCCCCAATGCCGAGCGCGAGGACCAGCACCGCGACAAAGGTGAACCCCGGGGCCTTGAGCAGGCCGCGAATGCTGTAGCGACTGTCGGGAAGACGCCCGCTCACTATCGCCTTCGACGCACGGGTCCGTGGGGAAGTTCCCCGCCGGCCGCGCTCATCCCGCTTCGACCGACTGCCGGAGCCGCAAGCTCCGTCGCGCGCGGCGCAGGAGCGTCCGGAGCACCATTTCGGCGCGGCTCTCGGCCTGGCCCGCCGCCGCGCGCCAGAGCATCACCAGCGGACGCCAGGGCCGAAGCAGCCAACTGGTCGCATAGAAGATCAACGTTCCGAGGACCCGAAGCGTCAGAAGCGCGCGACGACCCAGCGCCTCGCAGTACGAGAACGTCTGGGTAATGTCGGCGTACGAGGCAAGCCGGTAGAAGAACTCATCATCCAGCTTCGAGATCCGTCCGTTCGCGCGAAGCTGGTGGAAGAGCTCGCTTCCGGGGTACGGCACAAAGACCCAAATCGAGACATCGTGCACGCCCAACGCCGCCGCCCGCATGAGGAAGATGAAGCTCTCGATGATGTGACGCAGCCGTTCGTGGGGGAATCCGAAGATCATGCTGAACTTCACGTTCAGGTCGTTCTTCACCGCCGCCCGCATCGACCCCAGGAGCCGCGCGACCTTCACCTTCTTCTTGATCGCCTTGAGCGTGTCGACCGAACCGCTTTCAGGTGAATACGAGACGTTGCGGCACCCGGTGCGATAGAGCCACCGGGTGACTTCCCCGTCGATCCCTTCCGACCGTGTCCCGCTGGGGAGCTGCCAGACGAACGACATGCCCCGCCGCTCGATCGCCTGACAGAAGTCGATGATCCACTGGCGCTTCACGATCATCGTCAGGTCGTAGAAATCGAAGTTCTGCGCCTGGTACCGGCGCTGCAGGTCGGCGATCTCGTCGAGCAGATCGTTCGGGTCGCGCGCCAGCCATTTCGTCGTCCACATGCCCGGACTCGAGCAGAACGTGCACTCGAACGGACACCCGCGCGAGGCCATGACCGGCAGGGATCGGCCGCGATCGACGCCGAAACCGTAGTGGCGGCTGAGGTATTCCTCGATCGGCAGGAGGTCCCACGCCGGGCGCGGGATGGCGTCCAGATTCAGCTCGCGGACGCCTTTCCGTGAGAACGCCACGGCACCGCTGTCGGTGCGGTAAGACACGCCGGGGATCCGACCGAACCCTGCCCTGCCCTCCGATGCCCACGCGTCCAGCACCGCGACGGCCGCGGCTTCGCCTTCCCCGAGGACCGCCACGTCGATCCCGCTTTGCTCCACGCTGAACCCGGGCAGCGCGGTGATGTGCTCGCCGCCGGCGAGCAGCAGGACGCGCGGAAAGCGCTCCCGAAGGCGGTCGATGAGCGTGCGAGAGACCGGCCAGTCGTACGAATACTGCACCGACACGCCGATCGCGTCGGCTGCCGCCGGCACGGCTTCGACGATCTCGGCAATCGTGAGGCCATGGAGATGCCCGCGAGGATGTGCCGTGAATTTCTCGATCGCCGACCCGACGGCGTCCACCACTGTCACGTCGTGGCCGGCCGCGCGGACGGCGGCGGCCACGTAGGCCAACCCGAGGGGCGGCGTCACGAGGTCGACCATATTCATGGCCGGCCTGAGAATCGGCGGGCGGATCAGCGTGACTTGCATCCTATTCCCACAGCCATGCGGCGCCGCGGACTCCGCTGGAGTCCCCATGGGCCGCGCGGACCAGACGCGTGGTGATCCGATCGGGCGCGATGAAGGGCGCCCAGCGCTGCGGCACCGAAGTATACAGCCGCTCGATGTTCGACACCCCGCCCCCCAGCACGATCGCGTCAGGGTCGAGGACGTTGATGATGCTGCAGAGCGCGCGCGCCATCCGGTCTTCGTACCGGTCCAGACAGGTCAGCGCGAGCGCGTCGCCCGCCGCGGCCCGCTCCGCGATCTCCATCGCGGAAAGCTGTCCTCCACCTGACGCCGCGTAATCGCGCGCCAGAGCGGGCCCGGACAGAAACGTCTCGATGCAGCCGGTCCGCCCGCAATAACACGGTGGTCCTGGCCGCTCGCCATCGCGCGGCGCCGGCAGCGGATTGTGACCCCATTCGCCGGCAATGCCGTTCGCGCCGGCGATCACGCGCCGATGCACGACGACGCCGCCACCGGTGCCGGTGCCGATGATGACGCCGAACACCACGTCGGCGCCGGCGGCCGCGCCGTCGGTCGCCTCCGACAGGGCAAAGCAGTTCGCGTCGTTGGCGAACTTCACCGGCCGACCCAGCCACTCCGGCAGATCCTGCGCCAGCGGCTTGCCGTTCAACCAGGTCGAGTTGGCGTTTCGGACCAGGCCGGTCACCGGCGAGATCGATCCCGGGATGCCGACGCCGACTGTCCCGCTGCCGGCCTCCCGCTCGATCTCTTGCACGAGGGCCACGATCGCAGCCATCGTCTCGCGGTAGTCGTCGCGCGGCGTCGTCACACGGCGACGCGCCAGCACGCGCGATTCCCGATCGAGGGCGATCCCCTCGATCTTCGTGCCGCCGAGATCGATGCCAATCCGCATCGCGGCCATCATGGCGTTCTCGTCGCTCCATCCAATCGACGGGCGCGACCTCGCTCACGATCTCGACTTGTTCGTCCGTGTCGATTCGCGTGCGGCCTTAGGGCCCTTACCAGCTGTGAACGGTCCCATCCAGCCGCCGATTCGTCGGTAGATAGGCGCGCTCGTAGGGATACTGCGCCGCCAGCGTCTCGTCGAGCTCCACCCCAAGGCCCGGCGCCTCCCCGGGATACATCACCCCCGCCTCGAATGTGTAGTGATGCGGGAAGACCCGATCGGTCTCGTCCGTGTGCCGCATGTACTCCTGAATGCCGAAGTTGTGGACGCTCAGATCGAAATGGAGGGCCGCCGCCATGCAGATCGGGCTCAGATCGGTGGCGCCGTGCGATCCGGTCCGGACGTGGTGCAGCTCGGCCAGGCTCGCAATCTTCCGCAGGTGGCTGATCCCTCCCGCATGCACGACGGTCGTCCGGATGTAGTCGATGAGCTGCTCTTGGATGAGCGTGTGGCAATCGTAGATGGTGTCGAAGACTTCGCCGACGGCGAGCGGGGTCGTCGTGTGCTGACGAATGACGCGGAACCCTTCCTGCCACTCCGCCGGCACCGGATCCTCGAGCCAGAAGAGATGATGGGGCTCGAGTGCTTTACCCAGGCGGGCGGCTTCAATCGGCGTCAGACGATGGTGGGCGTCGTGGAGCAGGTGCAGATCGTCGCCGAACTCGCCGCGGAGCCGCGCGAAGAGCCCGGGGACGACATGCAGGTAGCGCTCGCTGCTCCACACGTTCTCCGGGGCCAGGCCCTTCTCCGCGGGCTCGTAAGACAACTGACCGCGGCCGACCCCGTACGCGCTCGGGAGCCCCGGGATCCCGCATTGCGCCCGCACGGCCTGATAGCCGAGCTTCACGTACCGCGCCACGGCGGCGACCGTTTCCTCGATGTCGGTTCCGTTGGCGTGCCCGTACACCAGAACGGACTCCCGCGACCGCCCGCCGAGCAGTTGATAGACCGGCGTGTTCAGCGTCTTTCCGCGGATGTCCCACAACGCCGTATCGACGGCGCCGATGGCCGTCATGGTCACGGGGCCCCGTCGCCAGTACGCGCCCTTGTACAAGTACTGCCACGTGTCCTCGATACGGCGCGCGTCCCGGCCGAGAAGGAGCGGGATCACGTGATCGGATAAGTAGCTCGCCACCGCGAGCTCGCGTCCGTTGAGCGTGGCGTCGCCCAAGCCCGATACGCCGTCCTCGGTCACGATCTTGAGCGTCACGAAATTGCGGCCCGGGCAGCAAACGATCACCTTGGCGTCGACGATCTTCATGGGCAAAGAGTAACAGTCGGGTGATTCCGGTTCGAGGGGTGGAACGAGTATCATCGAGCGCACTCGACGCGTCAAGAAGCCGTGCGTGCTCGCGTGTGAGTGGGCCCTGCAAGCCCCGGCTTGAGCGGACGTTCGTGACATGGATCTCGTCACCTTTGGCGAAGCGATGGTGCGGCTGACGCCGCCGAGCTTTCAGCGCCTCGAGCAGGCGCGAAGCCTCGACGTGTACGTCGGCGGCGGCGAGCTCAACGTGGCGGTCGGGGCCGCGCGCCTCGGGCTCGAGACGCGCTGGATCTCCCGCCTGCCCGAGAACCCGCTCGGCCGGCTCGTCGCCGGCCGGGCGCGCGAACAGGGCGTCGATGTGTCGCACGTGCGCTGGACACCGGGCGACCGCGTCGGCATCTACTTCGCGGAGCTCGGCGCGGCGCCGCGCGCCACGAGCGTGCTGTACGACCGCGACGGATCCGCCATCAGCCGGATTCAACCCGGCGACGTCGATTGGGGGCGGGCGTTCGCGGGGGCGCGCTGGTTTCACACGAGCGGCATCACGCCCGCGCTGGGCGAGTCTGCAGCCACGGTTACCGCCGAGGCGCTCGCCGGCGCCAAAGCGGCCGGCCTGACCGTCAGCTACGACTTGAACTATCGCGCCAAGCTCTGGACCCCCGCGCGCGCGCGGCAGATCCAGGAGCCGCTCATGCGCCACGTCGACGTCCTCATCACGACGGAGGAAGACACGCGGGTGGTCTTCGGCATCGACGGCACCGGCACGGATGACCGCTTCACGACGGTCGACGCGGCATCCTACGCCAGCGTCGCGCGGGCGCTGCGCGAGCGGTTCGGCTTCAAGGCGGTGGCCATCACACTGCGCGAGAACCCGCGCGTCTGGCTCAACACCTGGAGCGCGATCGTCTGCGCGGACGGCCAGGTTCACACGGCTCCGCGCTACGAGGTCGAAATCGTCGATCGGATCGGCGCCGGCGACGCGTTCAGCGCCGGCGTGGTCTACGGCGCGCTGCGTCTGGACGGCTGGGCCCGTACGGTGGAGTTCGCAACGGCGTTGTCCGCCCTGAAGCACACCGTGCCCGGCGACCTCAGCATGGCGACCCGCGAAGACGTCGAGCGGCTGCTCAAAGGCGCCAGCCTGCGGGTGACCCGGTGATCGCGGCGCCGCGTCCGCGTCAGGAGACCGTCGCGCTTCTCCGCGACGTCGGCATCATCCCCGTCATTCGGGCCACTGCCGCCGAAACTGCCGTGCGTGTCGCGGAATCATCGTCTCGCCGTGCCTCGTGGCCGAGGTGGTGGCCGCGGCGCACGCCGCGTCGGTGGCCGTGCTCCCCGGCGCCCTGTCCCCGACCGAGATCTTCACCGCCTTCCAGACGGGCGCCGACCTCGTGAAGGTCTTCCCCGCCCAGAGCATGGGCGGTCCCGACTACATCAAAGCACTCCGAGGTCCGTTTCCAGCGATTCCCCTCGTGCCGACCGGCGGCGTGAACCTTCAGACGATCGGCGCGTTTCTCAAGGCCGGCGCCGCGGCGGTGGGGGTTGGGGGGGACCTCATCCCCCTCAGCGCGCTGAAGACGGGCGACTATGCGACGATCGCGGGGTTGGCGGCCAGATTCCTGCAAGCCGTAAAGGATGCACGTCTAGATCTAGACTGACGAACCGTCACGCATCACCGCAGAGCTCGCAAAGCACGCGGAGGTAGACTTCCTCTGCGTCCTCTGCGTCCTCTGCGCGTTCCGCGGTTGATCGTCAGGGCAGATTCAATCAGCCAGTCGGCGGATGCGTGGGTCAGCTTCCCCCTTGCGACGTCGTCGTCCGGCGCGGCGGCGGGTTCTTCACGTACTTGTCCATCCAGTTCAGCATCTCGGCCACCGTGTGCAGCACCGACTCGCGCCCGGCGTAGCCATGCGCTTCGTGCGGCAGCGTGACGTACCTCACAGTGGCGCCGTGACCCTTGAGCGCCATGTACAGCCGCTCTGACTGTATCGGGAACGTGCCGGAGTTGTCGTCGGCCTCGCCGTGGGTCAGGAGAATCGGCTCGTTGATCTTGTTGGCGTAGAAAAACGGGGACATCCGCGCGTACACCTGCGGCACCTCCCAAAAGGTCCGCCGTTCGCTCTGGAACTGAAACGGCGTCAACGTGCGGTTGTACGCCCCGCTTCTGGCGATGCCCGCACGGAAGAGGTCCGAATGCGCGAGCAGGTTGGCCGTCATGAACGCGCCGTAGCTGTGTCCGCCGACCCCGATCCGGTCGCGGTCGCCCACGCCCATGTCGACCACCTTGTTGACGGCGGCTTCGGCGCCCGCCACGAGCTGCTCGACGTAGGTATCGTTCGCCGTCTCGCCGGGACCGATGATTGGCATCGTCGGGTTGTCGAAGATCGCATAGCCCTGCGTCAACAGGAGCAGGTGCGACGGCCCTGAGACGATCGTGAATCGATAGGGGGAGCCGGTGATCTGGCCCGCCGTATCCGAATCGGTGAACTCGCGCGGATACGCCCACATCACGACCGGGAGCCGCTGGCCCTTCTGATAGCCCGGCGGCAGGTACAGCGTGGCCGAGAGCTTCACGCCGTCCTTCCGGGTGTAGGTCACGAACTGCCGCTCCATCCCCCGAAGCTGCGGCTGCGGGTCCTTGAAGGTCGTCAGCGCGCGCTTGGTGCCGGTCGCGAGATCGCGGACGAAGTAGTTCGGGGGATCCGTCGGCGTCTCGTACCGCGTCAGGAGCGTCTTCGCGTCGTCCGAGAGCGGCGCGACCACTTCCTCGAACGTCTTCGGCTCCGCGCGGAATAGCCGCTCGGCCTGCAGCGTTGTGAGGTTCAATCGATCGAGGAACGGCCGATCGCCTTCAGTCGAGGCGCCGTCGCCTCGCAGATAGATGGCGTCGCCGGTCTGCAGAATCGCGCCGCCGCCGGCTCCTCCGCGTCCGCCGCCACGACCGGCGCCGTCGCCGCCACGGCGAACCAGCGGGCTTCCGGGATCCCCGTATCGATCCTCCTGCCGTTTCTCCCAAAGCCTGCGGGGCGCGGCGCCGGATTCGAGCAGCCAGGTGCGGGTCGTCCGCGTGGCGCGATCCGCCTCGCTCAGGAGGCCGACACCCTTCTCGGTGAACGACAGCGCGGCGAACCGGAACTCGGTCTTCGTCATCTCCGCCGGGTTCCCGCTGAACGGCGCGTTCAACGTCACGACCTTGTCGCGGAACGGCACCTTGTTCCGCAGCGTGCCTTCGTCGAGCGCTTCGGTCCAGATGATGGTCGCCGGTTGATCGGCGCGCCAGTGATAGCCGCGAGGTCCGGTGATCACTCCGTTGATCGGGACGCCTTCGGTCGACGGCACATCGGCGATCTTTCGCACGAGCTCACCGCTCCGGCTCCAGATCTCGACGTCTTCCGGAAAGCCACTCATCGGCACGAGGTGGGAAAACGGACGTTTGATCCGCGCGACCAGGACGTATTGATCGTTGGGAGACGCGGAGGCGGTCTCGAAGATCCCCAGCTGACCGATCGGGGTCTTGCGCCCCGTGGCGCCGTCGATCGTCGCGAGCTGGCTGGTGAAGTAGTACTCGAAGAGCGCCTCGTCGTGATTCGTTTTGATCAAATCCTCGTATGTGGGGGCCGGCGCCGCCCGGCCGGAGGTCTCCAGGATATTGGGGCCGCTCGGCACCGCCGGCTCGACCGGCGCAGGTCCACGGCCTGCCGGCACCAGTTGACACAGCAGCGTGGCGCTGTCGCTCAACCAGTCGCACGGATCGCCGGAGGTCCCGTTCAGCCGATCGGTCCCGCTCACGGCTCTGGCTTGCCCAGTCGCGACGTCGGCGAGCCAGAGCTCGATGCCGTTCTCTTTCGTGTGGGTGAAGGCGAGCTGCCGGCCGTCCGGTGAGAAGCTCACGTTGCCCACGTTCGGATCAGGTGGCATCGTGACCTTCCGCTCGGAGCCGTCCGCGATCGCCTTCAGCGTAATCGCCGTGATGTTCCCGCCGCGCTGTTGCCGCCCGTTCGTCTTCGGGTTGATCCGCGCGCCCCCGATCCGGTGGATCGGCCGGGCGAGCTCGGCGATGGTCGGCATGCTGCGACGGGTCTGGAGCGCGATCGTCCGCCCGCCCGGCGCTACCGCGACGGCCGGCGTCGGCGGCGCATCGAGGATGTCGACGATGACCTTTGGGGGCACCAGATAGCCTGAAGACGAGGCAGATTGGGGGCGGGCCTGCCCGTAGGCCGCCGCCACCGCCGCGACGATCAACGCGATAGACGCGAACGTCTTCGATCTCATGACCAGCCTCCCGGCTATTGCAGTTTTCAGTTCTCAGTAGACAGTCTTCAGTATCAGGTTGCTGTCTTCTTGGCCACTTTCCGCCCCAATCGAACTGATAACTGACTACTGACAACTGAGAACTGCTTTAAAGCGCGTGTCAGGATAGATCAATAAACCGCCAGATCGCCAAATCGCCAGATCGCCACATCCGTCGGATACTCCCTGCCATTGCACCCATGTCGGGCGGGTGCGACAATGTGCGTCCTTTTGAGAGGAAGACCCATGCACAACAGATTGCACAGGCTCGTGCGTGTCGCGCTCGTCGCGGCGCTGCCGGCCGTCCTACTGGACGTCGTGCCGCAGGGTCAGGACGGAGCCGCAGGTCAACGCCCCGACGTCATCAATCAGTCGACCGATCCGCTCCTCTCGAGCTTCCAGTTCCGGTCGATTGGCCCCGCGACCATGGGCGGCCGTGTCGACGACATCGCGGTGTCCGAAAGCGATCCGAACATCATCTACGTCGGCTATGCCGTCGGTGGGGTCTTCAAGTCCGAGAACAACGGCACGACATTCGAGCCGGTGTTCGACACCTACACCACGGCGTCGATCGGCGACATCGCCATCCACCCGACGAACCCGAACATCGTCTATGTCGGCACCGGCGAAGCGAACAACCGTCAGACGTCCTCGTTCGGCGACGGCATCTACAAAACGACCGACGGCGGGAAGACCTTCAGCCACATGGGCCTGCGCGAGACGCAGTCGATCGCTCGCATCGTGATCGATCCACGCAATCCGGAAACGGTTTACGTCGCCTCGCCGGGACATCTGTTCGGTCCGAACCCGGCTCGCGGAATCTACAAGACGCTCGACGGCGGGAAGACGTGGGACAAGGTCAAGTTCATCGACGAGAACACCGGCTTCACGGATCTCGCGATGGATCCGACAAACAGCAGCATCCTGTACGCCGCGAGCTATCAACGTCGGCGCATCGGGTGCTGCTTCAACGGCGGTGGACCGGGAAGCGGCCTCTGGAAAACGACCGATGCGGGCAAGACGTGGACCAGGCTCACGGGGAACGGCCTCCCGCCGGCCACCTACGGCCGAATCGCTCTGGATGTGTCGCGCTCGAACCCGAACGTCGTGTACGCCCAGATCGAGGCCGGGGAAGTCGGCACGCCGATCACGACCGGCGGACGAGGCGGACGCGGCGGAGCAGCGGAGGCGGAAGCGACGCCCGCAGGTGCAGCCGCCGTCACGTCAGTGCCCGGAGCGGCCGGCGCCCTAGCGGCGCCCGCGCAGGCGGCGGCTCCCGGCGGCGGCCGTGGCGGTGGGTACAACTGGTGCAACAACGCCGGGCCGGGGGGCGGGTTTGCGACGGGCCGCGGCGGCGGGCGCGGCGAGGTCGGGACGAGTCAGGCGTCGCAGAAGCCGCCAGCGCTCGATCCCAAGGAGGGCGGCGTCTTCCGTTCCGAGAGCAAGGGTGGCGCGTGGACGCTCGTCAGCAACTGCAATGCGCGGCCGATGTACTTCAGCCAGATCCGCGTCGATCCCTCCACCGACAAGACCATCTACGTGGCCGGATTGCCGGTCGCCAAATCGCTGGACGGGGGAAAGACCTTCGCCACCCTCGATGATGCCGGCGGTCATCGATCGCCGGGCCACGTCGATCAGCATGCCATCTGGATCGATCCGAAGAACCCCAAGCACCTCATGATCGGGAACGACGGGGGTCTCGACGTCAGTTGGGATCAGGGACGCACCTGGGACTACGTCAACACGATGGCGACGGCCCTCGCGTATGTGGTGACCGCAGACCTGCGCCGTCCCTACTACGTCTACGTCGGGCTGCAGGACAACGGGAGCTGGGGCGGACCGAGCGCGGTTCGCGGCGGCGGCATCATGAACGGCGACTGGTTCGGCATCGGGGGTGGTGACGGCTTTTACACCGCCGTCGATCCCACCGACTTCAACATCGCCTACAGCGAATCGCAGAACGGGAACACGAACCGCTATGACCTGCGCACCGGTCGAGGCCAGAGCATTCGGCCGATCGCACCTGCCGGCCGTGGCGGCGGCCGAGGCGGAGCGGAGGCTCCGGCTGCGGGCGGCGGTCAGGCCGGTGCCGCGCCCCCCGAGCAAGCTGGTGGATTCGGCGGGCCCGGCGGCCCGCCGAATGTCCTGAACGCCTCGCCGGGCGATCAGTACCGGTTCAACTGGAACACGCCCTTCATCCTCTCGCCCAACAACCCAAGCATTGTGTGGCTCGGCGGCAATCGCTTGTTCAAGTCGTACAACCGCGGCGACACCTGGATCGCGAGCCCGGATCTCACCAAGCAGATCGATCGCGGCAAGATCGAGATGATGGGCGTGCCGGGTGATCGGACGATGCTGTCGAAGAACGACGGCGTGACGTCGTACAGCACGATCATCACGGTGTCGGAGTCGCCGGTTCTGCCCGGGGTTGTCTGGGCCGGCACCGATGACGGCAACCTGCAGGTGAGCCGCGATGGTGGCGTCGCCTTCACGGAAGTTGGCAGGAACCTTCCCGGGTTACCGCCGAATCATCTGCATTGGATCTCCCGCGTCGACGCGTCGCATTTTGACCCCGCGACGGCCTATGTGGCGGTCGATGGACACCGAAGCGACGATCTGAAGCCGTATATCTTCGTCACCCACGACTACGGCGCCACGTTCCAGAGCATCACCGGCAATCTGCCGCAGTACGGGAACGTCCAGGTGATTCGCGAGGATCCGAAGAACCGTGATCTGCTGTATGTCGGGACGGAGTTCGGCCTGTATGTCTCGCTCTATGGTGGGAAGGAATGGAAGAAGTTCATGAACCGTTATCCCACGGTTCGGACCGACGACATCCTCATTCATCCGCGCGACGGCGATCTCATCGTCGCGACGCACGGCCGAAGCGTCTGGATCGCCGATGACGTCACGCCGCTCCAGCAGCTCACGCCAGCCGTCATGGCACAGGACGCGGTGATGTTCGACATCCGCCCGGCGGTGGCGTATCTGAACGATCAGCAGCGTGGGCAGCGCGCCGGGGGACAGAAGCTGTTTGTGGGCGAGAACGGGCCGCGTGGCGCCTCGATCAACTACTACCTGAAGAACGCCGTCACGGGCGATGTGAAGGTCTCGATCGCCGATGTGAACGGGCGTACGCTTTGCACGTCAGACGGCCCGAAGACGCCCGGCATCCATCGGGTGCCGTGGAATCTCGGTGCGCCGATGCTCATTGCTCAAGGGGGCCAGGGCGGTCAGGCCGGACGCGGCGGGGGCCGGGGCGGTCCGGCGGGTCCTCCCGATCCCGGCTGCGGCGGCGCGGCGGCGGGCTTTGGGGGCGGCGGCGGCGGGCGCGGCGGCTTCGGTGGTGGCGTGGAGCCGGGGACCTTCATCGTCACGCTGTCGGTCGGCGGAAAGACGCTGACCAAGCCCGTGACGGTCCTGCAGGATCGCTGGCTCGGCGAGCGTTAGGGTCCTTAGTCGTTTCTTCTGTGCCAGCGTGGCGGCCCTCTGCCACGCTGGCCGGCTTCGGTCTGTGTTTCGTCCGCGGCGTCCATCCTCTCCATGATTGCGATCGAGATCACGCGCCCCGGCGATCCGGACGTGCTGGTGGCCAAAGACCGTCCTCGGCCCGCGCCCGGTCCGAACGAGGTGCTGATCGAAGTAGCCGCTGCCGGCGTCAACCGACCCGACCTCATGCAGCGCCAGGGCAAGTACCCTCCGCCGCCTGGCGCTTCCGAGATTCCGGGACTCGAGGTCGCCGGGACCATCGTGGCGGTCGGCTCGCGGACGAAAGCCTCGACAGACGCTAACGCGGCAGCCGCACCGCCGCGCTGGCGCGCGGGCGACCAGGTTTGCGCGCTCGTGGCGGGTGGTGGATACGCCGAGTACTGCGTCGCGCCCGCGCCGCAATGCCTGTCAGTGCCGCGTGGGCTCGACCTGGTCGCCGCAGCAGGTATTCCCGAAACCTTCTTCACCGTCTGGACCAACGTCTTCGAGCGCGGACGCCTGGTGCGCGGCGAGACGTTGCTCGTGCACGGCGGCGCCAGCGGCATCGGGACGACGGCGATTCAGCTCGGGCGGGCGTTTGGCGCGCGCGTGTTCGCGACTGCCGGCGGTCCGGACAAATGCGCCGCCTGCGAGCGGCTCGGCGCCGAACGCGCCATCGATTACCGCGCCGAGGATTTCGTCGAGGTCGTCACAGCTCTGACCGGCGGCCGCGGCGTCGACGTCGTGCTCGACATGGTGGGCGCCGACTACGCACCGCGCAATCTGGACGTGCTCGCCACCGACGGCCGACTGATCCAGATCGCGTTCCTCCATGGGCCGACGGCGACCATCAACCTCACGCCTCTTCTTCGGCGCCGGCTGACCATCACCGGATCCACGCTCCGGCCGCGAAGCGTCGCGGAGAAGGCCGCGATCGCGCGGGCGCTCGGCGCCCAGGTCTGGCCGCTTCTCGAGTCGGGGGCGGTGCGGCCCATCGTGCACGCGACCTTTCCGCTGGCGCGCGCCGCCGACGCCCACCGACTGATGGAGGCCGGGACCCATATCGGAAAAATCGTGCTCGTGGCGCGTCCGTCGGCTCTGGGCTCTAAAGTCTGACCCCGAAGCCTTTAGGGGTCGCGCCAACCTCGAGCTTCACCTCGCAACCCGCTGGTTCAAGGCTTCCGGGCCCGTGATACGATGCCGCAGAGTTTTCCGTGCTATCCCCTGCTCCAGTCGTGCTAGCGCCCCCGTTCGGTTGTGGCGGGAGCCTGCGCCTGCTGCAAGCGCCGGCCTGTGCGCTGGCCCTACTGGTATTCGCCGCGTCGCCGAGCCGGGCCGACACCCAGACTGCCGATCTCAACGCGGACGGTGTGCCCGATGGCATTCAGATCGAGAACACCGCCAGATCGGCCACGCTGAAGGTGCGGATCTCCGGCCAGACGGGCCTCATCGTGATCCGCGTTCTCGAGCCGATCGCCAGCGTCAGGGCCGCCGACGTCGACCGCGACGGCGATCTGGACCTTGTCGCGGTCTCTGCCGCGCGCCGCGTGTGGACGTGGCGCAACACCGGCCATGGACGTTTCCGACTCGTCCGGAAGTCCTTGCGCAGGCTCGTGACGAGCCCGACCCTGCGTGCGACCTGGCAGAGGTACGACGAGCCGGCCGCGCCACCGCGGGATGAGCTCGGATCGGCGACGCCGGTCTGGAGCGACTCGGCGTCGGCGTCGATGGTGCTCGTGGCCGATTGCACGGCACCCGCGCTGTCGCCGTCGCGCGCACACCGGACGCCGACCGATACCATGGCGCCGCGGGCGCCACCCGCATCGCCCGTCTGAGAGGGGTCCCACCAGCAGTCACCGGGCGTGCGCTCCACTCGAGCGGCGCCGATTGCGTCTGACGGTTGCCAGGGAACTGACGGGCCGTCCGGACCATGAGGTGTGTATGCGTGTCGTGTTGGCTGATTTGCGGGCGACCGACGGGTTCGTCACGAAAGACACGGTGGCGGGCGGCTACGGATCGCGATTCCGGCCGTTCAGCCGCGTGACCTCCGTCATCTGCTACTTGAAGCGCTGGTTCCACGATGTCCCCAGCGTCCAGATGGCCTATCTCGCCGCGATCTGCGCGCGGTGGGGCCACGAGGTCGCGTGGACGCAGGAGGCGCCGGTCGAGGGAGACGTTGCGCTCGTGTTGTCTTCCCTCGTGGACTACCGCCGCGAAGCGGCGTGGGCCGACCAGATGCGGGCGCGCGGCGTTCGGACCGGGTTCGTGGGCCTCGCGGCGAGCAAGCTGCCCGAGCTGTTCACCGATCACGCGGATTTCGTCATCAACGGCGAGCCGGAATCCGCGGTGATGGCGCTCGCCCAGGGAGAGCGGCTCAACGGGATCGTCCACAGCGAGGAGGTCATGGACCTCGACTCGCTGCCGTTTCCCCGATGGGACCTCGTGACGGAGCCGCGGCGCCGCGCGCTGCAGGTGCCGTTTTCGGGACGGCCGCGGGGCGGTGGGTTCTCCGTGCTCGGCAGCCGAGGGTGTCCGGAGTTCTGCACGTACTGCCCGCACCGAATTCTCTCGGGCTACCGCGCGCGATCGGTCGGTAATCTGGCCGACGAGCTGCAGATGCTCTGCGAGCGGTCGGCCTACCCGTACATCGTCTTCCGGGATCCGCTGTTCTCAGAGGGTCGCGATCGCTGCCTGGCGCTGTGCGACGAGATCCGCAGGCGCGACCTCCGGCTGCGCTTCGAGTGCGAGACGCGTCTCGATCGGCTCGATGAAGACCTGATCGATACGCTGTACGCAGCGGGTCTGCGGGCGATGAGCTTCGGCGTCGAGTCGGTCTCGAGCCAGGTCCTGCGCAAGGTGGGCCGGAGGCCGATCGCCAACCCACACCAGCGCGCCATGGTGGCGCACTGCCGGCGTCGCGGTATCGTGACGGCGGCGTTCTATGTCTTCGGCTTCCTCGAGGACGACTGGAGCTCGGTGGCCGCGACGATCGATCATTCGATCGAGCTCGGCTCGACCGTCGCACAGTTCAAGATCCTGACGCCGTATCCAGGGACGCCGCTGTACAACCGCATGCGCGACCTGGTCTACGAGCAGGACTGGCAGCGGTTCGACGGCTTCACCCCGACCTTCAACCATCCGAACCTGAGTACGGAGGAGCTGCTCTTCCTGCTGGGAGCCGCCTACACTCGCTTCTACATGCGCCCGTCGTACCTCGCCAACTACTGCCGGATTCACGACACGCGGCTGCGCGCGCTCGTCCACCGGCTCGACCGCCGTGTCTCGAGGCGGCACGCGTTGGAGGAGACGGCGCTCATGTCGAAGCCCGTGACATGCTGACCGCGATCTCCCGGTATGGGGCCCGCGTCGCGCCCGAGACCGACGACATTCTTCGAAGGTGCGAACGTACCGGGACATTGATTGAGGGCCCCCACATCCGGGAATTCGAATCCGCATTCGCCAGACGGCTGGGACAACGCGACGTGGTCGCGACCTCTTACGGCCGGATGGCCTTTTACTACCTCCTCAAAGCCCTCGACGTTCCGCCCGGATCGGAAATCGCGATTCCGGCGCTGACCTTCTGGGTCATCCCCGAACTGGCGCGGGTCGCCGGCCTCAAGCCGCTCTTCGTGGACGTCGATCCCGAGACTTTCACGATGGACCCGCGCGCGCTCGAGCGCACGATCACCGACAAGACACGCGCCGTAGTGCCGACGCACCTGTACGGCCTGCCGTGCGACATGGACGCCATCGAACCCATCGCCCGCCGGCACGACCTGCGCATCATCGAGGATTGCGCGCACGCGCTCGGCGCGACCGCTCGCGGGCGGCCGGTCGGCACGCTCGGCGACGCGGCGCTCTTCAGCCTGCAGACGCTGAAGCCGCTGAACACGTTCGGCGGCGGCGTCGCGGTTGCCCGCGATCCAGCGGTTCTGGCCCGGGTCAGGGCCCTCGCGGACTCCGAGCCATGGCCCGACCAGCAGCGCATCAACCGCCGCCTGCTCGTCGGACGCCTGCAGCGGCTCTTCATCAAGCCGCGGGTCTTCACCTTCACGGCGTTCCCGATTCTCTGGGCTGCGTCGTGGGGCCACTGGAACCCGGACGTCTACCTCTGGGAACCGATCCGTATACTCGATCCGCTGCCCGACTCCTATCGCGAACGCTATCCGAACGTGCAGGCGGCGGTCGGACTGGCCGGTCTGAAGTACCTGGATGACTGGACCGCCCGAACCGTACGGCACGCGCGACGCCTGCTGGACGCGCTCGCGCGGGTCCCGGGCGTCCACGTGCCGGAGGTGCCTCACGATCGCACCCACGTCTACTACCAATGCTGCGCCTACGTCGGCGATCGGGATGCGTTCGTCCTGCGGGCGATTCGTCGAGGCATCGACGTGGAGACCCTGCACGTCGACGTCTGCCCCGATCTGGACATCTTTGCCGAGTACAAGGTGCCGGCCCCCGGCGCTCAGCACGCCAACCAGGCCGTACAGCTTCCGGCCTACGCCGCGCTGTCCGACCGGCAGGTCGACATGATTGTCAGACGGGTGGCCCGGCCGGTGGCCGGCTCCCCGGCGTAATCACTCCGCCACGCACGAAAAGCCGTTGGCCGTCAGCTCGCGGGCGGTCGGCAGGCTGCTGCGGTGCTTGATCAGCTCGAGGAATTCCATGCGCGTGCTCGCGTTGTTCCTGAACGCCCCGAGCATCGCGCTCGTCAACGCGAACGAATTCTGCTTTTCTACTCCCCGCATCGCCATGCACAGGTGCGTGGCTTCGACGACCACCGCCACGCCGAGCGGGTTCGCGGTCTGCTCGATCGTCTCGGCAATCTGGTTCGTCATCCGCTCCTGAAGCTGCAGGCGCCGGCTGAAGATCTCGACGAGGCGCGGAATCTTGCTGAGCCCGATCACTTGCGTCCGCGGAATGTACGCCACGTGACAGCGGCCGAAAAACGGCAGGAGATGGTGCTCGCAGAGGCTGTAGAAATCGATGTCCTTCACCATGACCATCTCGCTGTAGTCGACGGTGAAAAGCGCGTTGTTGAGGATACGATCGACGTCGGCCTTGTAGCCGCTGGTCAGGAACGCCAACGCGGCTTCGACGCGATCCGGCGTCTTCAGCAGCCCCTCGCGCTCCGGATCCTCACCCAGTTCCACGAGCAGCTTCTTGATCAAATCCCTCATCGATACCCTTTTGTCAGGTTGGGCGTCCAAACAAGGCCGGGGCTCTGCCCCGGACCCCGGCTCGGTCGCTTGCGGGGGCCCCTACGCCCCGCGCCGCTCCCTCCCACCCCAACGCGCTGAAAAACGCGCGTCGGGACCCCGCCTCGCAGGCGCGCTGTGCGCGCCTAGGACCGCTGTACGGCAACGAGAACAAAATTCTCGTAAGGCGCCGGATGGCGGTCCAATCGATCCCTGACCCCTGGTCCCCGATCCCTAATCTTAGTATGTGTAAAACCCCTGCCCTGATTTTCGCCCGAGCCGACCCGCCAGAACCATGCGTTTCAAGAGCGGCGGAGGCGCGAACGCGGGGTCGCGGAATTCGTCGTACATGATGTTCGCAATGTAGTACGTCGTATCGATCCCGACGTAATCCAGCAGCGTGAACGGCCCCATCGGGTACCCACACCCGAGCCGCATCCCTTTGTCGATGTCCTCGACCGTGCCCAGACCGTTCTGGACCGCCCGGATCGCCTCGAGCAGATACGGCACCAGCAGTCGGTTGACGATGAACCCGGGTTGATCCGGGGCCGCGATCGCCTCTTTTCCCAGCGACTCGGCAAAGCTCCAGACGGTCCGGAACGTCTCCTCGCTCGTCGTGAGGGCGCGAACGACCTCCACCAGCTTCATGAGCGGGACCGGGTTGAAGAAGTGGAGGCCGGCGAACCGGTCCGGCCGCTTCGTCGTGGCGGCCAGCTCCGTGATGCAGAGCGACGAGGTGTTGGACACGATGATGGTCGAATCGGAGACGACCGCTTCGACCTCGGCGTAGACGTGCTTTTTCTCGTCGAGGTTCTCGATGACCGCTTCAATGACGATGTCGCACGTCTTAAGGTCATCGAATGAGACGGTGCCCGACACGGCCGCCAGAGTCTTTTCACGGGCTTCGGGCGTCACCTTGCCTCGTTCGACGCCGTCCGACAGGAACTTCCTGATTCGGCCGAGCCCCTTGTCGAGCACCTCCTGACTGACTTCACGGACAACCGTCCGATAGCCGGCTTGCGCCGAAACCTGCGCGATGCCTGACCCCATCAGGCCACAACCAAGAACGCCGACAGTTCGGATCTGCATCAAAAGCCTCGTCACAGCAGGGACCCCTGACCCCTGATCCCTGATCCCTACAGGCGGTTTCATAACGCTGCGCGTGGCCGAGGCCGGCGGGGTCCCCAACGCGGCAGCCGCGTTGGGGTGCCCTGGGCGCCCATGGGCGCGCAAGGCCGTTAGCCGTGGTCATGTTTTTCGGCCTGAGCACCCGTGGGCTGGCCTCGGACAGGACCCGCGCCGGTTATGAAAC
>JACOUA010000090.1 GCA_016178075.1 Acidobacteriota bacterium
ATGTGGATCTTGCCGCGCAGCTTCCTGGCAAGCGTCGCCCAGTCGCGCTCGAGGATGTAGCGGAGATCGAAGTTGTCGCGCCAGTACTTCGCGACCTCCGGATCGATCGCACCGGTCAGCCTGTCGTACAGCGGCTTGTAGTAGCCATCGTCGCCCACGGGGCTGAAGACCGAGGCCCACGCGTCGTGCTGCCCCGCTGACCGGCCGTGCGTGCCGATGGCCAGCTCGACGAGGTTGCGGTCCTCGAACGTCGAATAGAGGTGATCCCGATAGTCGCGGTATCCCGGCTTCGGCGTCCGTGGCGTTTGTTTCCAGGGGTTGTCCTCGTAGTAGTACGCGTTGTGCTCGTCGTAGATGTTCACCGAGCGATAGGATCGGAAGTCGATCGGATCCGGGCAGAGCGCCCACGAGCCGTTGTAGTCGTCCGGGTAGAACACCTGCACGCCCAACGCTTCCCAGCCTCCCGTGGAGCCGCCGGTCAACGCGCGCGCCCAGCCCTGGCCAATCCCCCGGAACTGCTTTTCGATGTACGGAATGAGGTCATGCGTGATCGCGTCGCCGTACGGCCCGTTGTTCGCCGAGTTGACCGCGTACGAGTCGTCGAAGTACGGCGTTGCATGCTGGACGAGGACGTGAATCATGCGGGGAAAATTCGGCCCGTTCCAATCCTTGTAAAACTGATAGGCTGCCTCCTGCTGCTCCCGCTGGACGCCGCCCGCGCTCGGGTCGGACGGCGTCTCGCGCCAGCCGTCGTTCGCGATGCTCGCCGGGAAGTGCCCGTGGTGGATGAGCACCGGGTAGCGCGCCTCGGGATGCGTGTCCCATCCGAACGGCAGGAGCACGATGGCGCCCAAGTGCATCGGACGGCCCCAGAACTTCGTGAGACGCTCGTTCTGCAGCCGGATGTACTTCACCTGTTTCGTGTCCCTCGGCGGCTCGATCGGCGGGATTTCCTGGTCCATGGACACTTTGATCTCGCCGCCGCTCGCCGGGTCGAGGTGCAGCTTCACCGGCCTGCTGTAGAAGTTGCCGGGTTTTGCGGGCCAGCGCTGACCTTCACCTTGATCCATCGGCATCTTGATCGTGTGACCGTCCGAACGATGGAAGGTCGCGTACCGGTTGAGGAGCGCCTGCACCCAGTAGTCGCCGGCGGGAATCTCCTTCAGGCTGCGGGCCGGCCATCCCCACGTCCGGTCATCGATGATGACGTCCTGGCCCGCCCTCAACCCGTCGACATCGACGCCGAAAATCGGCCTCGTCGTGTTCGCGCGGTACTGGTCGGTCTGGGTGCGGGGCTCGCTCCTGCCGTCGTCGGAGATGAAGAGAAGGACACGGCCGTCCAGCGGCTGCGCGCTCCGCGCGGCCGGAAAGGAAATGGCGAAGCGGAGTGGACCGGGAGGCCGCGCGCTCGGGGCGAGCGCCCCGACGATGATCAGACAGCATCCGAAGACGATGGTTGTTCGCTGGCGGCCTGACGTCGTGCGTTGCGGCTTTCCATCCATGGCCTGGCTCCTTGGCGGGCGTCTTCCACGGTGAGCGCGGATTATACTTTGACATGACGCGCAGCTCCGTTCGTGTCGTGTCGATCGCGGCTGTGCCGACCGCCCCGATCAGCGCCGTCGGTCCTTCATCGCACCTCCAGTTGCCTCGCCGCGACCGGCCGCTTGCGCTGCCAACGGGCGGCGTCGGTGACGGGCCGCGTGATCGTCGCCAGTCCCGCGCCCTCGTCGGCAGCGGCGCCGCTCCGGCGTGCGCGCATCCGGCTGGACGGCGGGACCGTCACGACCCAGTTCACCGACAGCGACACGAACGGGGCGTATCGGTTCGACCGTCTGCCCGCCGGTCGCTACACAATCTCGGCGGAGAAGCCGGGAGAACTACCTGGCGATCGCACTGCCTGTCGTTCAGGGGACGGAGTGGCAGGATCCCGAGTTCTTCGAGCGGATCCGATCAGAGGCGACCGCCGTCACGCTGCGTGAAGGCGAGATGAGGACGCTGGAGCTGCAGCTGCGCGAGCGGCGGTAAGCTCCAGTTGACGAAATAGTCGTCATTTGTTATGATATTTGACGACAGATATGACATCTCTGCAGGCTGCGGACGGCGTCCCCTACGTCGATCGCCTGCTGAATCTGTCTGACCTGCTCGCCCGGAAATCCCATTTTCTGTTCGGCCCCCGCCAGACCGGAAAGAGCACGCTCGTCCTCCGCCAACTGGCCGGCGCGCGAGTGTATGACTTGCTGGACAGCACCACGTATCTGGCCCTGAGCCGGAGCCCCGAACGCATCGCGCAAGAGCTTGCGCCCGGCGACCGCGTCGTGGTGATCGACGAGATTCAGCGCCTGCCCACCCTCCTTCATGAAGTGCACCGCTTGATCGAGCAGCGCGGCGTTCGATTCCTCTTGACCGGATCGAGCGCCCGCACGCTGCGCCGGGGAGGCGTCAACCTGCTCGGCGGGCGGGCGCGCACGAAGTACCTGCACCCGCTGACGTCTCGAGAGCTCGGCCCGCGGTTCGATCTCGAGATCGCCATTGCGCGGGGTCTGCTGCCATCGATCTATTTCTCTGACGATGCGGCTGCAGACCTCCAGGCTTACGCGGGTGCCTATTTGCAGGAAGAGATCGTCGCGGAAGGGGCCACCCGGAACGTGCCGGCGTTCAGCCGCTTCTTGAAGGTGGCGGCGTTGTGCAATGGCTCAATCGTCAACTTCACGAACGTCGCCAACGACGCGCAGGTGGCGCGAACCACGGTGTACGAGTACCCGGCGTTCGAAACGTATTTGATGCACGAGCTGCTCAGTTTCAGGGACTTCGCATCCGGGCAGGTCCTCAGTTATTGGCGGTCCACATCCGGCTTCGAAGTGGATTTCCTCATCGAGGATCACACGGCGATTGAGGTCAAGGCCAAGCCAAACGTCTCCATGCGGGACCTGCGATCGCTCGTCGCGCTCGCGGAAGAGGCCAGGCTGAAGCGGTATCTGTGTGTGAGCCTCGAGCCGCGTGCGCGGCGTGTTGGGGCGGTTACCATCCTTCCCTTCCGACACTTCCTCGACGCGCTGTGGAGCGGTGAGTACGTCTGACGGCGCTCCGGAGCGCGCTCAGAACCCGCAACGTGGGGCCGGGCCGCCGTCGCGCCACACTCGAACGCTTACTGTGTCGGCCGCGTTCGCTCCCGGTCGATGTCCAACGTGCGTACCACCATCATCCCCTTCACGCGGGTATGGATGGCGCAGTGATACGAGACGACCGAGCCTCGTTCGCCAGCCTTGAGGGTGAAGCTGGCGCCGGGGTTCATGTTGCCGGTGTCGAAGCTGCCGTCATCGGCCACGATCCGATGGACGAGCTGATCGGAGTTGTACACCGTGACCGTTTCCCCCGGCTGTGCGTAAATGGTGCTGGGAACGAAGACGTAATGCTGGAGCACGCCCTTCGGCACCGCGCCGGTGCCCCCGCCGAAAAACAGATCGGGGCGGAACACATAGTCCCACTGGGCCCCGATCGCCTGGGAGTCCGGCCTGAGGCTGCCAAGATTGGCGCCGGTGAGATGGCAGAGGGCGCAGCTCCCCGTGTTGGACGCCGGGGTCCCGAGGCTGCCGTTGGGGTTGTATTGCGCGTATTCCCATTCACCGTTGCGGATTTCCTTGTAGTCGACGCCGAACCCTCTCTGCTTCTCCATGACAAAAATGGTGGTCAACGTGTTCGGGATGAAGCGCCCATTGTCGTCGAGGAGCGGTTCGCCGCTGGCGTCCTGTCGTACTGAGTAACTCTCGAACAGAAACACAGAGCCGTACGGATAATTCGACACCGCGCCCGGGCCGACCGACGCCGCGATGCCGTTGGCGTAGACCGCCCGGATCTGCCGGTTCTGATAGTTGTCGAACACGTAGAAGAGCTTGAACGTGTCCCGGTAGCCAAACGGAAATGCGACACGATTCACGGTGGGAGCGGGCAGCGTCGGCGCTTGCGTCTGCGCGACGAAGAACAGAGGGCCCACGATGAAGACCGCGATCCATGCGGCCAACGTTCCAAGCACCATGCGTTTCATGGAGTTCGCATCCTTTCAAGGGGCGAGTCTTGTGGGTTCCGGCTGCCGCCGGAAGGCCGCCCCCGACATCCTGACCGAATGCGCCCAGATACAGGAACGCGCAACAAGCGGTCAATGGACGGGCGGTCATTTGTGGATAACGTCGTAAACGTCCGCCGCGAGACGTGTTGTCGCCTGATCTAACGAGCGGCGGGCTCAGCGACGAAGAGCTCCGAGAGAACCCGGCGGTAGTTGAAGACCACCGTGCGCGTGTCTTCGGAAAGCATGACCTTGGTGATGGCGTTGACGCCGAGCGAATCCACGGGAGTAACATCCCGCCACGGCTCGAGGTGTCCGGTCGAGAGGTCGAAGCGAGCGATCCTGGTTGGAATCTGCGTATATGCACCGAGCTGTTGAACGTAGAGCCGATCGTCTCGAGCCCAGAGCAACGGGGCCAGCGGCGCAGGCGTCGGCAGAATGCGGCCGGCGCCACCCTCGATGGCGGGAGAGACGACCAGCTTCCCATCTGCGGAAAGGAAGGCGACCTCGGTCCCGTCAGGTGAGACGGCGGCGTTGCGGACGACGGTGGGCGGCGTGATCGGAAACGGCTTGCCTGTTGGCGGTTGCACGTACAGGCGGAGTGGGCGACCCGGCTCGTTGGCCAACGCGAGCAGGCGGCGGCCATCCGGGAAGTAGCGGGCCCACTGGTACTCGAGTCCGCTGGGGGGAAGCTCGGCAGCTTTCCCGTCACCGAGAGGAAGAAGACGCAGGCGCGTGCGCTCCCGACTGTCGAGCGTGAGCGCGAACCTGCCATCCGACGAGAGGGCCATGGCCCGGCCCTCTCCCAGCCGCACCGTGGATTGATCATCGAGCCGGTGGACGTAGGTCAGGAATTGCGAGCCTGCGGCCACGCCGCCTTCGTCGAACAAGACCAGCCGGCCGTCGGCGGACACATCGGCGACCCGTGACCAGTCGAGCCAGGAAAGATCTCGCTGGGTGGCTTCGCCTTCCACGATGGCCGCCATCTCCAGGAGCCTCGTCTCGCGCGAGGTGAGCGCGCGGCCGTCGGAGGCGATGTCGCAGAGCGTCATCGTGCCGGCAATCTGAGCGACCGACCGAAGCTTGCCCGACAAGGTGACGGCCCACAGGGACTTGGGCGCGCCATCGCGCGAGGCGGTGAACCAGATCTCCCGGCCGGACGGATGCCAGGCGATGCCGCCCGCATTGGCCCAGTCGGCGGACAGCGTCCGGAGGGGACGGCCGGCCTCGGCGAGCTTCACCGAGCCTTGATTCTCGTTCCGGAGCGGATGTTCGATGAAGGCCACGCGGTCGCGATCCGGTGAGATCCGAATGCTGCTGATCCAGCCAGCAGTCTTCTGGAGCACGGTGCCAACCGGAAACTCCAACTGGTTGACGCCATCGATCGCATGCGCGATGGCGAGCGCCCCGTCGGGCGACCAGTCCGCCGACATGACGTGGTGTTCGACGTGCTTCGGCGCGCCGCCGTTCAGGGGGACCCGGTGGAGCGTGCCGCCGGCAATCGGTACGGTGCCGTCGATCGAAAGCATGGCCAGCTCGCCGGAGCGCGAAACAGAGACTAATCTCAAATCGTCGAACCCGAGGGAGCGTGATTCGGGGCTCGACGGATTGGTGAGAAACAGATGCCGGGGGCCGTTGTCCCAGTTCGCCGTGTAGAGGATGGCGTGGCCGTCGGGAGCGAAGCGGGCCCCCCAGATCTGTCCACGCCGGAACGTCACCTGCCGAAACTGAAATCCATCGGATGGTGGCCGCCCGACAAGCAGCCACGCCGCCAGAACAACCACGAGGAGGGCAGCCGCTGTCGCCGCAAGGACGACGCGACGCCGGCGAGGACGCGGCGCGTCGGTCGGTGGCGACGAGGCGTCGACCACCGCAATGGGCGCGATGAAGCGGTAGCCCGCTCGAGCGAGCGTTTCGATGTACCGCGGGTTCTCGGCGGAATCGCCGAGCGTGATACGGAGGCGGTTCGCGGCGGTGTTGAGGCCGCTGTCGAAATCGACGAATACGTCCGACGGCCACAGCCGTCTTCGCAGCTCCTCACGCGTCACGAGCTGGCCAGGCGACTCGACAAGCGCCTGCAGGACTTGGAGCGGCTTGCCCTGAAGCTTCAGTTTCACGCCCTGCTTGCGCAACTCACCGGTGCGCAGGTCCAGCTCAAAGACGCCGAAGCGCACCACCTTGCGGGCGTGGCCGCCGTTACTCGTGAGGGAGGGCAATTCGGCCGGCAGTCGACGCAATCGCGGTACCACTGAACCCAGGCGCGAGAGTGCCGCTTTTCCCGCAGTTTGCGAGCCAACCGACCGAATTCTTCAACCAATTGGATCGGGCGATCCAAACGAGGCTGGCAGCGATCTGCGCTCAGAACCGCAAGAGGTAACGGCAGTTCACTCCAATACCGGGGGCGTCCATGCCCCAGCTGATGCCCCGATAGTTCCGGTCGGTGAGATTCTCCGCGTCGATCAGCACTTCGTGGCGGCCGATCCGAATGCCGCCGCGCACGCCGATCGTCGTATAGCCCTCGACCACGCGGAACAGCGGCGCGCTCGTCGCGGCACCCAGGACGCGATTCTGGATCTGGGCGACGGTTTCACCGGTTGCCGACAGCACGTCGTCGGCCGTGCCAAGCGTGCCGTCGGGTCCCGGCGCGACCCAGCCGCGCGCCGTCGCGCCGTTGAGGAAGAAGTTGCGAATCGACGTGCGACTCCGCTCGGCGCCCGTCCGGCGATCGCCGAGATCCAGCGTCGAGAGGTTCGGCTGCTCAGCAGCGACACGAATGTACGGCTGCACCCACCAGCGGCCGCCCGGCTTCGCGTATCGCAGCATGATGTGCGCGTTCGGCGCCGGCGTTCCACCTTCGATGTTCGGCGGGAGGCCCGTCGCCGTATCGCGCGCGCGTGTGTAGGTGTAGAGCACGTTCAACGCGAGGCTTTCGGCGAGCGTGACCTCTCCAGTCGCCTCGATCCCCCAGATGCGCGCGTTGTCGAAGTTGTCGCGCACGAGCACCGGGGTCGTCGCCGCCGCGACGAACACGACGCCGTTCGGGGTCTGCTGCGTGATCACCTCGGTGCCCAGCCGCGTGCCGGCTGCGCCGGCGGGGAGAATCAACGCCTGCTTCTGAATATTGTCGTGCACGTTGTTGACGAAGACCGAGAACTCGGCGCGCGTTCGCCGCTCTCGATAGCGCAGTGTCGCGTCCCACGCGAGGCTCGATTCCGCCCGCACCTGCTCGACGGGGTTACCGGTGGACACCGCGCTGCTGTCGGCTGTCGAGCCCACCGTGGCGCCGCGGCCCGTGACGTCCGGGAAGGCCACTTCGAACCCGGATCCCGTCAGACCGAGCGTCCCGAGGTCGCTCATATGAGGCGCGCGATAGCCGCGGATGACGCTCGTCGAGAACGACCACGCGTCGGTTGGCGAAAGGATGGCGCCGGCTCTGAAGGTCACGGCGCTCGTCGACAGGTCATCGTCCGGCCAGAGCGGCATGCCGCCGACGACCGGCGCATCTGCCGCGCTGGCTTCGTAGCGCACGCCGCCCCATCGCAAGGTGCCGACGAGTTTCAAACGTTCGGGAACCGCGTCGACGGTGGTTTGGGCGAAGATCCCGCCGTTGCGAGAGGTCGCGCCGCTCGGCACGCGCGGCCGGCGTGGCGAGACGGCGCCAGTCACGGGATTCACGTTGAACGCCTCTGACGTGAGTCTCTCGAGATACAGCTCGCCGCCAATCTGCGCGCGCAGGCGCGGCGAGAGTTGCCGGAGCACGCTGCCGCTGATGCCGTTGGCCGTCGTCCGCTCGGGCTCCTGTCCGATCGTCGCGCGCGGGTTCCCATTGCCGCCCTGATTCACCCGCTCTTCGCGCTGACTGTTGAAGGAATAGGCCAGGCTCGCGTGGTCGAAGGGCCCCGTCATCTGACGCTCGAGACGCACGTAGAACAGATCGAGCGTGAGATCGTTCAGTTCGGCGATGAGATTGCCGTCGCCTCCCAGAAGCTGATCGTACCGTTTGGCACCGTCCTGCCGTGTGGCCATGTAGCTCGACACCAGCTGCGTCGTCGGGTTCGGGGTCCAGTTCGCCTTCAGCACGCCGCCCCATTGGTGGAACTCCGTGTCGGGCAGCCGCTCAGGGGAGAGCGCATCGGACCGAAGCCCCAAGAAGCGCGCGACAGCGGCATGCGAGTCGATCCCGCCGCCTGGCCGCAGCGTTCCGGCCCTTCGTCCCGCAAGGTTGGCGTACACCCCAAAGGTCGGCCGGCCGATCGACATCGAGACGTTGCCGCCCAGCGATTCGTGACCTGAGGCCCCGTGCAGGCCGAAGGCTCCGTTGACCCGCGTCGTGCCGTCCGGACTGAGCGCGGGAACGCGCGCGAGGAGCTGCACGCTGCCGCCGAGCGCATCGCTGCCGTACTCGGCGCTGTTCGGTCCGCGAAGCACCTCGATGCCTTCGAGCCCGCTCGGCTCGACCAGGTCGAAAAACGTGTTGACGCCGCCGCGCTGGGCGCTGTTCGAGTAGCGCACGCCGTCCACGAAGACGTTCACCTTGTTGCCGGTGAGACCCCGGATGAAGACACCGGCCATCGTCGAGCTCGTGCGCTGCAGACTGACGCCAACTTCTTCGTTGACGGCCTCGGCGAGGACGGTCGTGGCGCGTCTCGCGATCTCGTCGGCGGAAATGATGTTCACCGGCTGCGCCGCCCGCTGCGCATCGAGGACCTCCCCGGGCGACGCCGTCACGGTCACGTGTTCCTCGAGCGGCGCGACGTCCAGGAGAACCGCCGCCGTCGTGACATCGCGGGCGGTGACGTCCAACACCGCCTGATGCTCCTGAAAGCCCGGCGCTCGTACGATGATCAGGTAGCGGCCGGGCTGGACCGTCGGCAGCGTGAAGGCACCAGTGGCACCCGTCCGCGTGGTGGCGATGACGGCGCGTTGCGGGGTCAGGACGAGCACCTCGGCGCCGCTGACGGCGGCGCCGGATCGATCCTTCACGTCGCCTCGTACCCCCGCCGCCAACGCGGCCGTCGACAGGAACACCAAACAGGCAATGAGGCAGCCGCTGAATCGCATATCGTTGTGGGAGACACAGATCCGGCCAGACCATAGCGAACCGTTCCGTGTACTACCAGCGGTCGTAACTCGGGGGCTTCACGCCAGTCGCGAACATCCTGCCGTCCGGCTTCGTCAGTTCTTCAAGAGTAGACTCTGGTCCAACGATGAGGTGGTGTCATGAGTGACAAGACATTCTGGGAATCCATCAAGGTCGAGAGCGGCAACGTCGTGGAGAAGCTCAAGCAGGTGATTCACGCCGGCAACGTGCGCCGCGTTGTCGTTCAGCAACAGGGGCGCACGGTGGCCGAGTTCCCGCTCACGGCCGGTGTCGTTGGTGCCGTGTTGGCGCCGGTGCTCGCCGCTATCGGCGCGATCGTCGCGCTGCTCAACGATTGCACGATCCAGGTGGAGCGGGCGGAGGTGGAGGCAAAGCGACCCGAGCAAGCCGCGACGGAAGTGAGGTAGCGGATGCCTTTGAGGCTCCGGATTGCCTGGGTGATCGTCGCGAGCGCGGTGTCGATGTGTGGCGCTGCGCAACCGGCGAACGACCCGCCGTTGCTCTTCGAGCTTTGGCGAGGTCCCGCCGTAGCCTTGGCGGAGGCGGAGCGCCAGCCGCTCGACGTCGCTCGCGTCCTGGCCGCGCGCTATCCCGAGAATCCTTCCATGAGCTACATCCCCGCCGTCGCCTGGTCGGGGGCGCTGCGCCTGGCGGCTCTGACGCGTGAGGACAAATGGAAGGAGAAGCCTCGGCGCGACATGCGGCCGTTCTTCTCGGGCGAGAAACCGAGTATCGCGCCGCCCTATGCCCTCACAAGTCTGGCCGGGCATCTCGCGTTTGTGGACCTGGCCGTCTCCGACGACGACGCTCCGGCGCTGGCGCTCGCCCGAAAGGCCGCGGACTTCATCCTGCCCCAGTCGCCGGACGAGATCGTTCGGTTTGCGCGTGGCTGGACGGACGACATGTTCATGGCGACCACGCTGCTCGCTCGCGTCGCGTCACGCACGGCAGACGATGGTTACGCGCGCGTCATCGGCCGGCTCCTGACGTCGTACGCCGGGAAGCTGCAGCGGCCCGATGGTCTGTTCATCCACGCAGTCGAAGGCCCGCACGCCTGGGGCCGTGGGAATGGGTTTGCCGCGATGGGATTGGCCGACGCGCTCGCGTACCTGCCGGAGAGCTGGCCGGATCGCCCGCGCGTCGTCGACATCTTCCGGCGCCACATGCGCGCGATGGTCGGCCAGCAATCCGACGATGGGGCGTGGCGGGAGGTGGTTGACGAGCCGACGGCGTATCAGGAGCTCACCGTGACGGCCATGACGGTGGCCGCGATGGCGCGCGGCGTGCGCCGCGGCTGGCTCGATCGCGAGCTCCTCCCCGTCATCGATCGCGCCTGGCAGGCAGTGCTCGCGCGTGTGGCCGACGATGGCGCGCTGCGGGATGTGTGTGCGTCGACCGGGGCCGGTCCGACCAAGGAGTACTACCTGAAGAGGCCTGCCATTAACGGCGCCGACGATCGCGGCGGCGCGATGGCGCTGCTGGCGGCGCTGGAGGTCGAAGAGCTGCGACGCGCGCCTCGTTGAGCGCGCGGACAACGCGCTACGGCCGCCGGCTCAGCAATTTCGTCCCCGCCTCTGTCGTGACGCCTTTCCAGGCGAGCCGCTCGACGCGATTCGTGGGGTCGAACTGAACGTCCCACTCGCCGGGATAGGCGAATTCGATGTCGCCTCGATCGATGACGAGAATCTTTTCGCTCACTAAAGCCACGACTTCGGCTACCACGCGCGGCCAATTGGAAGCTTTCTGACCCGATACCTCGTGTCCTCGACGAGAATCAACGCGCCCGACTCGAGCTCGGCGACGCGTTCAGCCAGTACTGTCGACAGACGCTGATTCACAGAGTCGGCGCGTTCGTCGGTCAGTCGAAAGAGGATGACGCTCGGTCTGTCCAAGACGCCAAGCGCGAGAACCTCGCCAAAGTCGAGATCGAACGTGAGGACGACGCTGGAATCCGCGCGGGCGCGATCAACGAGTTCGGGGTCCGTGACGCGCTGCAGCCCGAGCGTTCGCACGTGAACTGCTTCGTGACCAAGTTGTTTCAGGAACTCGACGGTTTTGGGCGAGACGCCAGCATCCGTCAGAAACCGCATGGGTCAGGCGCGAAGAGGGTGAAGTTCGTCCTGGGCGAGGGCAGCCGCGTAGGCGAGCGCTTGCCGGATGTCTTCTTCTTCAAGGTCGGGCAATTCCTCGACGATTTGCGCCGCGGTCATGCCGTTTGCGACAAGGTTGACGACGTGCGCGACCGAGATGCGAAGGCCGCGGATTGTCGCCCGCCCGGCGAGCACATTCGGATTCTGCGCGATGCGATCGAACGTGTTTGCCATGATGTGCCTCTGAGCCCATTCTAGCGCAGCACGGAGGCCCGAAGCCGTGGTATTCGTCTACTTTGGGGCCAGCTGAGCGCTCTCTATTCCCAGCGAAGCGCGACCAACGGATCGACGTTCGTCGCGCGGCGCGCCGGCACGTACGCAGCGAGCGTTGCGACCGCGGCGAACATCAGGGAAACGGCGACGAACGTCGCCGGATCGAGCGGCGTGAGGCCAAAGAGCATCTTGTCGAGATAGCGCGTGAGTCCCGCGGCGCCGACCAATCCGAGGACAATACCAAGGCCGGTCACCACCAGGCTCTCGCCGAGCACGAGTCCCCTCACATCGGAGCCCTGCGCGCCCAACGCTATGCCCAACGCTATTCGGATCCCGATCTCTTTCGTCCGCTGCGCCACCGAGTAGGCGATGACCCCGAAGATGCCGATGGCGGCCAGCGCCGCGGCGAGGCCGGAGAAAATGCCGACGAGTGTCGCGTACATGCGCGGGCGCGCGATGCTGTTCGCCACCAGCTGCTCCATCGGCGCGATGTAGAAGAGCGCCGCCCCGCCATCGAGCCCGCGAACGATGGCGCGCACGTTGGCGATGATGGCTCCGGGGTCGCCGTCCGTGCGGACCGCATAGTACGTCCCCGCCGGAAAGAGAGGCATCCCAGCCCCTGGCCATTGGCGGAAGTCCGCGAAGAACTGCGGCTCTGGCTCCCGGTCGAGCCCGAATTGTCGAACGTTGTCGACGATGCCCACGATCTCCCATGGAGCGGGATCGCGGCCGATGTAGACCGATCGTCCGACGGGATTCTCGCCGGCGAAGTCGCGGCCAACGATTGGTTCACGAGCATCACCCGCGGCTGGCCCGCGCCGTCGTTCTCGCCAAATCCACGTCCGGCGATCACCCGGATGCCCATCACCGCGAAGTACTCCCGGCTGACGAACCGGGCATCGGACCCGTCGGGCGCCGGCTTCCTCGTCGGGTCTGGTGTTTTCCACAGACCCCCGGCAGTATCCCTCAGGGCCACCATCGGTAACTGATTCGCATAGGCCGCGGCCCGCACGCCCGGCACCGATCCGAGTCGCGCGACGAGATCTTCGGCAAACGTCCTGAGTCGTGCGTCGGGATAACGGTCCACCGGCAGACTCACCTGAAACGTCAGCACATTCGTGGGGTTATAGCCGGGATCGACGCTCGACAGCTTGACGAAGCTCGTCATTAACAATCCACCACCCACGAGCAGCACCATGGCCATGGCAATCTCGGCGATCACCAGAAGATTTCGCACGCCGAAACGATGCTGAAGGCTGAATGCCGACGTGGTCGAACCGGCCGCTTCCTTCAGAGTGGCGATGGGATGGGCGCGTGTATGGCGAAGGGCCGGCGCGGACCCAAACAAGATACCGGTGATCACAGACGTGGCCGCGGTGAAGGCCAGCACCGAGGTGTCGACGCTGATTTCATCGAGTCTGGGGAACGCGAGGCTGTTTCCCAGGTCGACGCGAGAAAGGGTCGTCCCCAGTCTCTGTAGGAGCCGAACGCCGCCTAGCGCGAGTGCGATGCCTCCAATCCCGCCGAGGAGCGCGAGCATCACGCTCTCCGTCAGGAGTTGGCGGATCACGCGCCCCCGCCCGGCGCCGAGCGCGACACGAATCGCGATCTCTCGCTGCCTCGTCGCCGTTCGGGCGAGCATCAGGTTGGCGACGTTGACGCACGCGATGAGCAGGACGAACCCGACGGCTACCGTCAGCACGAGGAGGGCGGGCTTCACCGGCGCCACCAACTCGTCCTGTTCTTGTACCAACTCGTAGGTGATCCTCGGCGCATGTCGCCGGATCGCGCGGACGATGGGTCCGACTTCAGCGGCGGCGGCTTGGATCGAGACGCCATCCGCGAGGCGACCCAGCATCGGCCCCCGCATCGCCGCGCCTCCCGAGACCGTCTCCTGCAGCGGCATCCAGAATTGCGTTTGCTGGTTGGGAAACTCGAATCCCGCAGGCATCACTCCGACGACGGCGACGTGGCTCTGGCGGCGAGGACCCAGGACATGGTCGAGTGTCAGCGTGCGGCCAACAATGTTCGGGTCGCCATGGAAGTACCGCTGCCACGCAGAGTGGCTGAGCAGGATCGTGGCGTCGGATCCCGGTGCTTCGTCACGGGCCTCGAAGACGCGTCCAAGCAGCGCACGAGCGCCAAGCATTTGAAAAATGGACGAGGACACGCGTGTGCCTTGCAGGCGCGCAGCTTCTTCAACGCCGCTTAGGCCCATGAGGACCCCTCCGGCCGTGCCGACGTGCGACAGCGTCCGCGTGCGCGATTGCAGTTCCACGACGTCCGCCGCGCTCAGGCCGACCGCAGTTCGGAGCGGCGCGCGTGTCGCCGAGTCCGCAGCGGGCATGTTCATCATCAGGCGCACCAGCCGACCGGAATCTTTGTACGGCAGCGGCTTCAGCAGCACCGAGTGGACGACGCTGAAGATGGCGGTGTTGGCGCCGATGCCCAGTGCCAGCGTCACGACGGCGACCGTTGTGAAGCCCGGACTTCTTCGGAGCGTCCGAAGCGCGAGACGAAGATCGCGCCCCGCGTCGTCGAACCAGACGAATGACCGAGGGTCACGATGGAGCTCCTTCGTCTGCTCGACGCCGCCGAGCGCGAGGCGCGCGGCGCGCGGCCAGCTCTCGCGCGAGATCCGGGTCCGCCCGCCCGGGATGAAAGACGTTATTCAACCTTAGAACCAACCGTCTCAATCGCCCCATGCTGCGACTCCTACCCGTGACACGCGGCTCGGGGCGACTACTCCGCCTGTCGAATCGCGCGCGCTGGTGTGGATGGATCGAAGGGATTGACGACCGTCAGAAACCCAAACCGCTTGAAGTCGGCGTCGTTCGTATAGAGCGTCCTGACCCCGTGCTGACGCAGCAGGGCGGCGAGGTGGACATCCGAGACGACGTTGCCCCGAACGGGAAACGCCCGCGCCACGTCCCGATACACATCCCAGAACCCTTCGCCCTCACCCAGCGTTCGGACGTGCGGCAGCACGAGCAACGCCTGAACGTTCTGCATCGCTTCCTCGGGCGAGAGCGGCGCCGCGAAAATCGCATGGTGCGTCGCGATCCGAAGATAGCCCATGATCGTCGGCCACGCGAGATAGAAGAGATCCTGTCCAGAGGCGCATTCCACGAGGAACTCGGTCGCCCGTGCGGCGAACGGGCTCGACCGGTCGGACCCGTACAGCAGCACATTCGTGTCGATTGAGAAACTCACGATCGTGAGTCGCCCGAGGGACCCACACCGGCGTCACGGTCGAGGGCTGCATGCACGGCGTCCTTGTCGGCCAGGTCGACCCGCGCCCCCATGGGACGCGAGATCCACCGGAACGATGGCCGGGTCGTACGAGCCGCTTCTTTTCGAGCCGCCAGGGCCTCCGCGAGCAGATTGGAGACGAGGCGCCCAAGCGACTTCCGCTCCTGCTTCTGCAACCGCTTGAGCTCGCTCAGGATCGGCCCATCCACATCCACTGTTGTCCGCATGATGTCATGATGATATGTAACATCACATCAGATGTCAACTTCAAAGCAGCCCGTGGACGCGACCGCGTCGCATTCACGCGCCAGCGCCAGCACCGGCGCCGTAGATCTTCTCTTCGATCTCCGCGACCATCCGGCCAATCTCCCCGGTCACCTCTGGTTGGCGGCCGGTCGACACGGCGTCCACGAAGTCGTCGATGAGCGGACGATGGAGGTTCGGATCGGGCGGATGTGACTCCAGGCGCTCGCCCGCCTCGGTCCGAATGCGCACGTCGCCGTGGTTCTGCTTTTCGATGTGCACCGAGCCTCGCGTGCCAAAGACGTCAAAGGTGTCCCGCGACTCCTTCGCCGCGTGGGTCACCAACAGCGTCGCGCAGCCGCCGCGCTCGAATTCAAGGACGGCCACCGCCGTATCCTCGACCTCGCGTTCGAACGCCACGTTGGCGATGGCGCTCGTCACACGGCGAACCGGTCCGAACAGGTCCAGCAGCACTTCGATGCGATGGCAGCCGAAGTCGAACATCGGACCGCCGCCGGCCCGCGCTCGCTCCATGAACCAGTGGCGCGGGTCGTCAGGTTGTAGGTTGCACCACTCGAACGCGTTCATCTGAAC
>JACOUA010000091.1 GCA_016178075.1 Acidobacteriota bacterium
CCGTTCGACGTCCGCCGCGTGGCGGGAATCGCCGAGCATCAGATGTACGTCGCGATACTCGTGCTCACGAGCACGGCCTACGCGTATTCGTCGTTCCTGTCTTCGAGCCACCCATTCGGGTTTGCCCAGCTCCGGCATCTTGGGCTCATCGCCACGATGGTGGCGTTTGTCGTCGCGCCCGGGCTGGCCTTCAGGTGTGACGAGAGGCTGACGTCACACCGAGTGGCGGCGTGGACCGGGCGTCTCGCGGCCGTGAAGTGGCTGATCGGATTGGCGGTGATGTTCGTCATCATTGCCCTTCCGCTCCGCAACAACTGGATCAATGCCGACGGACGCTCGTGGCCCGAGCTGTTTCGGACAAAGGGTCCGAGCGTGAACCTCGATCAGATCCTGGAGCTCTACGTCCACTACCTGTTTTCCTACACGATCGGGAAGGCGCTCGGGTGGGACGTCACCTTTTCCTACCAGGTCCTCTCCGTCGTCGGAGGCGCCGGCTTTCTCCTGATCCTGGGGCGACTGTCCCCGCTTCTCTTGCCTGGGAAAGGTGTCTGGCTCTTCGCGTGGGTGCTGAGCGGCGGCTTCATGCAGCTCTTTTTCGGCGACGTCGAGAACTACTCGCTCGTGACGCCCTTGATGATGCTGTACCTGTGGCTGAGCATCTTGTATCTGAAGGAGCGCGTGCCCTTGTGGGCGCCGAGCCTGTTGCTGGCGGTGGCGGCGTCCTTCCACCTCCTCACCGTGTTTCTCGGCCCATCCTGGCTCTATCTTGCGTGGCTCGAGCTCCGGCGACGCGGGATGAAAGACGTGGCGACCTCCTGCGTCCTGGCGAGCCTCGTGCTGGCGACGACGTTCTTCATCGTGCACTTCGCGGTCGTGGGCCGGCGCGTCGTCACGATTGAGGCCATGCAGGAAACCGTGTCGCGGCTGACGGAGTGGAGCGGCGGTCTGAATCCGGGTATCTGGCTCGCGAGCCGATCGGTCGACTACTACTACCAGATCGCGAACGTTCTGATGCTCCTGGTGCCGCAAGCGCTTGTCGTTGTGCCTCTGCTGCTCTATCGGCGAATCGATTGGAGCCGCATCAACGTCTTCATCGCAATATCGGCAGCGATGTTTGGCGTGATGCTGGCCGTGTGGTATTCAGGATTGGGGGTGCCGAACGACTGGAACGTCTTCGCGCCGATGAGCGTCACGTTCTCGATCTGGTGCGGGTACAACTTCGTCAGGATCGAAGGTCTCCGCTACAAGACGGCGATTCTCGTCGGGCTGCTGGTCGTCGGAGCGCTTCATTCGTACTCGTGGATCGTGTGCAATCACTTCCCGACCTGTCCGTGAAAGATGGCTCAGATCCTTCAACGCGTAACTAACCCCATATCTGGGCGAGATCGATCTCGACGGCATCAAACGGGACAGCGCGGATGCGCTCGTCCGCGCCGAATGTCGCGTGAATCACCCAGCGGCCCTCGTCGAGTGCCAGGACTTCCAGTATCCGGCTTGCCGGATCGACCAGCCACACATGGGAAACTCGCTCTCGCGCGTACATCTCCGGTTGCGTCGGAGAGTTGCTTGACGGCTTCGCCAATCACCTCGAGCTTGCGAACGATCGCGTCTTGGCGCATTCGCTCTGCATCGAACGTGCTCCGCCCGGCCGCGGCGTAGGCAACGATGTCGTCGATTGCATCCCGAATGTGCTGCAAATACACTCGATCATCGTTCACAACGGTTTGGCCTCTCCGTAGATCCGCTCGCGGAGATAGGGGCTTATTCCTCCATCACTCAGCAAATCGACCCTGCGGCCGATCAGATCCTCGAGCTGTTGTGAGAGGGCCACGAAGTCCAGGTAACTGCGTCCCGGCTCCATGTCCACCAGGAGATCGATGTCGCTGCTTGCCTGATCCGAGCGGCGAGCCACGGAGCCGAAGACGCGCACATTCCGCGCCCCGTGCCTGGCTGCCAGATGCAGGATCTCCCTGCGCTTCTGCGCGAGCAGGTCGAGTGTAGCCATCGGAAGACCTTCCGGTGGCTAGTGTGGCACTTCGAAAACCAGGGGTCAAAGTCTGCCAGAGAGGGCGCCGTCGCGAACCTTTGCACCCAGCGAAACCAGCGGTACCATGCTGGAAACCCGTGTTCCCTGTTTCCATCGATCGCGTTCGACTCGACGAATGGCGCCGGCGGTGGAAGGTGCGCGACCTTGCCGTCTTCGGCTCCGTATTGCGCCCGGACTTTGGCCCGGCGAGCGACATCGACCTGCTGGTCACATTCGAGCCAGATGCCGCATGGAGCCTGATCGATCACGCGCGCATGGAACAGGAGCTGACCGACATCATCGGCCGCAAAGTGGATCTCGTCAGCCGTGCCGGTCTCGAACGGAGTCCTAACTGGATCCGGCGCCAGGCGATCCTCGAGACGGCGAGGCCACTCGATGTCCAGGGATGACGCGACGCTCCTCGATATCTTGACCGCTGCCCGCCGCGCTGCGCGGTTCGCGTCGGGCCTTACCCGGGATCAACTCGGCGACGATATCAAGACGCAGTCGGCCATCCTCCATCAGCTTCTGGTCCTCGGCGAAGCTGCCAAGCGTCTCTCCGCAGGTTTCCGTGGCGCCCATGCAGAGACCCCTTGGACGGCGATCGCGGGCATGCGGGATCGCATCATTCACGGGTACGACGACGTGGACTTGGGGGAAGTCTGGCGGACGATCGAGAGCGACCTCCCGACGCGTATTGCCGCTCTGGAACGGCTCGTTCCCGAAAAGCCTGGTCAGTAACGACGCGTCGCTCGTCAGAATCGCCCGTCGCTCGACGGTTCCAGGCGAAGTGGAAACATCCGATCCCGCCTGCCTTCGGTCCGACGTGCTCTGCCTCTGCTGGGACCTTCGACGCTGCGGGTGCCGACGGTTCGAGGTTACGTCAGATCCAACGGCGCCTGCTCCTCATCGTTCGATTCGCGCGGGCGGCGTCCACGCCACGGTCGTCGCGCCTGGAGCGTGAAGGAGAAGTCCAGCAGCTTCTCGAGAAAGTCGCCGACAGCGCCGGTGCGATCGTTGAAGGCGATGGTCTCCTTGCCGATGAGAAGCGCCGCATAGGCGAGCCGTGACTCGGGAGCGCGAGCGGCCACCACGTAATCGGGGTGCAGCGTGTTGGCCTCGACGACCCCGCTCGCGAATCGGCTGTGGGCGCGCGAGCCGTTCTCGAACGGCACCTCGCGATAGCCGATTCGCTGCCCGCGCGGCGACGACTTCTGCCCCGGATCCTTCGGCCGTTGCCGGAGCGCGGTCGCGCGCGTCCGCCGGCCTTTCGATTCGTCGGGCGCCGGCGGCGCCGGGCGCCCTCGCTTGGCGAGTCCCCCCGGCAGCGCCAGATCGCGAAACTCGTCGAGATCGAGGATGTCGCGGGCGATCCGCAGCGCGCGCCGCTCGATGTCCGACGCCTGCTTGGCACGATGCTCGCCGAGCTGCGCGTCGATCTGCCCTTGCAGCGTCGGTTGATAGCGATCGAGCAGGTCGAGCAGGGCAATCCAGTCGGCGTTCTCCTCGAAGGACGTGCGGGCCGGCAGCGGCGTCAGGAAGTCCGCGTCGATAGACCCGCGCACGTATCCGCGCGCGTATGCGCTCTCCTCAATGCCGTAGGCGTTGATGGCCGAGAGATCTTCAACCACCGTCACGCCGTGGTGTCGGATGGCCACGCGTCCCTTGCCGGACGGATCGAAGTAGAGGTCGAGCCGGACGGTCTTCTCCGCGGCGTCGGCCAGGTGGAGCGTGCGCAGCGCCGTCATCAACCGCGGCAGCCGCACCCGCGGGGGGAGCACGAGGAACTCTGCGACGCCGGCGACGATGGTAATCTCGAGCCAGCCCTCGCGCAGATAGGCCTCGAACTTCTCGCCGAGATAGCGCCGCAGCGTATCCGGCGCAAGCGGCCCGCGGGGGCGCGAGGGATCGAACTTCAGCTCCGAGATGACGACGCGCATCCCCGGCGCGTCCAGCGCGTCGCGCGCGAGCGCTGTTTCGACGGACGCTTCGTCCGAGCCTTCCTTCAGGACGACGCGCAGGGTTTCAGCCGCCTCGGTCTTGCGGCTCAGGAAGGTGCACTTCCGCCCGATCTGCTGGAAGCTGAAGATCCCGATGCCGAGACGCCCGATGGATCGGGCGCGCGTACGTTTCGCCGAATCCGCGACGCGGTGCAGCGCCTCCTCGAACTCGCGCCGGCTCATCGCGTACGGGTAGTCGATCGCGACGTGCCGGCGATCGAGCGTGAAGACGACGCGGCAGCGCGGGCGCGCGTCCCCATCGAGCTGGGCCTTCAGGTGCTCGTCGATCGCGTTGCTGACGTGTTCCTTGAGCGCGTCGGCGGGGCTGCGGTAGAGCGTCCCCAGCCACTGCAGGGCATTCGCGACGTGGAGCTGGATGGGTATCTTCTGAGCCATGGGGACGAGGGCGCGAGTTCTTGGGATCGGTAAGAGTGGGGGAAGTATAGCCCCTTCTTATCCGGGAATCGCGACGAGCCTGTCGTGCCTCACACGGGGACTTCCACTTCGGACGAAGACGCGTGGGGTTCCGGCAGGCTCACATCCAGAGGAATCTCCAGGGCCGTTTGAGCGACACTTGCATGATCCGACCCGAATTCCGGCCCTGGAGGGTTCGAGACCTCGCTATACTGACAACGTGGAGGCGCCTCGCTCAATCATCGAGGAGGTTGTTCGGGTGGCGACCTCTCGGCCCGAGGTTCGGGCGATGTATCTTTTCGGGTCGCACGCCATGGGGACCGAGCGGTCCGATTCCGACGTGGACCTCGGCGTGCTGTA
>JACOUA010000092.1 GCA_016178075.1 Acidobacteriota bacterium
AAGCAAGAAGGGCTTGGCGCACGGGGCTAGCAGCATCCTAGGAGGGCTTTCCAACCAAACCACTTTGGTTCAGCGTGTCGTGTCTGAACGACAGCCGGGCGAGCACGTAAGCGGATACAAAGGGCCATACAAGATCAACCCAGTATTCAGAGAGGCTCTCGCCGATGTCGTCGCCACCGATGGGAAGCCTGAAGTCAGCAATATCGTGGGCGATCGCGACTTGCCCGATGCAACGCAAAGGTAGATTGCCGCCAGTCCTGGGCTGTGCCGAGTCTCCCGGACAGTCGGTGATCCAGGTCCTGAGTAACGCCGCAGGAAGGGCCGGCTTCGAATGCAGTGCGCCTTGGCCAGGATCCCCTACGCGACGTCTTTGCGGATGTGTTCCGCGAGAACCTCGTTGATGAGGGTCTGGTAGCCGACGTGTCGACGGCGCGCTTCCTTGCGAAACGACTCGAGGACGCTCGGATCAACGCGGATCGCGATCAATCGGCGGGGTTCGTCACCGAGCGGAGGTCGCCCCACCCGCCGCATCGCCTTGAGCTGTTCCGGCGACGACGCGGGAATGTCCGAGTAGTCAATCCTTCGCACCGTACGCCGCGCGTTCGCGGCGACTCGCCCGCCGCGCGCTGATGAGCCGGATCGTTTCGGCATCGCCACTTCTCCTGAGCGTGTACGCCACCATGAGGATGCGCCCGGCGGCGGCTTGGCCCAGCCGCAAGAACCGCAGTTCGACCTTCGAGTGCTGCAGGTCCGGGCCGTCCAGAGCATTGGCGTCGAGAAAGACGGTCACGGCCTCGTCGAACGAGACGCCGTGTTTCGCCGCGTTGGCCTCGGCCTTCCGCGGGTCCCACTCGAACACCTATTCAGTATATACGGAATGCCGCGGCATGCTGACGGCGGCGGACCAAGGAGGCCGTCGCCCATGCCACACGCCAGACCCCACAAGCGCAAGAAAACGCCGAAACGTGTGCTCGCCCTGCCCGACCTGGAGCACGCGAAGTCGGCGGTCCTCAGCAGCCTGACCTCGCGGAGCGGTCAGCGCACCTACGATCACGCGATTCGTGAGTTCGTCGCGTGGTACTGCTCGGAGCCACGTCTCGCGTTCAACCGCACCGTCGTCCTCGGCTATCGGATTCACCTCGAGCAGCGGCAGTACGCACCTGCCACGATCAATCTGCGGCTCGCAGCCGTTCGCCGGGTCGCCTACGAGGCGGCCGACGCGGGCCTCCTGAGCCCCGAACTGGCTGCGGGCATCCGCCGCGTCAAGGGCGTTCGGCGTCTCGGCGTCCGGCTCGGGAACTGGCTGACGCCGGAACAGGGCCGGCGGCTCCTGGAGCACCCACAGCCAGCCACGCCGCGAGAGCTGCGCGACCATGCGATGCTGGCCATGCTCATCGGCTGCGGCTTACGCCGAGGCGAGTTGCTGGCGCTCACTCTGGAGTCGATCCAGCAGCGAGAAGAGCACTGGGTCATCGCCGATTTAGTCGGAAAGGGCGGTCACGTACGGACCGTACCCATCCCGCAGTGGGTCAAATTTGCGGTCGATGCGTGGACGACAGCCGCCGCCATCACGGAGGGCCGCGTGTTCCGAGCCATCAACAAGGCCGGGCGGATCTGGGGCGACGGGATGTCGCCGAAGGTGCTCTGGGATGTCGTCCGCGTGGCGGCGGCGCACGCCGGCACCGAGAAGCTGGCACCGCACGACCTTCGCCGCACGTGCGCGCGGCTGTGTCACCTCGCGGGAGGCGAACTCGAGCAGATCCAGTTCCTCCTGGGTCACGTCTCCGTCCAGACGACGGAGCGGTACCTCGGATGCAAACAGAAGCTCCGATGCGCCGTGAACGATCGGCTCGGCATCGAACCGGACGCCGCCGCGTAACCTGGGTCCGTCAAGGGCAGACGGCTGGCCCCGTCCGCCCTTGGCGACTACAGTTTATCCATCCCAGGCGTAGTCGCGGCCGATCCGCTTGGGGCACCGAAGCGATGGAGGGAATCCGTGGCGAGAAGCTGGTCAGCAGCTCGTGCCGAAGATTCGCGCCCTCGCTCCCAAGAAACTGCGTCCTTTCCGGCCAGTTTTTGACCAGATGCGTCACGATGGCATCGGGTGGGCCGGTAACAACGTCCACTCACGTCGTGCCACCGAGGAAAGAAGCAGACAAGTCCGGGACCGCCGATTCCCTGGTCGTGCGAGGCCCGCCAGGGCCGGCGAATTCGACGCCGCACGACCCACACGGAAGTAGTCGCCGTCGGCTCCCAAAAAGTTCGCTGAGAGCCTTCGGCAGTCGCGAACAACGAGAGTTCGCCGCGGTGACACTGCCGGCAAGACTCGAACGTAGTATTTGCGGGTGTACGGACGGGACTGAGTGTCTGCTGTCACACGAGCGACTGTTGAGTGATCTGTGAACAGACTTTCCTGTCTTCCGAGACCGAGGAGACACCATGAGCGCCGACGGGCGACACACCATTACCGTGTTCCTCTCATCGCCTGGGGACGTCAGTCAGGAACGCGAGATAGTCGCGGCAACAATACGGAGCCTGAACGATGAATTCCTTGGCAGGTTGGGACTGGCGATGGTTTTGGTGTCGTCTGACACTGTGTTACCTGACGCAGGGCATCCACAGACGGTCATCAACAAGCAGACTCCACCCTATGATCTATTCATCGGACTGATGTGGTCCCGATTCGGCACGCCGACAGAGCGCGCCGGCTCTGGAACCGAGCAAGAACTTCGCGAGGCGCTCTCGCGACGCACGATCGCTGGAGCCGACCATCCGCGTATCCTTCTGTATTTCTGCGACCGACCAGTGCCGTTTCCCAAGCACGCTGCCGACCTGCGGCAACTCGAACAGGTCGTCGCTTTCCGCAATGAATGTCGGTCTCGATTGCTGTACAGCACTTTCGACGATGCTCGAATGTTCGAGCGATTGATTCGTAGGCACCTCGTCCAGTTTGCGCTCGACCGCTGGAGCCCCGCTGCTGAATCGGCCGTGGATGCGCCCCAGGTTAACGACGCTGTGCGCCACTTGGAGGACAAATTCAAGCGTCTCTTTTGGATCGGCTACGCACCTATTGAGTTCGATCCCGAAGTGGGACGGTATCCCGACGCATCATCAATCGAAGCTGACCTGCGGGCGCTCATCGGCGGCCCCATTGAGGGGATCATCACGTTCGGTAGCGAGCAGACACTGTCCAACATTCCAGCCATAGCGAAAGCCGTGGGTATCAGAGGCGTCATTATGGGGGTCTACGACCCAACCAACACTACCGAACTCAATGCGGCAGTTGCCGCCAGGAAGAGCGTGGACGGTTACTGTGTCGGGCACCTGGGGCTACGCGAGGGCCGCTACGAACAGGCACGGTTGGAAGAGGCGATCCGGATGGTTCGAGAGCGTTCAGGAAAACCAGTGTCAACAACGGAGGCGCTCGAAGACCTCGTCGCCTACGAAGGTTTGGGTGCCTGTGTTGATTGGCTCTTTCCGGACGTGCATCAGTACTGGCATGAAGGCGCGAGCCCGAACGCCGCGCTCGCCGACCTCGTCAGGACACGCGACGCCGTTAGGCAGGTTCGCGTCCACCTCGGTGCCCATAGACCAGTTCTCATGAAGATGCTGTCCTATCCTTCGGCCGGTGGCTCAGGCTTAACGCCGGAGGCGCAACGTGAGTTCTTCGATCGGATGTTGCGCATGCTGCACGACGACGTGTCCGGGCCGGGGCGCCTATACGCGAGCTTCTTCGCAGCCTTCGACAACGACTGGAAGACACGGGACCGCGGGTGGAGCCCTCCAGAACTCTCGACTGGTCTGTACGACCTAGCCCGGTCTCCGAAACCAGCAGTGTCTGCGTTCATCAACCAGAGACGAAGGGCACGATGACGCCGGTGTCAGTGATTGTCCTGTGCAGGAATCAGCAAATGAACCTGCCGCTAATACTCGATGCCCTCGGCAGGCAGCGTGTCAGACCTGACGAGGTCATCATCGCCGACGATCGATCCGAAGGAGACATCGCCTCGATCGCCAAGCGCTTCGGATGCCGTTACGTCTCGACGTCAGCGTATGTAGACGGAGATCGCGACGGCCTGCGGGCCCTTGCGCGCCAAGTCGGCACGGTGAGCGCCAAGCACGAGATCCTGGCCTACTTGGACGGAGACATCATTCCATCAAGCGGTTTCTTGGAGATAGGCGTAGCAATGGCGGCGCTGGGGCAGCTGGTTAAAGCACCCCGTCGATACCGGATTGGGCAGAGTGGGCGTCGTAGCCGTTGTCAGCCTGAGTCGTTAGCCCGAACGGCCCGCAAGCATCTCGGTTTTGCCGACTTTACTAGCGACAGTTTCGTCGTCTCCCGGAGTGCGGTGAAAGCTGTGGGGGGCTGGGACGAGCGGTTCGAAGGCTGGGGCGAGGAGGACGTTGAGTTTGCCTTTCGCTACGAAAGTGGAGGACTCCCGATCGTGGAGGTGAACCATCCGGATTTTTTCGGCGCCCATTTGGACCACCCGATTGACCACTCCAAGAACTTCGCGAGTCTTACGAAGAACGCGAAGTATTTCGCGCAGAAGCACCCCTCGGTGTTGGAGCGTCGCTCAATGCACTGGAAGTCCCTGGGACTCTACTTGGCACACTACGGCGCCCGCTAGGTCACCAAGGTTCGTAGGTTGTCGGATTTCCCCCTTCTTGCGGCCTCGGACTGTCGCGATAGGTCGCGAGTAACGCCGTGTTCTTTACCGTTTTCAGTCCGCGGCGCGCTCCACAACTGCGACCGCGAGCGGCCCGGCGTGCAAGCACCCACAAACAACCAGCGGGTCCACCCGACAGATTTCAGGGCAGAGGCAATTGACGCCAAGCACCGGCGTACTGGTGATCGCTCTGACTATGTTGACCATGGGGCGCAAACGATACGCTCCCCTTACCAGATTTTCACTGCAGCTTGAAGATTCTCAATTCAGGACCAGGGTGATCCTCGGAGGGCTCGAAGGTCGTGAGGAGCGACGCCTGATCGAAGAGCCGTCGATACTCGGCATACTCGGCCGCGTGGCTGTGCGGCTCGGCGAACGCTGCTCCGAACGACTGCGAATGGGCGATCATGTACTCGAACCCGTCGTCTCTGTAGTTTTGATACTCGTGCAGCGTGAGCTTGGGAAAATGCTCGACCCGGTACCGGGGTTCGGGAAGAAGCAGGCCCCGCGCTTCGATGGCGATGCGCGAGCCTCGAGGGATGTTGGACATAATCCAGGTGTAGGCGAGCTGTTGGGTCGACGTTCGGCCGATCATCCGGCAGAAGCGGACGGCCTCGACCGTAGGCGGAACCAGCGCGGCGAGCGTCAACGCGACAATCAGGGCCGTTCGTGGCGCCCGCGGGATGTCGAAGCGGCGCAGCAGGCTCACGCCCGACACGACGGCGCAGGCGGCCAGGACGCAGGCGAAGGGAAGAATCGGCAGCAGATAGCGGCCGTAAATCTGGCTCCGCGTCGCAATCAGATAGAAGTACGTCAGCGGAAAGACGATCGCGAGCAGCCAGCGAACATTCCCGGGTCCCTGGATTGCGCGAAAGATTCCAAGACCGAGGCCGCCGAACATCAGAAGGAGCGCCGGCCAACCGAGCGCCAACCGCAGGTGCTTCAAGTAGGTCAGCCAGCCGGGCTCCGGCGACCGCGGCTCGGCCGCGAAAATCGACGCGAGGTGCGCGAACTGGTTCAGAAACGTCGGCAGATCGAGCACGGTGTAGGGCGCCGCCAGCAGAAAGGCGGCGACGCACGCGCCGAGTGACGCCAGGGCCATCTGAATTCGGGTGACCAGCCCGGCCTTCGACAGCGCCGCGGAGAGAAGCGGCAGCATCAGGACCAGCCCACCGTTGTACTTCGTCGCCGCCGCCAGGCCCGCCGCGACTCCCGCCCAGGCGTAGCGGCTCACGCGCTCGCTTTCGTGCGCCCTGAGCGTCAGCAGCATCGTCAGGGTCGTGAAGAACGTGAGCGGCACGTCGGTCAGGACGAAGTGCGACTCGCGGACGTGGAACGGGACGACCGCCATCAGGCCGCCTGCGAGAAGCGCGTGACGCGCGCCCCACCGCGTTCCGATGTTGTAGACGATCAGCACCGTGGCCGTTCCGAGCATTGCGGTCAGGCCGCGGCCCCAGGCATAGAAATTGTCCGGGCTCGCCTGGTCGAGCGACGACCAGAGTCCCTGGATCGCTGCCCCGAAGATGAATCGCACACAGGCCACGACGAGCTGCAGGTAGATGTACAGCCCGCCGTAGTCGAAGAAGTGCGGGTTGAAATCGCCGGTCTTCATCATGCGGACGGCCCGCAGCGCGATCTCCGGTTCGTCGACCTGAATCGCGAACGGAATCCCGGCCCCGAGATTCCAGAATCGCAGCAGCGCCGCGACCACGAGCACCGTGATGACGAGCAGCGACGGCGTGCGCATGTCGCTCGCCTCGCGCCATTCACGCTCAGGCATAGATTTAGTCGTTAGTCGTTAGTCGTCAGTCGTTAGTCGTCAGTCGTCAGTCGTTAGTCGGGGTCGTTAGTCGTTAGTCGTCAGTCGTTAGTCGTCAGTCGTTAGTCGTTAGTCGGGGTAGTTAGTCGTTAGTCGGGGTCGTTAGTCGAGTGTGCAACATAGGCGTGAGTCGTGATCGACACCAGCGACGAGCGACGAGCGACTATCGACTATCGACTATTGACTACTTTCTCCACTCGAAAATAATCGACGGCTGCGCTCAGGCTCCGAGGGTCGCCTCCCAGCCCCACGCTCGCTGGGGACGCCTGCCACGCGAAGCGCAGCGTGACACGATTGGCTCCGGCGCGCCAGACCGCTCTCGACACGGTCGTTTCCAGTACCTGCCACTCGGGTTGTACCTCGAAAAACCCGAGTCGCGTGCCGTTGATATCCAGGATCAGGGTTTGGGCCGGCGCGCCGGGGTACGCGAACGCCTTCAGCCGAATCCGCACGGCGAGATCGGCCGCGACATCCAGCGGCACGTCGAGGCCGGCTTCCTGCGGAGCCCATCGAAAGGTCGAAAGCCCGTCCCGCTCCGCCCCGTGCCAGTCGGGGCCGAGTACCGCGGCCTCGAAATCGCTGCCTTCACCGATGTCGATGCGGCCGTAGGGCCGCAGCGGATCGCTCAGGAAACGGTTTGGGCCGAGCTGGTCGTAGCGTTCCGGGCGCACGCCGTGACGAAGCCCGTAAAGCAGATTGGCGGGATAGGAGAAGGGATGTCCCGTCCAGGAGAGGAGCGTCGCTGCCTGCGCACCGGCGAGCCGCCGGAACGAGAGCGCTTCGCCGATCCGAACCTCACCGAGGATCGCCGCGCTCATGAACGTAAGGTTCCACAGCACGAGCCCCGCGAGCGCCGAACCCAAGACGACTCGCGGGTGGCGGACGATGGCCCGTTCGGTCCAGTCGAGCGCGACCGCCAGCCCGATGGTGAGGAAGGGGAGCACGCCGTCGAAGCGCCGCATCCCCAACGCCGCGCTGCCCCACCAGTCCTGAAGGGCCGCGTTGAAGTACACCATCGCCGCGAAGGTGGCGATCGCGGGGACGCCAATGCGCGGCTCCCTCCAGGCGAATGCGATCAGGCCGAGAGCTGCGACGTACGCGACCGGCGACGTTGCGAAGAGGCCGTTGCGCGACGACCACAGGATGTCGACGATCTGAGGGGCGGTCCACCGGATCTGCGGACCGAGGGGAGAGATCGCGACAAGTGATCCGTAGATCGCCTTCCAGGCAAGCATCTGCGGCAGGAAGGCCACGAGAGCCGCCACGGCGAAGATGAGATCGCCGACGATGGTGTCACGGAGCGAAGCCTTCGTGTCTTCCGCGCGCGTGGTGGCTTCCGTCCGTGTGTTCGTGGCTTCGGCCTTTCGGCGAAAGATCTTCGTGGCGATCTCGATCGCGGGCAACAGACAGAAGATCGCGTTCTGCCAGCGGATGTCGGTCATCAGCCCCGCGAGCAGCCCAAGCGCCAGCCATGCGGGACGCGAGCGGGCCTGACTGGTCCTCGCCCACAACAGACAGAAGCCCGCCACCGCCGCCAGCGATGGCGCATGCGTCATGGTCGGCTCCTTCACGATGTACCAGAGGATGAAGGATCCGCCGCCGATGCCGATCGTCGCGAGGATGGCGATCGGGCTTCGGACGTAGGCGGATGCGAGACGGCCGCACCACCAGAGGCCCAGCACGCCGTAGAACAACCCGGCGAGGCAGACGGCCTGACGGTACGGGAAGGAGGTTCCGTCGATCGAGACCGGCTGGCCGCGCGCGTTGAGCCCGCGCGCGACGAGATGGCCTACTGCAAAGAACGGGCTCCAGACGATGGCGGGTCCGATCGTCCAGGCCGATTGCGCGTGACCGGTGACGGTCGGCTCGAAGAGGTACGGTTTGTCGCCGAGACCCAGCAGCCGGTAGTCGTTCGTGAAGTCGACATCCCGATCGAAAGAAATCGATCGCAGGTACGCGTAGTAGTAGAAGCCATCACTCTGCAGGCGCGCTCCGAGGCGAAGCTGCGCCACGACGCCTGCGGTAAACGCCAGCGTCAGCAGGGCGGCGATCGCGAGGCGCCGACGATCACGCAAGCGCGCGCCCGTCAGGACGAGAGTCGTGCCGACCAATGCCAGGCCGAGGACGCGCCCCTCCGACATTCCGACGCCGAGCGCTGCGAGCAGCGACCGGCGAGCGAGCTCACGCCCGCACAGATCGGCGAGCGCGCCGATGAGGAGTACGCCGCCCGCGATGGTCAGGCTGCTCCGCCACGCGCTGGGGCGGGTCGCCCCAGGATCGCTCATCAGCATCTCTTGTGTCTCAACGCTGAAAACACGCCCATCATCCGCGGGATCACCACATCCCACGTGAACTCGCGTTCGACGATGGCTCGCCCTGCTCGTCCCATCGACGCAAGATCCTGCTGCGGGCTCAGGGCGTGCCGGATCGCGTCGGCGAGGGGGGCCGGGTCACCCGGCGGCACGAGCCATCCGTTGACGCCGGGCCGGACCTTGTCCGGCAGGCCGCCCGCGTCGCTCGCGATGACCGGCAACCGATGCGCCATGGCTTCGAGCGTCACGAGCGAGCTGCCTTCGTACAACGTCGGATGCACGAACAGATCCGCGGCCTCATACCATTCGTGCAATCGTTCATCGTCGACACGTCCGACAAACGTGATGCGATCGCCGAGTCCTGCTGCCCGAGTGACGGCGCGCAGGCGCGGGCCGTGCGGGCCGTCGCCGACGACGACCCAGCGCCAGCCGAGATCGCGCGCGGCCTTCAACGCGTCGATCAGCACGTGAAGCCCTTTGTTCCGCTCCAGCCGGCCGACACTGAGCAGCACCCTCTCGCCTGTGCGTGTCCCGAGGTCCCGCTTCAACCCGGCGGCATCGCGTGCGCCCGCCCGCCGGTCACACGCGGCGACGTCGATCGCGTTCGGAATCGTCCGGGTCCGACTCGATGGAACCCCAAGATGGCGTTCCACCACCGCCTCCAGCGATCGATCGGTGGCGATCACGCAGTCGGCAGCGCGGGCGCAAGCCCGCACCGCGTGTCGAAGCGGGAGATACCCGATGCGTTTCAGCGGCGATCCGCCGAAACGGAGATCGGCGCCGCCGAACTCCTCCAGGCCCTGCGGATTGAACACGAGCGGGACAAGTTTGAATGGCGGGGACCCCACGCCGCCAAGCTCGGTCGCTCGCGGGGCCCCTACGCCCCGCTCCGCTCCCTCGCCCTTGAGTAACGCCGTGGCGTATCCCAGCGCGGCCGCGCCCAGGCCATACACGATGTCGATCCGATCCTGTCGCGCGAGGTCCGCGGCAAGGCGCCCAAGCCTGCGCCCGAACCACAGATACGCCGTGCTGCGATCCAGCACGGTCGTGCCCCGGCGTCCCGCAAGCGGGAAGCTGCGATAGGGAATGGTCAGAAGCGTGACGCCGGCGACATCGAAGGACGGCGCACCGCGCACGGGTTCGCGGGTCAGGAGGGTGACCGCAACGCCGCGCGCTGCGAGGTGTCGAACGAGATCGCCGGTGTGTCGCTCGAGACCGCCGTGCCCGTGGAGCGGAAACACCGCGCGTGACAAAACCGCGACGCGCATCAACGTCCTGCACCGGACACGATCACCACTGAGCTCACGGAGCACTCATGGCAAACACTGAGGTTTCTGTCGGTGGTCTCTGTGGGCTCCGTGGTCACACGTGGGTTCTTCATAGGAGGTCGCGATAGAGCCGCTCGAGGCGATCGACGACGATCCGGGCGTCGAACATCTCGTGGGCGTGACGGCGCGCCGACTCGCCGAGCGTCGCCGCGAGCGCTGGATCGTTCGCCAGCCGCGAGAGATCGCGAGCGAGGCCGTCGATGTCGCGGGACAGGAGCCCGGTACGATCCGGCACGATGATGTCGCGCGTCCCGCCCGTGTCCATGGCCGCGATCGGCACTCCCAGCGCGCTCGCTTCGAGAAGCACGCGGCTGAGCGACTCGGGACCGTGCGACGGAAACGCCAGCAGGCCCGCGTGCACCATCCAGCGCCAGACCTCCTCGCGGGGGAGCCATCCGGTGAAGAGCGCATCCAGACCGGCGCTGGTGGCCTCGGCCTCGAGGCTCGCGCGATCGGGACCGTCGCCGACGAAGACGACCGGCATCCGCAGGTCGGCCCTCCGGATCGCCACGAGGAGCTTGGTCCCCCCTTTGTTCGGCGCCAGCTTGCCTGCATACAGCACGTAGCGCCGTGTCAGCGGCGGTGGCGACCGCCGGAGAGCCGGTTCCTCGGCGTCGATGGCGGTGAAGTCGATGGGGTTCGGGATGATTTCGAGCCGGGTTCGAGCCACCTCCGGCGCTCGAGCGCGAAGGTCGCTCGCCAACGTCGAGCTCACCGCGACGATCGCGTCGGCCTCGGACAGCGCCAGCCGCTTCCGCGCCAGATTCGCGCGCATGTACGGAATCATCGGGAGCGCGAGCGGCCAGAGCGAGCCAGCCCGTGGACGCACGCAGCGGCTCATCATGGCCGGCGTGCAGGCGGGGCAGAGATCCGAGGCGGAGTAGTCATAGATGAGGTCGGACCAGTAGCAGACGGGCCAGTAGTCCCGCACCGTGCACACGACCGGCCGGCCCGCCGCATGCGCAGCCGCTATCGACGCGGGACCACTCATGACGTGCTGAGCGTGAACGATATCGACCCGGTCAGCTTCGATCACGCTTCGGGTGACGCCGGCGAGCGGTCCGTAAAGGTGTTCGTTCTTGAAGTAGTTCCGAACAAAGGGAACGTTCGGCGCCGCCACCGGGATCTCGTCGACGGCGAACCCGTGGTACTCGCGGGTGCGCCGCTCTGTGGTGGCCGGTGTCGGCCGCAACACGCTGACCGCGTGCCCGCGCGACCGCAGGCCTTGGGCCACCTCGTACGTGCTCCAGCCGCTGCCGCCGCAGTCCGGTGGAAACGAGTCGGTCGTCAGGAGGATGCGCACTGCCCACTGCCTGCTGCCAACTTCACAATAGCTGTTTCCAGTCTCTGGCAGTGTGCCGCCCAACTGAAGTGTGTGACCACCCGCTCACGCGCTGAGCCACCTAGTTTCCCTCGCAGCGTCTCGTCTTCGAGCCGCGCCAGGTCGTTGACCAAGCCCTCGGGATCCTCCGGATCGTAGAGGAGCCCGTCCTGACCAGGCCTCACGATTTCTCGAAGCCGCGGGAGGTCGGGCGCCACGACCGGAAGACCCGCCGCCATGTACTCGAAGATCTTGAGCGGCGACCAATAGAAGTCGATGGCGAGCGGCGGATGGACGGAGGCGTCGAAAGGCGCGACGCCGATGTCCGCGGCGGCGAGGGCGGCCGGAATCCGATCGTGCGGCAGCGCCCCCGTGAAGATGACGCCGCCCACGCCCTCGGCCTCCGCGCGCGCAGCCGCCAGCTCGGGGCCCGCGCCGATCAGGACCGCCTTGATCTTCGAATGTCCGCGCGCACGCAGCTTCCTGATGGCAGCGACGAGCCTGACGGTCCCGTGCCACCGCCGGAACGCCCCGACGAACACGGCGATCACATCGTCAGGCTCCCGCTCGAACGGCGCCGGCCCGGACGCGTGCGGGCGAAAGCGTTCGGTGTCCGCCCCCCATTCGATCTCGAGGACGCGGCCGCGCGCGCCGGCCGGAACGATCCGCGCGCTCGGTGTCACGATCAGATCGGCGACGCGGCACTGCCATTCCCGCCAGCGGCGCAGCGGCTGCACGAGCGTGAGGCGGTCGAGCGTCCGCTTTGGCGAGCCCGGATAGTCGACGATGGGCGCGTTGACTTCGAGCACCGCCCTCGCGCCCGTGCGCCGCGCCGCGATCATGCCCTCACCGCCGAAATTGTAGTACCGCTCCATGATGACGTCGACGCGCGGCCCGAGACGCCGCGCGAGCGCGACGACCTGCCCCGCGCGCAGCCAGCGAAGCTGCCCGATGCCCATCGGCGGCTCGAGCGCATGCCAGCTCACCTTTGACGAAGACGGGAAGCCGCCGGGGCCCGGCCGAGCGGCGACATGCACCGTCTGCCCGCGCGCGGCAAGTCCCTCCGCCACGGCCTGAACGTGGACCGACCCGCCGGTCGCGCCCGGCACGGTCTGGTCGGTGGCGACGTAGAGGATGGTCATCGGTGAGTTGTCAGTTTTCAGTTTACAGTTCTCAGTTCAAGAGAACCCGGGTGCTAAACGCTTGAATTGAAACTGATAACTGAAAACTGATAACTAAAAACTATTCTTTCTTCAGCAGCGCGAAGAACGGCCCGGACTCGATGCGCCCGAAGAGCACCAGATCGAGCTTCATCACGAAGGTGAGCGCCCGGAGCACGGCGTACAGCGGCCCGCCGTGGGACAAGCGTGCTTTGATGGCTGAGCGTCGATTCTCGCCCGTCCGCTTCCCATCACCTATTTCCGATCCCTGACCCCCGATCCCCGATCCGATCATCCGTTCCGCCATTCGCACCAGGATGTTCTCGACGAATCCGCCAACGAGCGGCGTGTAGTACGTGATGCGCGCGATTGAGAATCCGGCCGCGGCCGTCATCCGCCTCAGATCCGGGATGTCGGCCAGCGGGTTGACGTGGTCCGACTTGCGCAGCCGTTCGTGCTCGAGGTCGATCCAGCCCCAGCGCTCCAGGCGGCGGGCGAGGCGGTTGATCGCCTTGAGGCCGGCCGCGACTCCTGCGTTCTTGCGGACGTGACTGTAGACGAAGAGGTGTCCCCCCGGAACGAGCACGCGCGCCGCCTCGCGCAGCATCACGGCCAGCGAGTCGCGCGACAGGTGCTCGAAGACGTCGAGCGCGTACGCCTTCGTAAAGGCTCCGTCGCCGAAGGGCAGCGCGCGCAGGTCGCCGAGCACGAGATCCACGGACGACCGCGCCTCGCGCGAAAAGTACGGACTGACGTCGACGCCGACCTGATGAGCTCCGCAGTCGCCGTTCCAGATCAGCACCTTGCCGCTGCCGCACCCGAGGTCCACGAGGCGATCACCCGGCGCCGGCCGCAGAAACCGGCGAAGCATGTCGTAGCGGATTGCGGCCGAGAGGAGCGGCGGTGCGATCGTCTCGTGACGGGCATCGGCGTGGAGCGCCCCGTCCAGATACTTCGTCTGCTCGGCGTGGGGGCTCCGGGGCCGCAGATCGAGATAGTCGACGCTGCCCTCGAAGGTCCGCCCGCACGACATACAGCGCGTCTTCAGGTTCGTGCGATCGGGGTCCACCCGGCCGCCGTCGATCGGTCAGGACCGATTCAAAGAGCTGCTCGAGCCGTTGGGCTCGACTCTCCCACGTGTAGAGCCTCACCTCGTTGAACGCGCACGTCGCGAGGCGCTCGGCCAACGCCCGATCGCCCAGCACGCGCCGGACGCCGCGCGCGAGCGCGCCGGGATTCCCAGGCTCGACCAGCAGTCCGTTTCGTCCGTCCTGGATGATCTCTCTAATGGCCGGGAGATCGGAGGCGACGATCGGCCGGCCGGCGGCCATGTACTCGAACAGCTTCAAGGGCGACGTGTAGCGGGCGGAGATCGTGTGCGCCGGGTTCGGGAGGACGAGGACGTCCGCTCGCTGCAGATGGGCCCCGACATCCGGCGGCGGAACGAGCCCCGTGAACTCGACCCGACCTTCGAGGCCCCCGGCCTGCGCCAGCCCGCGAAGGCGGGCGAGGTCTACTTCGCCCGGGTGGCCGCCGATCACCAGCCCACGCACGGCCGGCAGCTCCTTCAGGGCCTCGATCAGGGTCTCAACGCCTTTCCATGGATACAGATGACCGGCGTACGCGACGACCGGCGGGCGATCGCCTGTGACGGGTCCGATCTCGATCCGGCCGTGTGACGCCCGCGTGCCGTCTGGAATCGTGGCGCTCCAGCGTCTCGGCCCGAACCTCGCGGTCAGATCGTGCGCCAGGGCCGCGGTGATCGTGACGTATCCGTCCGCGCGGTGCCAGACCAGGCGCTCACGCGCTTCCAGCCGCTGAATCTTCCGTGCGTCCGGCGCGGCGCCGTCCGCAAGCAGACGGGGCAGAGCGGCGCTGACCTCCGGCGCGTACCCGTGCGATTCGTAGACGAGCGGCGCATCGCGATCGTGGGTGCGTCGCAGAAGCGCAGCCGCCACGCCGAGATCGCGGGTAAAGATGATGTCGAGCCGCGGCGCTTCTCGCCGCCGCCTCGCCGCCCGGAGATACATCAACCGTTTGAGCGGTTGCGGTGCCCTCACGCCGAGCCAGGCGGGCTGCTCGATGGTCAGGCGAGCGTCGCGATCCACGCCGTAGAACGTCCAGGGATCGCGGACGGGGCGCGCCGTGTCGGGCCTGACGAGCAACACCACGTGATGGCCCCGATGCGCCAGCGCCGCGCACGTCGCCATGGTCTGGATGCCGTTGGCGCGTTCGAGGGGAAACCGGATGTCCGCCAGATAGAGGATGCGCACGTAACGAAGCTTCGCGTTAAGCCGACACGTGATACTGAAGCTTCGGTCCGCGAAGCTTCGTTACTAGCCGGCGGGCCGACAGGCCCGCCGGTTCTAGTAGGACAAACGCGCTCTTGTTAGAAGAACAGGGTGTCATGCGTTTGTCCTACTTGTAGAAGGTTCCCCGTTCGAAGAGGTAACGATAGACGAGAGACGGAAGCTCACGTGGAACGGTCATGAACGCGTGACGGGCGTTCAACGCAGGCTGGAGGCGCTGCCGGTCCATGAGGCCCGTGCCGAACTGCACCATCAGGGCGACATTCCACCAGACCGTGAGCCCGATGGCGGCCGCGGCGGCGACCCGCCAGGGCGGCCTCATGTGGGCGAGCGACGTGATCACCGCAGAGAGGCCGACGCACAGAATCGGGGTCAGGCTGACGAAGCGACGCTGGCCGAACGCGCCGGCGAGCGTCCATGAATCGACGCTGCCGTTGACGTAGACCTCCGCGGCCACCATCGCGAGCAGGCACGCCGCCAGCCATCCCATCGACTCGTTGCGCCTGGACGCGGCGGCCCAGATCAGCCCGCCGATCGCCACCGCGGCGAGCGGCGTCCACCAGAAGAAGCCGTGCGCCGGTGACGCCAGGACTTGCAACGCGTGCGGCGAGCTCCAGATCATCTTCCGCGTCACGAACTGAGACGGACCGATCCGCCCGTTGAGGGCCAGGTACGCAAGGGCTTGAGGCACAAACACGATTCCAAACACCACGGCGGCGGTGGCCAGCTTCAGCGCTGTGGCGCGCCACGCGCCTTCCCGACGGCGGGCCAGGTCGCGCGCGAAATCGAGGATCGGGCCAATCGCCAGCAGCAGATCCTGCTCTCGCACCATCCCCATGAGCGCCGCAATCGCGGCGAGCAGGGCGATGTCGCCGACGCGCCACCGCTCCCGCGCCTTCAGCCACGCGAGCACGAAGAGGGTGACCGTGAACGCCGAGGTCGCGTGGGCCATCGGTGGAGTCACGTACATATAGAAGACCAGCGGCGTTCCAATCCAGACGATGACCACCGCGAGAAACGGCGCGATCCGACCGAAGCGACCTGAAGTGGCGGTCGTCCAGCCGAAGAGGCGCCGACAGACCAGAATCGACAACACGATCGAGAGACACCCGTACACCGCCGACGCGTAGGCCACCGCCGACACGTAGGGCTTCGAATACCCGTCCACGGCGACCGCCACCCCGCCGGCGCGCAGGGCGCGCGCGGTGAAGTCCCCGGCCGCGTAGAAAGGGCTCCACAGGAGGGCACAGCCGATCGTCCCGAAGTTGATGCGCCGGCCGGTCTCGGTGCGCCGCTCCAGAAAGGTCTCGAGAAACCCGGGGGGGCGCGCGATGCCGGACTCGTAGATGTGCCGGTACTCGTTCTCGAACGACACGTCGGGGTCGAACCAGAGCGATCTGAGGAACGCGAAGTACTCGACTTCATCCGAGGCGTAGATCCGCGTCGTCACGACGGGCAGCGAAAGGAGGAACAGGACGGCGAGTAACAGCCAGTACTGGCGATCAACTGGATCCGAAGACGGCGTAGCGGATGATCTCGGCGGCATTGAATCCGGAATGGCAGACGACCGGCGCTATGATACTTCTCCGCCACAGGTACACGCCGCCCCAGAAGAAGCCGAGCACGCC
>JACOUA010000093.1 GCA_016178075.1 Acidobacteriota bacterium
AGTGGTGCGTTTCATAATTACGGTGGCATTCGGCCGCCGATGCATCCCGCCCCACCACCCCAACGCGCTGGGAAACGCGCGTTGGGGACCCCGGTTCCGCCGCGTTGCTCGTCGGTCAAATACGCCCGGTATTCTCCCTCCTCGCGCCTTGCGGGGCGGGCGCCTCGGCGCCCTCGGTGCGTCACCGTAATTATGAAACGCACCACTTAGCTATCAGCTCAGAGTCCGAGAAGGAATATCCACGATCGCCACAGAGCTCACAGAGAAAGCATTGAATCTTTTCTCGTGGTCTCCGTGGACTCGGTGGTGAAACGGGCTCTCTTCGCAAACTCTCAGCTCTCGCCTGTCAGCTTCCAGATCTCGATCCCCGGCCCGGGACGCTCGAGCGCCTCGAACACCTGCGCGTCCGTGTTATGCAGGAAAGGCTCGACCCGGGCCGCTCCCCCCGGCGCGAGATGCGTCCAGTACGGCGAGAACGTGGCAAGCCGTTGCGCCTCCCGCGGCCTGGCTTCCAGAAGGCCGATGAGCGGCTGCGTTGCAGGGTCGGCGACATTGTACCTTTTGAGGACAACGTATTCCACGCCCAGCCGCCGCGCCATCGTCAGGCCATCGGGGCCGGACACGGCACGGTACGTGACGTACAGCTTGTCCATGTCGAGCCCGTTCTCACCCAGATAGAGCAGGCGGTAGGACGGCGCCGGATAAGGGATGAGCTGGAGCTGCAGCGCGAACTTCGTCGACGCGCGTCCGGCATCGCCGTAGCGCGCCGTCAACGCTTCGACCAACCCCTCGCGCGACTGCCGGATCGGCACCGAGTACGGCTGAATCAGGATCGTCGCGCCGCTGGGGACGTGATCCTCGATGAAGCGCTGCGCCAGCGTGCGGGTATCGGCTTCTCGGAAGAACTGGCCAATCCGCAGGCTTCGCCCGAAGGCCGGCGCGGCTGCCACCATCGCCAAGAGCGTCACGATGGCGACGCGATGATTGCGAACCGAAGAGGGCAGGAGGTCAGGGATCGAAACGGTAGCGATGGCGGCCAGAAGCACGCCGAAGGGCAGGATCGGATTCAGGTAGCGCGTGGCGGGCACGGTGTTGCTGATGAACAGGAGAAACGTGAGCGGAAACGCGAGCAGCATGACGGTCGTGGTGCCCGGCTCCCACCTTCGCATGAAGCTTCGGAAGTCCGGCTTCGGCCGGACCTGGACCGCCGTAGCCTTGGCGGAGGTGGTTCGCCGAGCCATCTGGGCGATGGTCACGCCCACGCCGGCCACAGCCAGCGTGGCCGCCGGCAACACAAAGCCCTCGGCGACCAGAAGCTCGCTGTACCGGCGAAGGCTGACGAACAATCCGCCTTGGGTCGTCGCCCGGTCGATCACGATCTGCCTGTTGGCGACGACATCGCGCCAGGTCGTGGAGGCCTCGAGCACGGCGAACGGCGACAGGACGAAAAACGTCACGGCGACCGCCGCCAGCGAGGTGGCCGTGATCCGCGCGACGCCCGCGCGATCGGTCGCTAGGCGGGCGAGCACCAGCGTCAGGACCAGCGGCACGAGCACGAAGACGGCGTAGTACTGCGTCGCGATCGCCGCCCCGCACGCGATCCCCGCCGCGATCGCCCGGCGCGCGCGCAGCGGCTCGGGCGCATCGACGAGTCCCAGGATCGCGAGGTGAGCGATCACGATGGCCAGCGTCACCGGGACGTCGTGCTTCACGTAGTGCGAATCCATCACGTGAAGCGGCGAGACCGCGAGCAGCAGCGCTGCAATCAGGCCGACAGATTGGGAGAACACGCGGCTGCCGAGCGCGTACACCGCCACCACCGTCGCGCTCCCGCAGATCATCGTCAAGACGCGGCCGGCGAGGTAGATACCGGACGGATCGAGGAAAAAACTGTCCTGAAACTGCTTCAGGGAGTGCGCGGCGCCGACCATCCACGATCCGGCGAAGAACGCGCCAATCCAGCAGAAGAGCACGTAGAAGTAGAAGGTCGGATAGAGAAAGTTGTGCGGGTTGAGGTCGCCCTTCGCGAACGCGAGGGCGCGCGACATGATCGCCACTTCGTCCGGGTTGTAGACGGCCGGCAGCCCGTAGGCGAGCCCGCGCAGGCGCACCCAGGCGCCGACCAGCACGATTGCTGTCAGCCACACACGCGGGGAGGGCGGTTTCACGGTATAAAGCTTCCAGCTGTTCGTTGGTTGCTAGTTTACAGGTGGCGCTTGTTCCTGAAACCAATAACTGGAGCTGAGAGCTGAAAGCTGAGTGCTGACAGCTGAATGATGAAGCGAGCCGTCACGATCCTGATCGTCCTGGCCGCGGAGTTCGCGCTCTTTGAGGCCGGCCTGCGGCTTCATGCCGGCACGGAAGCGGCGCCGGAATTCCAGGCGCTCTTCGCGCAGGACGATCGGATCGGCCACGTCCTCAAGCCGGGGGCGTCCGCGCGTTTCTCGACGGTCGAGTTCACGACCGACATCCACATCAACGGCGCGGGCGTCCGAGACGACGACTTTGGATCGAAGCCGCCCGACGAACGGCGGGTCGTCATTCTCGGAGACTCGCTCGTGCTGGCGGTGCAAGTGCCGTTGTCCGACACCTTCGCGAAACACCTCGAGCGCCGGCTGAACACGGGTCGGCGGGATCGGCTCCGGTATCGCGTCATCAACGCGGGCGTTCAAGGGTACGGACCCGTCGAAGAGCGGTTGTTCTTCGAGAAGGTCGCGTCGAAGCTCGAGCCCGATCTCGTGATTGTGGGGGTCTATGTCGGAAACGACGCGATCGAGGCGGTAGATTCGGCGCCGAAGATTCACCCGGATCCGGCCTCGGTGGACGAGGCCGGGGACCGCGCGGCGCAAGGACTGCGGCGCCTCGTGCGCCGAAGTATCGTCCTCCAGATTGCGAGGCTGCGGGCCCAGACCCTCGCCGCTCGTCTCGGTACCCCGACGCCCGAACGCCCGCTGCTCACGTATCTGGCGGACGAGCCAGACGTCGTGCGTCGCGGACTCGAGATCACGGCAGAGTGCCTCGAGCAGATCAGGGATGAGGCTCGGAGGGCCGGCGCGACGATCGCGATCCTGCTGCTTCCGGCCCGATTCCAGCTGGATGACGAGGACTACCGTCTGCTCTCCGGGATTGTCGAGGGCGCGGGCGGACATCTCGATCGGGATGCCGCGTCCACCCGGTTTGACGCGGCACTCCAGAGGGTCGGGGTCCCGATTCTCGATCCGCTCGCGGTCTTCCGCCGGGCGGTCGACCCTCAGAGCCTGTACTTTGAAACGACCGCGCACCTGACGCCGAGAGGGCACGAGGTCCTGGCCGGTGCCCTGTACGACTTTCTCGTCGATCGGCGGCTCGTTCCCTGATGGTCTTCAACTCGCTGCACTTCATCCTGTTCTTCGCGGTCGTCTACACCGCGTACCGGCTGCTGCCGTTCCGCTCCCAGAACTGGCTGCTCTTGGGCGCCAGCTACTACTTCTACGCGGCGTGGAGCTGGCGATTCCTCGGTCTCCTCATCGGATCGACGATCGTGGATTTCTTCTGCGCGCGCTTCATCGCAGCGCGCGAGGATCCCCGCAAGCGACGCGCGGCCCTGATCGTCAGCCTCGGGTTCAACCTGTCGGTCCTCGGCTTCTTCAAGTACTTCAATTTCTTCGCCGAGAACGCGCAGGCCCTCTTCAGCGCGCTGGGCTGGCGCCTCGACTGGTTCTCGCTGCACGTGATCCTGCCAATCGGGATTTCGTTCTACACGTTCATGACGATGAGCTATGTCATCGACGTGTACCGCCGCCACATCGAACCGTGTCCGAGCTTCAGGGACTTCGCGCTGTTCGTCGCCTATTTCCCGCACCTGGTCGCGGGCCCGATTCTTCGGGCGTCGGTGCTGATCCCCCAACTCGGGCGCCCGCGCGCCGTGACAGAGGAGCAGCTCCGCGACGGCGCCTGGCTGATCGCCTGGGGGATGTTCAAGAAGATCGTCGTCGCGGACAACCTCGCGCATGTCGTCGACGCCGCATTCGGCCCGGGCGGCGCGCGCGCGACCGGGCCGGAGGTCCTGCTGGCGATCTA
>JACOUA010000094.1 GCA_016178075.1 Acidobacteriota bacterium
GGTCGACGTGATGCGTCTCATCAAGCGCGCCATCGACCCCGACAACATCATGAATCCGGGGAAGATGATCAGGGTCTGAATCGGGATCGGGATCAGGGGCCGGGGATCAGGGATCGGGAAGCATCGGTGAGACGCGGCGTTAACGTTGCTTCAAGAACCACTCGTACGTGCTCTGCAGCCCGTCCCGCAGACTCCACCGGCCCTTCCAGCCCATCACGCGCAGCCGCGTCGAGTCGAGTCCCTTGAACGGCATGCCGTCGGGCTTCGTGCGATCGAACCTCAGCTCGCCGCGATAGCCGACGACTTCCCGAATCCCCGCCGCCAGCTCCGCGATCGACGTCACAACGCCGGTGCCGAGATTGAGCGGCTCGGCCCCGTCGTAGTGTCGCATGGCGAAGACGCATGCGTCCGCCAGATCGTCCACGTAGACGAACTCCCGCTGAGGCCCGCCTGACCCCCACACCTCGACCGACGCGAGGCCTTGCTCACGCGCCTCGTGCATCCTTCGAATGAGCGCCCCGACCACGTGCGAGTCTTCCGGGCTGAAGTCGTCGCCGGGACCGTACGCGTCGGCGGCGATCGCGGTGATGAAGGGAGCCCCCTGTTCGCGCCGATATGCATGACACAACGCAATGCCCGCCAGCTTGGCCGTCGCGTAGGCGGCGCTCGTCGATTCCACCGGCCCTGTCCACAGCGACTCAGTGCGGAACGGCTGCGGCGCCTGCTTCGGATAGACGCACGAGCTGGCGAGATAGAGCAGCTTCGTGACGCCGGAGTGCCAGGCGGCCGGGATCACGCTCGTCGCCACGAGGAGGTTGTCGAGCATCAGATCGGCCGGGAATCGCTGGTTCCCTCCGATGCCGGCGGTCCTTCCGCCAGCCACGAACACGTACGCCGGCCGGGTGCGATCGAACAAGCGGGCGACGGCATCGCGGTTGTGGAAGTCCGGTTCGTCATCAACCGAAACCACGCGGCGGTATTCGAGCTCGCCGAGCCGGCGATGGAGCGCCGCGCCGATTGGGGTGTTCCCTCCGGCGACGTAAATCCGGGCGTCGGCGTTCATCGGCGGTTTAGTCCTTAGGCGCTCGCGTACCGGCGCTCGAGCCGGTGCGAGGTCATGTCGTGAATCTCGGCAACGGTCGCCTCGCCGAACTTTCGTCGGACGAGATCGAGGTATGAAGGGTGGCTGAAGTACACGTTGAAGGCATGATCGCGGAACGCGAGGACCTCGCCCGCCGAGAGGTGTCGCGTCGGGAGCGGCAGCGTATCGACCGAATGTTGTGAGTATCCGCTCCACTTCTCCGGGAGCCGCCAGCCGGCCTGCCGCGCCGTGTCGTAGAGCGGCGAGCCGGGATACGCCATTGCCGAATAGAAGTTGCCGAACTCGCAGTTCAGGTCCAGCGCCAGATCGAGCGTCTCCTGCATCGACGCCGCGGTGTCTTCCGGGAGACCGAAGATGTAGTTGCCGACGACGTTGATGCCGGCCGCCTTCAGCCTGGCGATCGTCTCGAACACTTCGCTGCGGCGGTAGCGCTTGTCGACGTCGGCCAGCACGCGGTCGCTCGCCGCTTCGATCCCGAGCGCCAGCCAGTTGAAGCCTGCACGTTTCAGCTTGTCGATCATGCCTTCCTTCACGGTATCGACCCGCGCGTACGCCCAGATGTTCAGCCCGTAGTTGCGCTCGATCAGGAGGTCGCAGATGCCGATGACGTGGCGCTGATTGAGCACGAACATCTCGTCGGCGAACTTGATGTGGCGCACCCCGTACGCGGCGACGAGCCGATCGATCTCCTGGACGACCTGCCGCGGGTTCCAGAACCGATAGCTGTTCACGGACGAGGAGAGGGCCAGCGCCGCTTCTCCGCCCTTGAAGGGCGCCTGAATGCAGCAGAACGAGCAGTGATAGGGACACCCCAGCGTGGTGTAGATCGCCGCATATGGCGTGCGGGTCGGATACCCGAAGGCGTGCCAGTTGTGCGCCCGATACCGGGTCATCGGCAGGAGATCCCACGCAACGCCCGGCATGTCGCGATCCAGATCGGTTACGAGCGGCGCAGCAGGGTTCACGACCACGCGGCCGCCCTGACGGTGCACGAGGCCCGGCACCGACCTCAGATCCGGATCCGATGTCCCGCGGAGCGCCTCGAGCAGCCCGACGATCCCCAAGAGGCCTTCGTCACGGGTCACGAAATCGCACGGCTCGTCTGCGAGCGTCCGCTCCGGGAGCGCGGCGACGTGGCCGCCCAACATCAGCACGGGGGTCGTCGGCGTCAGAGTCTTGAGTGCAGTCACGCAGGCCGACGCGCCCGTCATGTTTTGCGTGGAGGCCGACGGCTGGTGCCCGTAAACGACCACCGCAACGAGCCGCGGGCCGAGCTCTGCCACGCGCGCTGCCGTTGCGTCGGGCGTCAGATCGTCCGCCTCGGCGTCCACGATCGCCACCGAGAAGCCCCGGACGCGGACGAAGGTGGCAATCAGACCGGCCCACACCGGATTCTCGATCGCAGTGAGCGAGGTGCCGAGCGCCTGATAGATCCTGGCGCGGCTGCCGGGATTCACGAGCACCAGGTCGAGCATCGAGAGGCCATCATTTCTTGTTTACGGTGGGGCCCCACCCCCACCGCCTGCCGTCGCTTACGCTCCGGATCTTGGTTGCCACGCCGGTGTTAAAAATTGCGGCACCGTGGGGCCCCACCCCCACCGCCTGCCATCCGCCGTAGCTTCAGCGAAGGCGGAAGCTCGAAGAGCGGAAGCGGGTCGCTCACGCTCGCCGCGCTCACTCGCCACAACGATCCGCTTAGTGCGCCGACTCGCTTCAGGGCGCGACCTTCTCCACTTCAGCGGACTGGGCGGCGGGTAGTCCGACGGTCGATTCGACGAAGTAACGCGGACGCCGCCGGACGTCCTTGTAGATCCGGATCACGAACAGGCCGGAGGCGCCGACGGCGCCGACGATGGTGGACCAGAAGACCAAGACCGCCCCACCGAACACAGCCGGCACGACGGCCGTCGAGCCAGCCGCCGCGAGCACGGGCGCGGCCACGAGCAACACGGCGGCCGCCGCGAACCCAAGGGCCGACAGGATGACGCACGCGTAGATCGGCAGCTTCGGCAGTGATGAGAACGAGGTCAGGCCCATGGCGAACGTCTTCCAGGGATTGCGGCTGAAGAAGGGGAAGTGGGTCCGCCCTGCGTGCCGCGCTGCGCGCTCGTACGGCACGAAAGCCTGGTTCGACGCGATCCACACGGCAAGCCCCCGCAAGTACGGATCCGACTCGCCGAGCGTGAGCAGGCGCCCGACGGCCGCCCGTGACAGCAGCTTGAAATCGCCCGCGTCGATCGGGAGCTCGATCGTCGAGCCGTAGTTGATGGCGCGATACGCCAGCCGGGTCAGCGCGATCTTCAGGCCGCTCTCCCCGTGCCGCCGCGTCCGCACCGTGTGGACCACATCGGCCCCGCCCCGCCAGCGCTCGAGGAGCTGCGGGATGATCTCAGGCGGATCCTGAAGGTCGGCGTCCATGTACACGACCGCGTCGCCGCTCGCGGCCGCCATCCCCGCCAGCACGCACTCCGCGACACCGCACCGGCGTGCCATGTTGATGATCTTCACGCGCGGGTTCCGCTCGCGTTCGTGCATCAGCACATCCACCGACCCGTCCGTCGACGCGTCGTTGACGAAGAGGATTTCGTAGTCGACCGGCTGCCCCGTGAACATCGCGGCGAGCCGGGCGACGAGCGCCGGAATGGTGTCGCGCTCGTTGCGAAACGACAGCACGACCGAGACGAAGGGCTGGCCCGCGCTCATATCACACGTTCGAGTACCTGCCGTCCCTAATCATCGCGAAGCCCTTGATGAGCTCCCGAATCCCATCGTCCAGCGAATGGGCGGGCTGATAGCCGGTGCGCCCGGTGCGCTCGATTTTCTCGTTCGACACGATGTAGTCGCGGCGGTCCGGATCGGTCCCAATAGTCGACTCCACGAACACGAACGACGGCACCTGCCGCTGGATCCGTTGGCAGAGCTCCAGCTTGGAGAGGTTGGCGTTCGAGAGGCCGACATTGTACGGGCCGCCTTTCATCCGGTCGAACTGGTCGATGCCGTGAAGGAACGCGCGGGCCACGTCGCGGACGTGGATGAAGTTCCGCTTGAAATGGCTCTCGAAAAGGACGATGAACCGATCGCGGCAGGCGCGATAGGTGAAGTCGTTCACCAGGAGGTCGAGGCGCATGCGGGGCGACATCCCGAAGACCGTCGCCAGCCGGAAGCTGATGGACGCGGGATGCCGGTCCAGGAGCATGCGCTCGGCTTCGACCTTGTCGCGCCCGTAGAGCGACACCGGCCGCATGGGCGTCTCCTCGGTGCAGAACTTCTCCGCTTCCCCGATGCCGTACCCGCTGTTCGTGACCGGCAGGAGCACAGGCTGGCTCGGGCTCAGATGGTCGAGCATATCGACCAGGGCGCCGAGGTTCGTGCCGGTGGCGGCCAGCGGGTCGAGGTCGCAGAGCGGCGCGCCGACCCGTGCGGCCAACGGGATGATGAGGTCCGCCGTCTTGAGCAGCGGCCGCATCGTGTCCATCGACCGCACGTCGCCGCGCACGAGCCTGAACGACTGGTGATAGCACACCCCGGCGAGGCTGTCCTGGCTGTACATGAAGTTGTCGATGGCGGTGACGGCGAAGCCCCGATCGAGCAGCATCGGGATCAAGGTCGACCCGATGTAGCCCGCGCCACCTGTGACCAAGACCCTTGTCATATCCCCGAGGCCCGGCTAAAACCAGGCGCCACGACCGCGGCGCGGTCCAGCACCTCGCGCAGGCAAGCGATCTCCCCGGTCAGGTCCTTTGGGTGATTCCCAACGAAAAAGCCGTGATCGTGCGCCGTATTGGCATTCACGATCGGCCCCGCCGTGTCGTAATCGAAAAACCGAATGGCCTCATGCCGCAGGAAGCACCCGCCCGTGATCATCCGAAAGCCGATGCCAGCCTCCCGCATCGATTCCATGATCCGAACCCGGTCGAGGCCGAACGCAGGATTCAGGATCACGGTGAAACTGAACCACGAGCTTCGTCCATGCTCGCGCTGGATGATGAAGCGCTCGTCGCCTCGAAACACCTCGACGAACCGCGCCGCGTTGGCTCGGCGGATGTCCACCATCCGATCGAGCTTCTTCAACTGCTCCAGCCCCACGGCGCCGCACAGTTCCAGCGGCCGGACGTTGTACCCCGGCAGGATGAAGCGATAGGCCTCGAAGAAGTTGTCGCCAAACGGCTGGGCGATCGTCGTATCCGCCGGCACGTCGCGCGCCCACCCGTGATTCCGGATCGCCCGCGCCAGATGGTCGATCTCCGTGCTGTCGGTCGCCAACACACCCCCCTCCATCGTCGAGATGTGATGGGAGTAGAAGGTGCTGAACGTGTTGATGTGGCCGAAGGTTCCGCACGGCTTCCCGTTCAGGCTGGCCCCCATCGATTCGCAATTGTCCTCGAACAGATAGAGATCGTGGCGATCGCAGAAGGCGCGGATGACGTCGAGCGCGGCCGGGTTTCCCAGGATGCTGACCGCCACGACCATCCGGGTGCGCGGCGTGAGCGCCGCCTCCAGCCGCGAGACGTCCATGTTCAGCGTCTCGAGCTCAACGTCGACGAATCGCAGTCTCAACCCATACTGTTGCAACGGATGAAACGTCGTCGCCCACGAGATCGCCGGGACGATGACCTCGTCGCCGCGCCGGAGCGGACGTTCGGAAACGTGGAAGAGCGCGGCGACGCCGACCAGGTTGGCCGACGAGCCGGAGTTCAGCATCACCGCGTGCTTCACGCCGAACTTCGCGGCGAACGACTTCTCGAATCGTCGGACCTGCTCCCCCATCGTGAAGCGGCCGTCGTCGAGCACGCGGTCGATGGCCGCGCGCTCCTCGGGTCCCCACGATGTGCTGGCGAGGTCGTAAAACATTATTTGGTCTGCCGTGGGGCCCCACCCCCACGGCGCTGCCGTCGCTTACGCTCCGGATCTTGTTTGCATCAACGATTCGCCTAGTGCGCCGCCCGCACGTCGTGCGGGCGGCGTTAGCCGGGCCCGGCCGGTGCCGCGTCCCACCGCACGAGCGCTCGCGCGGCGCTCGCAATCCGGGCGGCGTCAGGATAGTAGATCTGCTCGAGCGTGTAACCGGCGGGGGCGGGGATGTCGGGCAACCCCACACGCGCCACCGGCGCCTTCAGATCCGCATAGCCTTTTTCCGCGGCGAGGCAGCCGATCTCGGCGCACACGCCGCCCTTCATCCAGGCCGTGTCGACGGCGACGATCCGCCCGGTCTTCTTCAGCGACTCCAGGATGATTCCCTCGTCGAGCGGTTTGATGGTGCGCAGGTCGATGACCTCCGCCTCGATCCCTTCCGCCGCCAGCAGCAGGGCCGCCTGCATCCCGAGCTCGATCGCATGCGAGGCGCCGACGATCGTCACGTCACGGCCCGTCCTGCGACAGATTCCTCGTCCGAGTGGCACGCGGTAAAAGCCTTCCGGGACGATGCCGTCCTTCCTCATCAGCCAGCGGTGCTCGAAGACGCACACCGGATTGTTGTCGAGGATCGCGGAGAGCAGCAGGCCCTTGGCGTCGTGCGGCGTGCTCGGCATCACGATCTTCAGCCCCGGCACTCCCAGGAGGATCCCCTGAATCGACTGCGAATGCTGCGCGCCGGATCCCCACCCGCGTCCGATCGCGGCCCACACGACCATCGGCACCGTGGTCTGGCCGTTGTCCATGAAGTGGACCTTCGACGCGTGGGTGATGAGCTGATTGGCCGCCAGGAGCACGAAGTCGGGCCGGTTGTGCATGTAGACCGGCCGCATGCCGTTCATCGCCGCGCCGGCCGCCACCCCCATCATCGATTCCTCGGAGAGCGGCGTGTCGAAGACGCGTGCGGGTCCGAACCGCTGCTGAAGACCGCGGGTCGTCCCGAACATCGCCGACGGATCGTCCACCCCCTGGCCCATCACGAACACCGACGGATCATGCTCCAGCGCCAGGACGAGCGCCTCGTTGATCGCCTGGACGTAGCTGAGGATCCGGCCCTCGCTCGGATCGGGCCGATCGTAGACGAGCGAGGCGACGAGCCCTTCATCCCATGGCATCGACACGTTCCCCGCTCGCCCTGAGCTTGTCGAAGGGCGAACTCGGCTCGTCGTTCAACAGGCCTGCCCTGAGCGGAATTCGGCCTTCGACAGACTCAGGCCGAACGGAGTCGAAGGGCTCACCACGAACGGGGCTATTCGGCATACACGTGGCGGTACAGATCCGCCTCGGTCGGATTCGGGCTCTCCAAGGCGTATGCGAAGGCATCCGCAATCTCCTCCGCAATCTCGTGCTCCAGCGCGTCGATAGCGGTTGCGTTCAGCAGTCCGGCTTCGACCAGATACGCCTCGAACAATCTCACCGGGCAGACCCGCTCCCACTGCTGTCGCTCCGCCTCATCCCGGTATCCGGTTCGGCTGTCGTCTCCAGCGCCGGCGTGTGCGCGAAACCGATACACGCGCGCCTCGATGAAGCTCGGCCCTTCGCCGGCCTTGGCGCGGGCGACTGCGGTTCGGGTCGCCTCGAACGCGGCCAGCACGTTCACGCCATCGATCAGCACCGCCGGCATCTCGTGCGCCGCAGCCCACTTGTGCAGCTCGCGCGGCGGCTGGCGCGTCTCGAGCGGTGACTGGACCGAGTAGAAGTTGTTCTCGCAAAAAAAGACGATGGGCAGCCGTTTGAGGGCGGCAAAGTTGAGGCTCTCCGACGTGACGCCCTCCTCGGTCGTCGCGTCTCCCAGGAACACGACGATGACGCGATCCTCCTGCTTCATCCAGGCGGCGAGCGCCGCGCCGGTCGCGATTGGCACCGCGCCACCGACCACGGCCGACGTGCCAGCCAAACCGACGCCCTTGTCGATGAGGTGCATCGATCCGCCTCGCGAGCCGGCGCAGCCGTTCGCCCGGCAGTGCAGCTCGCACAGCATCGCCTTCAAGTCGCCGCCCTTGGCGAGATAGGTCCCGTGCGTGCGATGGCTCGAGTACAAGAGGTCCGTGTCCCCTAGCGCCGCACAGCATCCGACCGACGTCGCCTCCTGGCCGATAACCAGGTGGATCGGCGTTTTCATCTGATCCTCGTGGTATCGGCGCTCGATTTCTTCCTCGATGCGACGGATGCGCAGCATCGATCGATGGAGGCCAAGGAGGAAAGCCGGCGGCTGCCCCGCCGCGAATCGCCCGAACCCTCCGATACCATCGCCTGTGTAGTGGTAGCGAATCATCTGAGGCCGTCGGGCTGATATAACACGATTCGGCTGCCGGACGCCTCGAAGCGGAACGGCACGACGATCAGCCCGCGCAGCGCCTCGCGCACGCGCGCGCGATCCTCGGGCCGAACCAAGAGCAGCACGAACCCGCCCCCGCCGGCACCCAGCAGCTTGCCGCCGCATGCGCCGGCACGAATCGCCGCGTCATAGAGGTCGTCGATGGTCTGATTCGACAGACCGTCCGCGAGTCGGCGCTTGAGCGTCCACGACTCGTGAAGCAGCCGCCCGAGCTCCGTCAGATCCGCGGCCGTCGACAGAATCTGGACCGCCTGGCCGACCATCTGCTGCAGCGTCTGGAGCTCACTGGCCCGATGTTTCAGGTTCCGGATCTGCGCCTCGGCCATCTCGGCGGAATTGCGCGAGATGCCCGTGAAGACCAGCATCAACCAATCCTGAAGCGCGTCGAGGCGTTCGCGCGGCAGAATCATCGGGCTGACCTGAAAGGTGCCATCGCAGGCGAACGTGATGTGATTGAAGCCGCCAAAGGCGGCCGAGATCTGATCCTGCGTCCCCACGGGCTCGCCGAGCAACGTCTGCTCGACGTGAATCGCCTCGCTCGCGAGCGCCTCCTTCGAGGTGTACCGCCCTTCGAGCGCGTGCATCGCGCTCAGGAGGCCGACGGTGAAGGCCGAGCTGGACCCCAAACCCGCGCGCGCCGGCAGATCGCCGTCGTGATGGATCTCGAGGCCCTTGGTGACCCGCAGCCACTCGAGCACGCCTCGGACCGCCGGGTGCGCAATCTCCCGGACCTCCTTCACGTTCTCGACGAGCGAGTACACGATCCGGAACCGGTGATCGAAGAACGGCGGCAGCTCGCGGACGCTGATGTAGCAGTACTTGTCGATCGTCGTGGCGAGCACGGCGCCTTCGTGCTCCCGATACCAGGCCGGATAGTCGGTGCCGCCGCCAAAAAACGACACACGAAATGGAGTGCGGCTGATGATCATGGTCAGTGGGCCACCGAGCCAGACGACTCAGTCCGGGATCGCATAGAGCGTGAATCGACGATTATGCGCGACCGGCGGCAGCTTCAGCGTCCAGTCCGAAAACGTCAACACCTGGGTCACGCTGTACGCCCGCGCGATCGCCTGCCACTTCTCCACCGAGTACCGCTCCCAAGCCGCCCGATTGGCTCCGAGCGGCATTCGCCCCCCGCCCCGGGCTTCCTCCGGAGGATCGAACACATCGACACCGTAGACCTCGCGCATGATCCGATCCATCGCGCTCGCTGCCTCGAGGGCATAGGCGACGCCATCGAGGCCGCCGCCGTCGAGCAGCACCGGACGCCGCGTGCGCAGTTGGATCAGATGAAGATCGCCAGCCGTCAGCAGCAGGCCCTGTCCCCTCGCCACGGAGGCAAACAGCGCATCGTTCGTCCGGTCGAGGAACGTCGTAGCGCGAATTTCGGTGGCGTGGCGGTCGGCCAGTTCCCACGATATCATGCCAGCCGCCGCACACACCGCCAGCGACGCCACACGGACCGCCCGAACCGCGACCCCTAGCTTGCGAGACGGATCGGCGTCGGCCCGCTTCTTCCACCATCGCGAGGCCGCAACCGCCGATACCAAGACGACGCAGCAAAAAGCGATGGTCCAGAAGAGTCTGATCTGGACCGCCGGACTGTCCGTTCCTTCCCGCTCTAGCCACCGCCAAAACATGCTGCGCCCCGAAAGCAGCAGCCGAAGAGACACGGCGATCACGATGGCCTGGCTCCACAATCTGTCCCGATAGACGCCAACCAGCCCGAACAGGAGCGCCGGAAATACGAGCGCGTTAAAGTTCAACAGCCTGGCCGGCATCAGGATCAGGAACCACATCGGCAGCCAGTTGTGGGGGATCCAGGAGATGAAGCCAAACGCGACGCTCAGCGCCGCGCTCACCGCGACGAACCGCAGCAACAATCGCGCGGCGCGCGGCACATCGTCAGCGAAGAACTTCAGCCAGAGCACCGCCATGCCAAATGCGCCCACATTGAACGCGACGCCGATCGTTTTCATGAGGACCGGCTGTCGATGGCCATCCCAGAAATCGATGAACACCGAGAAGAACTTCTCAGCGAAGGCCGGATCGGCCGGCGGCGCATCGTAGATGAGCGTGATTTCGGCGAGCAGGCTTACCGCCGTCAGCGCACAACCCGCGAGCAGCCATGTCAAAGCCCGGCGAAACTCTTCGATCCACTTCCTGACATCCCAGGCGTACGCGAGCGCGACGATCACAACGAGCCAGAGACCAAGAGACGGATGGATCGCCGGCGCCGCTGCCAATAGAAATGCGCCGGCGCGATACTGACCGCTGCCGACGAGGCCAGCCACGAGGACGAGCACCGCCAGGCCCACGACTCCGTACGTATCGGAGGTGTCCACGAGAGAGATCGGATAGACCACTCCAAACTGCGCCGCGCGACTGAGAAAGATGACAAACGTCGAGCCGACCGCGAGGAAGGCATCCCAGCTCAGCGCATAAACGACAAGCGCCCACCCTTGGAACGTGAGCATCCCGAGCACGCCGCTGAGGACCTTCGACAGGGTGATTTCCGGGACGCCTGAGAGCAGGAAGAGCGCGCAGACCTGGTTCAGCAGGGTCCACAGCTTCGTGTGATAGATATAAAAAGGATTGCCTGCCGGATAGCGGACGATCCCGGCGATCACCTGGGCGCTTTCAACCGCGACCTGCCAGCCCGGGAACTTGATCCCGATCCAGAACCCCAGAATTCCGCTGATCGCCAGAACCCACAACGCCCGGTGGCCGAAGATGCCGCTCTGTTTCTGAGGAGAATCGTCAGGCAACGGCCCAATTATCGTCGGGATTCGGGCATATTGACATCGCGGTCCGCCTCTTTCACGATCCGCCTGCCGCTTGACGAGGGCGCACAAGATGAAGACCCGACGACGAGCACAGACGCGCGTGCCGCAGGCGCTTGTGTGGGCGCTGGCGATGATCCTGTCCCCTGTTCTCTTCTCCGCTCAATCCGACGCGACCCGAACGCCGCCCGCCTCGGAGGTGTCGGCACGGGAGATCGAAGCCTCATTGAACGCGCTGAATCACGACCGGACGTCCGGAACGGACGGTGAACGGAAGGGCGCGCAGTACCTCTCGCGCAAGCTGACCGAGTACGGCATCGCGCACACGACGCACGAAGTCCATGCGCCGGGAGCCACCCCATGAAACGTCGGACGCTGCTTCGCATCGTCGTGAGCGCCGTGGCCACGCGGCCGATCGGCTGGGTGCGTGCCTGGGCGCAGGCAGCA
>JACOUA010000095.1 GCA_016178075.1 Acidobacteriota bacterium
CCGATCACCGCGACGGGGCGAACACCCCACGCCATCCACAATCGCGCCACCGCGTACTCGATCGCGAACAGCGCCGGAAGTGCGACGAGCGGACGCGTCAGCGTGTGGTCGTCCGATGTCCGATCGTCGTCCGGGTAGATCGAGTCGAGGATGTCGAAGTCCAAGTGCGCTCGAAAGCGGGCGGCGCACGCTTCGAGCTCGCGGCAGAAGGCGGGCCAGCGCTGCCGGACGGCACGTGCCATGTTCGTGTGCTGGGATCCGCCACCCGGAAACATGAACACGACGCCGTCCGCCCTCGGCGATTCGTGGGCGCTTCGCACGCATTCCATGTCCATTACTCTTGCGGTCGTATCAGCGCTCATGCCCCAATCCCCTGGCGGCTCTCGAGCGTCACATATGCCGGATACGGCGGAATCCGGCTGAGATCGTGCTCGAGAATCAGAGCGTGCCGGACCTTTGCTGTCTCGCGAAAACCGGCGCATTTGAACGCGACGTACATCAGGCGGTTGCGATCGCTCGGCAGGAATTCCGCCCGCAGGCGCACCACGCGCGCGCGGGCGCGCTGCATGATGTCGGTCATCATGATGCTGCCGATGCCGCGCGCGATGACGCGGCACGACATGAGCAGCAACTTGATCGTCCAGGTCTGGCGGTCGCAATCGACGACCGCGAGACCGATGCGGCCGTACCCGCCGAACCGGTCTTCGAGACTCGCGATGAGAACGAGGTGCGCGGGCGAGTCGCAGAGGCGCGCGAGCTCGTCGTACGTATAGCTGTACCCGGTCGAGTTCAATTGGTGGGTCCGGATGATCAGCTCTTCCACGCGGCGCAGGTCGCGCGGCGCGGCCGGCTCAATTGTCAGTCGCATCTGCAACGTCGCCAGGAACTCTTCCTGCGGACCCGCAAAGGCCTCCTCAGCGTGCCGGCGCTGTTCCTCCTGCAGGTACATCTGCCGTCTCACCGGCGCGTTCTCGCTCGCCGGCGGCAGCAGGCGTGGGGACTCTGCCAACGCGGCAAGATCCTCGGCGGCGATACACCAAACCTCGGGGCACGCGGCGGCGACCTCCGCTCGTTCCGCTGGATCGTCGTCGACAAACGCGAACGCATCGAGGCCGAGCCGCAGCGACTCCGCAACGTCACGAATCGACTGAGACTTCGCGCCCCATCGCACGTGCGGGAGCAGGAAGTACTCCCGCAGACCGAGCCCGTTGAGGATCTTCATCGCCAGGTCGTGGTCGCCACGGCTGGCGACCGACTGCAGAATGCCGCGCTCGTCGAAGATGCGGACGAGCCGCGCCATTGCAGGCCGGAGCGTCACAGCGGCGTCTTCAAGCAGTATGCCGTCCCACAAGGTGTTGTCGAGATCCCAGACAACGCACTTGACGAACAGGGCTCGCGCGGGCATGGCGTCGGCGATCGCCGCGGCCGCAGGGATAGTCATGGTCGCCCCTCGAGAACGCTTTCGGGCAGGCCCACGGTGCGCTTGCGAGTGACCAGGTTGGCGAGCCCCGCGATCGTGGAGAAGTTCGCGATGTCCAAGTCGTCATTCTCGACCGTGATGCCGAACTCGTGCTCAACGAACATCACGAGCTGCATCGCGAATAGCGACGTCACGTGACCGCGGGCGAAGATGTCGTCGGTGTCGGAGAGCAAGTCGGTGCGGATCGCGCGCGCCACGAAGTTTCGGATCGCGGTCCTAATAGTGTCCATCGACGCCGGTTCCTGTCGCAGTCCCGCATGACGCGTCCGCGTAGGTGAAGAACCCTTCGCCCGTCTTGCGTCCGAGCCTGCCCGCATCGACCATCTCGCGCAGCAAAGGACAGGGCGTGAACTTGTGGTCGCCGAGATGCTCGTGCAGTACCTCGATCGACAACAGGACCGTATCGAGGCCGATCAGATCGGCGGTCTCCAGCGGGCCCATCTTGTGGCCCACGCAGTCGCGGAATACGCGATCGACGACCTCGGCCGGCGCGACGCGATCGTGAACGAGCCAGATCGCTTCGTTGAGCGTCAGCATGAGAACGCGGTTCGACACGAAGCCGGGCGCGTCTCCCACGAGAATGCCCGTTTTGCCTATCGTCGCGAGCAGCGCGAGCGCGCGCGCCACAGTGTCGTCCGATGTGTCCGCACCGCGGATGACTTCAACGACCGGCTTGAGGAACACCGGATTCATGAAGTGGATGCCGATGATCTGCGCTGGACGGCTCGTTTCCGCCGCCAGCCGCGTGATCGGAATGGCGGAGGTATTGGCCGCGACGATGGCGTCCGGCCGGCACAGCCGATCGAGCTGTCGGTACACGGACGCTTTGACATCCCACCGCTCGGTGACGTTCTCGATGACGAAGGCGACCGCTTCGAGTGCGTGGATGTCGACGACCCGGCGGATGCGCCTGACAACGGTCGCCACCTCGACGCCGCCAGCCTCACGCCCGAAGAGTTTCTCGAGACGGCAAAGATCGCGACACGCCGCGGCGGCGCGCCCCAGGGCTTCCGGCGAATCGACCAGCACGACGTCATAGCCGTGACGGGCGAGGTCGTGCGCCACACCTGCACCCATCGTCCCAGCACCGATGACGCCAACAGTCGCCATGCCTACTCCGCCGGTCGAATCGACAGGCGTCACGATCAGTGCACCTTCTCATAGACGTCCTCGTACGGACCCTGAGCGATGGTCAGCTGCTGCAGCTGCGTGGTGCCTTCGATGATCTCCATGATCTTGGCGTCGCGCAGGTAGCGCTGGGCCGGATAGTCGCCGCTGCATCCGCTCGCGCCGTGAATTTGCACGCAGTCGTCTGCGGCGCGACGCGCCATGGTCGACGCGAAGTACTTCGCCATGAATGTATCGATCACGGCGCGAGGGTCGCCGGCGTCGCGCCGGCAGGCCGCTTGATAGCACAGGAGGCGGGCCGCGGCGAGGTTGGTTAATCCGTCGCTCAGCATGCGGCGGATGAGCTGATGGTCCTTCAGGTAGACACCGTGTTGGCGCCGCGTGCCGGCATAGTCAAGACTTGCTCGCAACGCCGCCTGCCCGATGCCCACCGCGCCCCACGCGACGCAGTACCGACCGTGATCAAGCGAGGAGAAGGCGACGTGTGACAGGCCGAAGCCCAGGCGGCCGACGAGTCGTTCGCCGGGCACACGGCAGTCCGAGAACGTCAGTTCCGAAAGCATCGATGCCCGGACGCCGAGCAGGCCGCGAATCGGCGAGATGGTGAGCCCCGGCGCGTCGCGATCCACCAACCACGCGCCGGGCTTTCCCTCGGCGCGCGCGATCACCAGAAAGGCATCGGCAATCTGCCCGCCCGTGATCCACTTCTTGCGGCCGTTCAGCACGTATTCGCCACGTCGCCGCGTGGCCGCACACGCGATGGCCTGCGGATCGCTGCCCGCCTCGGGCTCGCTCAGGGCAAAGGCCACCAGCCGCCGTCCCGCAGCCATCGGGGGCAGCCACGCGTCGTGCTGCGCGGGCACGCCCCACCGACCGATCGCGTGCGCGACCATCCCCTGCACCGTGATGATGGATCTCAGCGACGAACAACCGCGTCCGATCTCCTCGTGCAGCAGTCCATAAGTAATCATGTCGCTGCCGCGACCGCCGTACTCGCGCGGGATCGACACGCCGAAATAGCCGCGCGCGGCCACATGATCGATCGTGTCGCGCGGGATCCGCTCCTCCAGGTCGAAGCGATCCGCATGCGGTACGATCTCCCGGTCCACGAAGTCGCGGAACTCGGCGCGATCCGCTTCGTGTTGGTGCGTAAGCTGCAGGTCCACAGGAGTTCACCGAGTGGATGTCCTCGGGGGCGGAGCATGGCGCAGGCGACGGGAGACCCGGGACGGGCTATCGCCCGAATTGCGCGCCGCACGCTCTGTGGTCGGTGAGCCGTACCGGCTGACGCTCTCGCATGCCGGAAGCGCCGGCGACCGCGCATAGCTCCGCCATTCTTGATTCGATCTCCTGACCGAGGAGGACTGGCGCAGGCGCACGTAGCTCCGCCATTGCTGATCCGGGTCGAACCGGGGATACGTCGACCGGCGGCTCTACGCGATCCGCTTCAAATCAAGTGCAACCAGCACGGGCTGGTTGAACAGCTCCAGCAGTACTTTCACACGTTGTTTGCCGGAGCAGTACGAACTGAACACTCCGTCGAGCGATCGAAACGGGCCGCTCTCGATGCGCACGCGATCGCCCGGCTTCAACTCTGTGCCGGTCCGACACGCGGCCTCGACCCGCTCAACGATGAGCTGAATCAGCTCGGGCTCGACCGACACAGGTTCGCTGCCATTGCCGATAATGGCCTTGAGTCCGGGAGTCCACACCACCCGGTAGTAATCGGTCGCGAGTGCGAACCGAGCGAAGATGTACCCAGGAAACAGCGGTATCATCCGCTCGCCGCTGCCACGCCGCGCGGGAAGCCGCGGATTCAGCACTTCGATCTGCTTTTCCGCGAGCTTCGCCGACGTGACGTTTTCGCATTTGGCCCGGGTGCTTAAACAGTACCACGGACAATGGCTGTCCATGATGGTGGCTCGACCGCGGTCGTCGCTGCCTAGCCGACCGGCGTGCACCAGTAACCCGCAATGACCGGTAGGGCGCCGTCAGAGGATCCATTCTTGAGGGCTGATACACGCCGCTTCGCGTGGAGTTGGCAGTACCGCTCCACGTCGACGGCCGCCTTGCGTGCCGCGTCAATGTTGATCGACGGCGCCTGCGCATCGGCTGCATACCGCACGGCACGCTCTGCGAGCATCCACCCCACCGCGGCCACATTCTGTCGATCCTGGATCCAGCGGTTACCCTGGCGGAGCATGGCTGCCAGGAACTTTGCGCGAAAGTGATCGCGCCACCAGACGACAGCGTCATAGTCCACTGTTGTACGCATGCCGACCATCTGACCGACGGTGAAGAAGCAATCGTCGAGGATGTAGTCGACTGCGTGTTCAAACTCGAGCGAGTCCTCGAAGCGGCGATCCAGCTCTGCGGTGTTGACGGCGGCGACCCAGTCGCACGATTCCATCCCCTTCGGCGGGTGTGCCCGCGCAGCCTCTCGTGGGTGCATCGGCCCCTCCTGGGCGTGACTCTTCACGCCGGTGATCGTGTTGTGTGGACGCTAGAACGCCAAACACGCGCCGCTCGTACAGGGCTCGGGCCGTAGGCCCTCGCGTACTGCGTTCATCCGGCATGCCGCCTCGACGTCAAGCGACGCGAGGGCGGCTGCTCGCACGTTGATGGGGCCGCCGCCGGCATGATGAACGGCGCGTTGTCCCAGGAAGCGGCCGACGGCCGTCACCCGCTGGCGATCCCGCGTCCAGGAGTTGCCGCGCCCGATTGCCTCGAGGAATGCACGACGGTAGCGCGTGCGCCACCACACGACCGCTTCGAAGTCGAAAACGCGCTCGGTGCCAACGGCCTGGCCCACTGCCAGGAAGCATTCGTGCAGGATGGAGTCGATGTCCGGTACTGTCATGATCGCCTCTGTGACCGCTGGATGACGCCGCAGGTGCAGAACGATGCGAGGTGCGATCCCGTACAGCTCGAGATGGGATCCGCGCCACACGAGGAGTCGAAGCCCGGATGGAGTATCAGCGCTCGACTGAGGCGATCCGCGAGTGCAGCCAGCGAAGGTGCGTGCGCAGGTCGCTCGCTGTGACGGGCCGTCGGGCCACGACAGGTGAGAGCGCGTCGATCAAAAACGCCGCGAGGAGGGCGGGACAATCGGGCCGGTAATCGCGGACGTCCGGAATGTGCGTGCGTCGAACAGCCGCGATCACGTCGTCGATGCTCCCCCCCGAAAACGGATGGTGTCCGGCCAGCGCTTCGTACAGGACGATGCTGAGGCTCCACAGATCGAATGAGGCCTGCGGCGATGCGCCGGCCAGCGCTTCAGGCGACAGGTACAACGGCGTGCCGACCAACTGCTCGGTGACCGTCAACGTCGCCGACGGATCCGCCGCGCCGAGCACCGCGGTAATCTCGGATCGATCTTTCGGCAGCGCAACAGGTGCGCCGTGCGGGTCCTTGGCGCGATCGAGCATCGCCGCCAGCCCGAAATCAAGCAGCTTGGGGAGCCCGTCGGCCGTGTAGCCGATGTTGCTTGGCTTGATGTCGCGATGCAGGACACCGGCGCCATGGATACGATCCAAAACGTCCGCGAGGATGATCCCGAGTTCGAGCGTTCGCTCGATCGACGGCCGGCCCCGGCGGAGCGATTCAAGCAGAGTCCCCCCCTCGAGATACTCCACGACGAGCAGGGGCGTGCCCCGCCAGCTCTCGGCGCCGTAGATAAGCGCGAGGTTCGGGTGCATGACCGTCGCCATGGCCCGCGCTTCCCAGAGCAACCGCACCGCATTTTCACGCTGCATCGCGGGCAGCGTTTTGATCGCAACCCTTCGGCCGAGGGTCGTGTCGACGGCCAGATACACGACGCCGGTGCCGCCGGTGCCGAGCAGACGCTCGATCTGGAATTTTCCGTTGACGAAGAGCGGGAGCTCTGCGAGCGCGGTCGCCGCTCCGCACGAGCAGGTACGCGTCTCGGCGCTCCACATGAGAAAGCACGTCGGGCAGTACGACGCGGGTTCGTTCTGCCAGTCGATGTTGTGGGTGTGTGCCCCATGCGGATGCTGGTGTCCGCTGTCCTGCGGTAACTCCCGGCGCCACCGGTTCTCAATCTGCATGGCCACCTGCCCACTCAAGGCGGTGACGAGAGCGTAATGGCTTTTCGTGTACCCGAGCCCATGACGCGGCTCGCCAACGGCCACGACACCCAGCAGCGTCCCGGTGGACCCGAACAGCGGCGACAGCAGCTGCACACCGGCCGTCGCGAGCCAGTCACGGTCGGCGACCGGTAGCAGACGGGCGACGGAAGACTCGCGGCGGAAATCGAGCTCCACTTCCGATCGCGTGGAACACAGCAGCTCCAGCAGCGCCGAGTCGGCCGGCAGCGGCGCGATCGCGCCTTCGAGCGACACCAATGCTGTCGTATCCTGATTCATCAGCAGGACGGCGACAGTCCGGCTGTGCAGCATCCGTTCCAGTGTCCCCGTCAAGACGCGGGTGATCTCGCGGAGGTTCGCCGCGACGCGGAACCCGTGCTCCAGTCGCGCCAGCGCCTGCGAGTAGTCGGCCGGCGCCCGCAGAAACCACCGATCAACGACCTGAATCATCTGCTGCCGCAGCGCGAGGGCACCAATGCCAATACCCGACAGCGCGATGACGCCGATAGGCCGCACATGTGTGACGTATTCGACGATGGTGAGATCGCGATGCCGGTAGAGATCGAACCCGAGGTACGCGAGCGGACCCAGACTGGCGGCCCACAGGGCATCGCGCGCGAGCGCATACTGCAGCGTCTTGCGGATGACGAACTGGATGTCCATGACGTGGTCGACGGCCACAGCGTACGCGGTCGTCGGCACGACAGATGCGAGCGCCAAATAGAGCACGATCCCGATCCGCTCGCGGAATGCTGGGGCGCTGAACGCCGGCACGAAGGGCGACGCAATGACGGCAACGAGCATCGGCGTCAACCCGATGCCGAGCGCTGTCACAAACAACATCACCTTCCGTCGGCTCTCAAACGTCTCTGTCTGCGACTTCAGGAGCAGGAAAGGAAACGCGGGCGCGGCCACGCCGAACAGAAGCGGCCAAAACCCCATCGTTGGCGCATGCCGGTCGAGCGCGTCGAGCAGCCCGGCGACGAACGGACGCGCCGTCGTCCACGCCTGTCCGCGAAGCGCATTGGCGGCAAAAAGCATCACACCGACCGCGAAGGCCACGACCGTCATCGTACCCGCGAACCATCGCTGCCCGCGGGTCTTGGGAGCGCTCGGGAAGGACCAGGCAAAGAGCCACAGCGCCAGCGCCAGAAAGGCCTCGGTCTGAACAGGAGGAAGAGCGGCTACACCAGTGAGTCCGCCGCTCGGGCGCAGCATCAGAGGATCGACGAACGCCGAGGTGATCAGGACGAACAGCCCGCCGAGTAGCTGGAGCCGCCGGTCTCTGGCGGCGCCCGTGAGCAACACGGGGCCGGCAATGCCAAAGAGCAGCATGTTGAGCCAATACAACAAGTCCAGCCGGGGCATGCGGGAGAGCGCAGCGGGCGCGACGATCAGCGCGAGCGCGAGCTTGGTGATGGCAAGCACGAGCACCGCGCCATAGACGACCACGATCGTGCGCCCCCAAGCGGTCCGGACGTGGGTGTCGAGCGGACGACGCGCCGCCCCGATCACACCGATAACGCGGAGTTGCCGAATTAGATCCGCGTCTGCGGAGCCCCGAGCGACATCCTCGACAACGGGCCAATCAACGGGCACGCCATCGGCCAGGGCTGCGGCGACGGTCTCGGGAAGCGCGGTGGGATCACGCACGCCGCATCTCGTCGCCGAGGCGCAGAAGCGCGCGTCGCACGGCGAGACGTGCAGCCTCGGCGGTCGGCTTGTCCAGGATCAGGGCAAGTTGATCGTAGCTGTATCCAAGCTCCACGCACGCAACGATCGCACGGCGGTCGACGGATCGCATTTTCTTGAGGGCCGCCAGGTAGCGGCGCCTGTCCTGTTGATTGATCGTGAAGTCGAGCGGCGATTGGCCCGCGCTCGCGGCCCGCTCGTCGAGCACGCCCGGGGCGGGATGTCGGGCTGCCTGCCGAAACTGGTCGCGAACGCGGTTCAACAGCGAGCGGCGCAAATAACCGAGTAGGGCACCGTCGCGTTGAGGCTCGAAGGATTCGAGGTTGTGGAGCGTGTGGAGCACGGTCTCCTGCACCAAGTCGTTCGTATCCGCCGAGTTGCGCGCCCAGGGGGGCACGCGCCGATGTGCCCAGTGGTGCAGTTGCGGGAGGTAGCGCGCAAATAGACGATCGAGCGCGTGCGAATCACCCTCACGCGCCCGACGGAGGAGCTCGTGAGATGCCAGATCCGACAGGGATCGATCACCGGACGGGGGATCTCCCTCCCGATCCATAGCCGCTTCCTTTCCTGATGGTGCGGACTCTATGCTGACTCGATCGGGCAACGCAAGACCCCTTGCACAGAAAAAAGCTGTACGAAAGCAGCCTTCCAGGCGTTTTCGGTCAACACGGCGACCGAAAGTCGCGTTGCGTGGCTTCGGCGTCCACACCAAAGGATAAGACAGCCATGTCGTGGATTTCGCTGGTCGTGCTCGGTGGAATCGGAGGAGCGCTGAACGCAATTTCGGGGCAGCACGTTCGGCTACTACCCTCGATTCGACGGCTGATACCCGGGAAGACTCCCATTGTCGAACTCGGCCTGCTCGGGAATATCGCCATCGGAGCCGTGGCAGCCGTGGTGACGTGGTGGCGTCCCGGCGGTCCCGGGTGCGTTGACATCGCGGCCGGCGCAGACGGGTTTCTTCTCGCCTCCGGCGGGCAATTCTTGATCGCATTTGCCACCGCCCGTTGGATGAGCGCCGAGCGCGACCGCGCGATACTGCGCCGGGCCGTCTGCAAGGCTGCGACGGCGCCGGCGGCCCATCCCGACACCGTGCGCGCGATCGAGGCTGCTTCGCCGGAGGCGGTTTATGAGGTGGTTGATAAGCTGATCCCCCGCCATGTCGAGCATTAGAAGGCGATGAGAACGAACGTGGCGTTTGTCGAGCTGCCCGTCTTCTCCGGGGTCGTGCCCCTCGCGTCGGGGGACATGGAGGCATACTGCCGAAAGAACCCGCTCCTCGGCAGTTCCTGCCGCTTTGAGGAGATTTCCCTGCCCGTCAAAATTCCGTACAACGACGTCCTGGCTGCGCTCGAACGTAGCGCGGCGGACGTTTACGCGTTCTCGTGTTACGTCTGGAACTGGCGCCTCGTCCGCCGACTGGTCGATGCCCTCGTGCGGTCACGGCCGCAGTCGCACTTTATACTGGGCGGGCCCCAAGTGATGCATCAGGCGGGTCGCTACCTCGATCGCCAATTTCCTGCGGGTCTTGCGATCGCCTCAGCGCGAGTTTTCCACGGTGCGTGGCCTCAGCTCTTACCGCGACGGGCAATTGATCACGACAGCCCCGGAGTCGAGAATCAGCGATCTCTCCGAGATTCCATCGCCCTTCCTCGAAGACCTGTTCGAGAATGCCAGGTACACGTGGATGCTGATCGAGACCAATCGCAGTTGCCCTTTCAGATGCAACTATTGTTTCTGGGGCGCGGCCACCGGCGCACGAGTTTTCCGCTTTCCGGATGAAAGGATCGAACGCGAGTTGACGTGGATCAGCCAATCCGGCTGCTGGTACCTGTTCATCGCCGATGCGAACTGGGGCATGCTCAAGCGCGACGTGGATCTCTCACGTTACATCGTGGAGTGCCGGCAACGATCCGGCGCTCTGCTGTCGGTCTATTTCTGTGGTTCGAAGAACACGCCCGATCGTGTCGCTGAAATCAGCCGGATCATCCACGAGGTCGGAATGGTCTCGTGCCAATCAGTGGCCTTGCAGACGATGAACCCGGAGACGCTCCGGCGCGTCAACCGGGACAACATCAAAACGGCCGCCTACACGCAAATCCAGCAGACGCTCAACGATCAAGGAATCGCGTCGTTCGTGGAACTGATCTGGCCGCTTCCCGGCGAGACGCTTGCCTCGTTTCAAGAAGGTGTGGCTGCCCTGTGCCGGATTGGTGCCGACTGTTTTCTCGTCTACCCGCTCCTGCTGATTAACAATGTCGAGCTCAATGACAAACGCCAAGAATACGGCCTAGTCACCGTTCAGGATCCCGACCCCAACAGCGAGGCGGAAATCGTTGTGCAGACCACGGAGGTAGATGCATCCGCGTACCAGGAGGGCTGTCGATACACATATGCTGCGACCGGCCTCTATACGATGCGCGGACTTCGCTGTCTTGCCCGGTACCTCGACGACTGCCGCCGGGTGTCGTTCGCCGAGCTATTCCGTGCATTCGTCGATTTCTGGCAGCGGACACCTGGGCATCCCTGGACCGTGTTCTGCGAGACCTCAATCCAGTCGCTCGAGAACGTGACGTTCAGCAACACTGGGGCGCTGCTCCATCTCGCTCTCCACGCGGAACGAGACGCGTTCGACGAGCTGCTCGAAGACTTCGTCAGCGAGCAGGCTTTCTGGGGCGCCCCCCGAGCGAGGTTTCTGTTCGAGCTGGATTTGATCAACCGGCCCTACATCTATCGAAACACGCCCATCACCGCCAAGCGACACAGATTCAACCACTTGCGGGTCGCCGACGTGCTCCCGGACGGCTACCTCGTCGAGGTCCCGCCGAGCTTTCTGTGTCAGGTGGTGAAATACCTGCCGCTGCCGAACGCTGAGACGTCGGCGACACGGTTTACCGTCAATCACCGGCGCTCCACGCTGCCCTTCATGCCGCGCAAGTCCCTTCAGGAACACTATATGTACTGTCAGGACATGTCGCAGCGCATGAGAGATCTAGTCCCTGTGTGGCGGTCGACGCAGGGGGGAGCTGCCCTTGCCGCGCCCGCCCTTTACGGGACAGTGGTGAGCCGCGTCGGAATCGAGCATGGAGAGTCCGAAGGGCGGAGCCACTTCCCTGAGGTCTAGGTAGTGAGACCAACTCGAGCGGAGCGAGAGTTGGTGACCCTGACCCTGAAAGGAATCGAACCGAATCACGCCGTCGCTCCGATAATTGCGAGACGTACGGGGAGCGCCTGGGTCAAGGGCGCGATAGCGGCGAAGCGGACCCTTCTATGAGGGCTGTTGCTGTCAAGCCCTGAATGATCCCGCCTGATTCGGGCACACGTCTCACAATCCACTGCTGTACGACCGCTGGCGTCCGTTCCCGGCTGAGTTCAGTAATGACAGCTGGCGGGAGACCCGACCATCCAGCGGCGGCAGGACGTGGCTGCCCGATGAGGATTAGATACCGTAGCGGACTGGCGTCAGCGACGACCATCACTACGCGCAGCGCTGGCGGTCACTCTCGGTTTCCCGTTCCGCTTGTCGCTTCTTCCAGTCTGCTCCCTGCGCCGCGAAACGATCCGATGTCAGCGATGCGGCCATGCTCGCCGATCATGTCGTGATTGTCGGAGAACACGCGCCAGAGACACATCCCGACCAGCTCCGTCAGCTCCTCGTGCGGTTGAAACCGGTGTCGGTCGATGTTCGGCGGCGCACTTCTTTATCAACGCGCGCGCCGCGCTCCGCCAGCCGTTCCGCTTCGCGTTCGTAGGCGCGATAGACCTGGAGGCTTCGTGTTCCAGCTCCCGCTCGCGTTTGAGGCCGTCCCAGAACGTTTGGCGGCCAATCTGGTCGTGGTCACGAAGGTGTTCGAGCAGGCTCCGTCCCTCCTTCGTCAGAGTGACGGCGTGCTCGCGGGAGCCTGGCACGCGAACCGTCTTGATCAGCCCTTGCTCGCGGAGATGCCGAAGATCTCCGACGTGAGGATCTGCTGCGCGGCCGTCGTGATCGCCGAGATCACGACTGGAGACCACTCGAAACGCCCTGACGCTCGCGAGCGTACGGGTCTCGGAGCCGCGCAATGTGTACTCGCGATCGCGATCCCGTACGAGCTCCCGCTCCAGTCCACGTGGCAGATTGAGGTCGCGCGTGAACGGTTCTCGCGGATCGAACATGCGCTCCGGCGACTCGCGGTCGCGATCGGGCCAGCGCGCATCATCGCGCGGGTTTGGAGATTGTTCATCGGCATGCGACTGCCGCGAGTCACCAGATCCGCGGCCGAGCATGCGGGCATCGTCATCGCGGTCACGCGAGTGGACGTCGGCTTGCCTACCGTCGTCACCGCCGTCGTACTCATGGGCGCCACCGCCACGAGTCCGCTGGTCGGCCCATCGTTCATCGTCACGCGAATCGAAGTCGCGAGGATCGAAATCCATAGTGCACTCCCTTGCCCGGCACTTCCGAAAGGCGTCCGGACCGCGTCCTGCTACACTGCAGACATGGACATTGCGTCAGGGAAAGTCGTTGCCGGGCGTGTTGAGGTCGACGCCGAGTTGCCAGAAGGCGCATCAGTAACGGTGCTGGCATTCGACGGAGACGAGACCTTCGAGGCCGACGCCGAAACCGAGAAGATGTTGCTCGAGGCAATCGCCCAGTGTGAGCGCGGACAAACCACTCCGCTCTCCGAAGTGCTCTCGGAACTCCGCAACCGGGAGTGAGCGAACCGTAGCAATGGTGGCGTCTCAACCGACCGAAGGCGCCAAACGCGATTCGCGAAGAGATGGAACGTTTTTTCTCTGCTCATCTAGCAACTACAGCGAGATCGGAGACAACACGGGCTCGAACCGCTTGACGTCTGACGCACACCTTTATTCGCGGTCCTTCCACCTACCCGGCCGTTGGGGCTCCGGTGTATCCTGAACGAGGGCTTTCCATGACAATCACGGACCGCATCGAAATCAATCCGCGCGTGATGCTTGGGAAGCCGGTGATCCGCGGCACACGAATTCCGGTCGAGCTGATCCTCCGTAAACTCAGCGAAGGCGCTTCCGAGGTCGATCTTCTCGACGCCTACCCCCGTCTGACCCGCGAAGACATCCACGCCGCGATGCGCTACGCGGCCGACACCCTGGCTCACGAAGAGATCGTGTTCATCGGCAAGGATCAGCGCGGGGACTAGCCCGTGCGGTTTCTCGCCGACGAGAGCTGCGACTTCGCAGTCGTCACCGCTCTTCGTGCCGCCGGCCACGACGTCTCCGCAATTGCGGAAGGCGATGCCGGCGTAGAGGACGAGCCGATTCTCACGCTGGCGCGTTCTGAAAGCCGCGTACTCGTCACTGAAGACAAGGACTTCGGTCTGCTGGCATTCGCCGGTGGACACCAAACAGCCGGAGTGATGCTGATTCGTTTCCCGGCCGGCGTGAGAAGCGCCCTCGGCCAAACGATCGTGGATGTCGTCAACAAACTCGGCGATCGCCTGATCGGCGCATTCGTCGTCGCCCAACCGGGTCGTGTAC
>JACOUA010000013.1 GCA_016178075.1 Acidobacteriota bacterium
GAACGCTACCTGCGCACCGACGAGCTGCTGGCGCTCCAGAAGACGCCGGACGAGATGGCGCACCACGACGAGCTCCTCTTCCAGACCGTCCACCAGTCGTCCGAGCTGTGGCTGAAGCTCTCGGGATTCGAGATCCAGACGGCCTCCGATCTCCTGCAACGCGGTGAGACGGCCCCTGCCATCCGGCTCCTCAGGCGCGCGGGCGACGCGATGCGGCTGGTGACCGAGGCGCTCCATCACCTCGAGGCGATGTCGCCGTGGGAGTATCAAACCATTCGCCGCGTGCTCGGCCATGGCAGCGGGTTCGATTCGCCGGGCTTCCGCGGGCTCATGGCGATTGCCCCGCCCTTGTGGGACGCGTTCCGCGATCTCCTGAAGAACAGCGAGCTCACGGTCGAAGGGCTCTACGTGCGTGGCCGCGAGTTCGACGCGCTGTATGAGATCGCGGAGCTCCTGGTCGAGTGGGACGAGCAGGTCATGCTCTGGAAGTATCACCACTTCAAGATGGTGCAGCGCATTATCGGCAGTCATGTGATCGGCACGCAAGGCACGCCCGTGGAGGTCCTGGGCGCGCGGCTCGACCATCCGTTCTTTCCGGAGTTGTGGGCGGTTCGCGACAAGCTGACGGCTCTCGCTCAAACCAACAGTCCCACCACCGCGTCTACAAGGCCGGATGTCCCCACGACGCCGCGCTCATCGTAAACGCGTATCATGAGATGTACGAGCATCGGGCGATGCTGAGGGGTATCCTCCGCGCGCTGAAGCCGGGCGGGCGGCTGGTGCTCATCGAGCCCGCTCCGAGGCCGGTCGAGACCACCCGCGAGACGCAGATGAAAGCGCACCGGCTCGCGATCGACTTCGCCGAACAGGACCTCCGGGACGCCGGATTCGATGTCACCCGGCGCGACGACCGCTTCGATACCCGCATGGGTGACGAACGGGATGTCGTCGACTGGCTCATCGTCGCTCGACGCCCGATATAGGATCGGAGCGGGTGGCGGGGAAGACTTGGGCAACTGTGTGCAAATCCCGCACGGAGAAGCCGCCGCGCCCGCGGAGCTCGTATGCGAATCCTGATCGCTGAAGACGACGCCATCTACCGGCGGCTGCTCGAGGCCACCCTGAGCGGGTGGGGCTACGAGACGCTGCCCTGTCCAGACGGCGATCGCGCGCTCGAGGAGCTGACGAAGCCGGACGCGCCCCCGATCGCGATCCTCGACTGGATGATGCCTGGTCTCGATGGTCTCGAAGTGTGCCACCGCGTGCGCGCGGGGGCCGCGTCGAGCATCCCACCCTACCTCATCATATTGACCGCGAACAACAAACATCAGGACATTGTCGCCGGCCTCGACGCGGGCGCCGACGACTACATGGTCAAGCCGTTCAACGTCGACGAGCTGCGCGCCAGGGTGCAGTGCGGCGTGCGCGTCGTGGATCTACAGAAGACGCTGGCGGATCGGATTCACGAGCTCGAGGACGCGATGTCGCGCGTGAAGCGGCTCCAGGGCCTGCTCCCCATTTGCGCGTACTGCAAGCGGATTCGAGACGACCGCAACTATTGGAGTCAGGTCGAGAAGTACATCGGGGAGCACACCGACGTCCAGTTCAGCCACAGCATCTGCCCGGAATGCGCGAGCATGGTCGATCATGAGATCGACTCGTACGCGCAGGACAAGCACCACTAGCAGCCCTCACGAGCCTGGCCCGGTCGTGCCGCATCGGTGATCGCGACATCGTGGCCGAGGCGGCCGCCGATTCCTTTCCCGCGTGCGACGCGCCGTCCTGGATGATGTCAAGCACGTTGCACAGTGCACCGTGCCCCGCGCACGCTGAAGGTGCAAGGTGCGACGTGCCGGGTGCGTGTGAATCAACCCTTGGTCTTCGAGGTGGACAGATCGGCCGGGATGTAGTGGACGTAGGCGTTGAGCCACGTGAGCGCCTCGTCCTTCTCGTTCAGCTCCACGTTCAGCAGGTCGCGAAGCGACAGAATCCCCGCGAGCGTGCCGCGGTCGAGGACGATCAGGTGGCGGACGCGTGCCTGCTGCAGGCGCCGAAGGCAGGTGTCGTGGCTCTCGTTGACGTCGGCCACGACCAGATCGGTGCTCATGACGTCGCCAACGGAGGTGGTCTCCGGCGACCGTGCCTGCGCCACCACCCGCGCCATGACGTCGCGCTCGGTGAAGATCCCGACCAGGCGCTCACCGTCGCGCACCGGCACCGCGCCGATGTGCTGATCGCTCATGAGCCGGGCCGCATCCCGCACCGACATGGACGCATCGATCACGACCGTCTCGCGACCGCGCACCAGCGGACCGATCGTCTTCATGATGCGGCCTCCTCGCTGCTGAGAGCGATCATAACGCCGGGCGCCCTCCCCGGTCACGGAAAGCCACATCCGACGGCGGCGTCCGCCAAGCTCGAGTGCTGGCCCGAAGGGTATCCGGTATGACCCACTACCGGGCATCCTCGCCGTGAGCCCCATCTGTCTCCCTATTTATAATGATGGTTCGCTACCGAGGAGGTCGTGATCCAGCGGATCGTGGCAAACGTGGGCGTCAACGGTGTGGACCAACCGTCGCGCCGCCATCGCCTGTCAAGGAATGACTTGCGGATCCTGGCTGTCCTGATCGCGCTGGCGCTGACGGCGTCGGGCTGTCGTCAGACGCCGCAGGACGCTTCCGCGTTACGCGACCGCTCACCGGCTCGCGCGACGGACACGGCCGCGAGTCTGGTGGTCGGCCGAGCCCCGCCCTCGTCGGGAGGACTGGTCTCGATCGTGCTGCTCGAGCCACGCCCCGCGCGCGAGCGTCCGGTGCCGGCCGAACCACAGGTGATGGATCAGTTCGGCCTGGCCTTCTCCCCCACTCTGCTCCTGGCCCGTCCAGGCCAGCCCGTTGAGTTCCGCAACAGCGAAGATACCCTTCACAACGTGCGGGTGTATCACGTCGAATCGCGCGACCCGGCCTTCAACGTCTCGCTCGGGCCGTTCGGCAAGTACGTCTACAGGTTCGAGCGCTCGGGGTTCTATGCGGTATCCTGCGACATCCATCCGTCGATGGCGGCCGATATCCTCATCATCGACACGCCCTACGCGGCGGTCGCCGACAACGACGGGCGCTTCACGCTGCCGGACGTGCCTTCCGGCTCCTACACGCTGGTCATCCTGCGCGGCGGGGCGCGGATCGAGCGCATGGTGGAGATTGCCGGGCCGAGAACCGACGTGGGCCTGCACGACCGACAGGAGTGACGCCCGCACATAGACCAGGAACACGACATGACCAAATCAGTACGCGCGCTGACGCTCGTGGCCGCCTTGCTCCTTGGGCCCGCAGGGCTCCTCGCGGTCGATTTCGACTCGGCGACGATTGCCGACATCAACGCCGCGTTCGACGCCGGCACGCTGACCGCGGAGAAGCTGGTGCAGATGTGCCTGGCACGCATCCAGGCGTACGACCGTCAGGGTCCGGCGCTTCACGCCGTGATCACGCTCAATCCCAAAGCGCTCGAGACCGCGCGGGCCCTCGATGTCGAGCGCAAGACCAAGGGCCGCCGGTCTCCGCTCCACGGGATCCCGGTCGTCCTCAAGGACAACTACAACACGGCCGACATGCCGACCACGGGCGGTTCGGTGCTGCTCGAAGGATCGATGCCGCCCGCCGACGCGTTCCTGGTGAAGAAGCTGCGCGCGGCCGGCGCGATCATCATCGCCAAGGTAAATCTGTCGGAGTTCGCCTCCGGCGGCGCCCACAGCTCGCTCGGCGGACAGACGCTGAATCCTCACGACCTGACGCGCACGCCCTCGGGCTCGTCAGGCGGCACCGGCGTCGCGATTGCCGCCGAGTACGCGGTCGTCGGCATGGGGACGGACACGGGCGGCTCGATCCGGGGGCCGTCGACGGCCAACGGCATCGTCGGTCTCAAGCCGACCCACGGGCTGCTCAGTCGCGAGGGGATCATCCCGCTCGCGCTGAGCTTCGACACCGGCGGGCCGATGGCACGAAGCGTGTACGACATCGCGGTGGCCCTCGGGGTGATGACGGGCGTCGACGCCGCCGACCCGGCGACGACGAAGAGCCAGGGCAGGTTCGAAACCGACTACACGAAGCACCTGAAGTCGGACGCCCTGAAGGGCGCGCGCATCGGCGTCGCCCGCGACTTTCTTGGCGCCGACCCCGACGTCGACTGGGTCGTCGAATCCGCCCTGCAGGCTATGCGTCGGGCGGGCGCGACGGTCGTCGACGTGCGCGTGCCGAAATGGCTGCTCGACGTGAAGGGCGAGTTCTACAACGCGATTCGCTATCCGGAATTCGTCGTGCAGATCGCCGACTACCTGGCCACCATCGGGCCGGGCTATCCGAAAACGCTCGATCAGATGATCGACCGCGCCATGCGTTTCAACGCCACGCGCGGCGACGGCGCGGGGCCGAACCCAAGCCGCTGGGGCCTGTTCAAGCGCGAAGCGGTCAGCGGCACGCTCGCCGACTACCGCTACACGTCCGTGCGCGACCACGGTCTGCCGCTCTTGCGCGCCGCCGTCGAAGGCATGTTCGCGTCAGAGAAGCTCGACGCCATCGTGTACCCGACGTCGCCGCGCCGACCGGCGCCGATCGCGGCGCCCGACCCGGTGCCCGGCGGCGGCAGCGGCACGGCGTCCGCCACCAACATCGCCAACCTCACCGGTTTTCCGGATTTGATCGTGCCGGCGGGATTCACCGGCGACAACCTCCCCGTGGGGCTGTCGTTTGTTGGTCCGGCCTTCAGTGAGCCGAAACTGCTGGCGCTCGGGTACAGCTTCGAGCAGGCGACGCACGCCCGTCGTCGTCCGGTCCACACGCCCGCCTTACCGGGCGAATCGATTTCCGTGCAGAACGCAGCAAGAGATCGATGACTAGCATGCTCGACCGGCCACGCCCAATTGTAATGATTCATGCTGAATCGCCTATGAGCCCACAGCAACTGTCCCATCGTGAAGCCGTCCGCCTGGGTCTGACGACCGGTGTGGGTCTGCTCGCCGGTGGACTTCGCCTGCTCGCGCGCGGGCGCATGCCGGATGCGGCGATGCGCCAGCGCATCGAGCGGCAATTCGACGCGTTGTAGCGCGATGACCCGACATCTAACGTTCAGTCGGCTCGCTGCCACCTGTTCCGCCCTGCTCATCACCGGCGCGCGGATCGGCACTTCCGATGTATCCATCCGGATCGACACCCGCATGGATCCGCCGCGCTGGGCGGTGCTCGAACGTCGGCTGCTGGCCGACAACGTGCCCGCCTGCACGGAGTTCTTCAAGAAGTACTTCGATGACCGCGGCTACCTGCAGTGCTTCGTGCGCTGGGGCGCGAACGACGGGCCGGACGATGCGTTCGAGAATTTCAACCGCTGGCCCGAACTGCATGCGTTGGGCGCCGGCGACGAAATCCTCCAGATGTACTCCAAGGGGCACGAGGGGCTGCTCAGGCAATACACCGAGGCCCGGACGACCGACGTCCCGATCGCGCGGCAGGGCATGTACTACAACGAATTCATCGTCCAGTCCGACTGGATGCACCACGGCGAAGGGCTGCAACTCTTCAACCGCATGGGCCTGTCGATCCCGACGGACGCGACATACCAGCAGCGCGCCAGGCGATTCGCGGGCCTCTACATGGCCGAGGATCCGCAGGCCCCCAATTACGACCCGGTCCGCAAACTGATTCGCAGCATGCAGAACGGCAGCCGCGGGCCGATGCTCCGAAAAGCCACGGCCCTCGATTGGGTCGGCGATCCGTTCGACGTCAACGCGTTCCGTGCCGAGCACGGCGAATCGACGTTCGAGCAATTCCTCGCCCACTACCAGGAATACACCGATGTCGTCGGCGACCACTTTCTGAACCTGGCCGCCACCACGCTCGCGACCAACGCGTATCTGCTGGCCGGCGAGGAGAAGTACAAGACATGGCTCGTGGACTACATGGATGGCTGGCTGGATCGCATGAAGCGGAACGGCAGCATCCTCCCCAGCTTCGTCGATCTGGACGGCACGATCGGCGGACCCCACGGCAAGTGGTGGGGTAACGCCTACGGCTGGGGATTCAGCCCGGTCAATCCCGTAACCGGCGCGCGCGAGGACAGAAATCGAATTCAGTGGGCCCTGGCGGGCTTCAACAACGCGCTGCTCGTCACGGGCAACCAGAAGTACGTCGACGCCTGGCGCACGATGATCAACGCGGTGAATTCACACGCGCGTGAGATTGACGGGCGCCGGCAGTATCCGTCGATGCATGGCGCGAACGGATGGTACGGGTGGCGGACCAGTCCCTGGAACGTCGGCGTGCTGGACGTCTGGTACTGGTCGCAAAAGCCCGAGGACTTGGCGCGCGTCGGCCGCTTTGGCTGGGGCGATTTTCTGAGCGGCCAGGACCCCGCGTATCCCGAGAAGGCGCTGGAGCGCGATCTCAAGAGCATCCGAGAGCGCGTGAGCGCGCTTCGCCGCGACACGACGCCGCCGGAAAAGCGCCTGGCCGACAACATGCTCGACCACAATCCGGCCGCGACGGAGTCATTGGTGCAATTGATGTGGGGCGCGCTGATGCCCGGCCGCTCGGGCGGGTTGGTCAATGCCCGTCTCCGGTATTTCGATCCGGATCGAAAGCGCGCCGGCTTGCCCGAAGATGTCGCCGCGCTCGTCTCAGAACTCTCCGACACTCGCACGACGGTCACGCTCATCAACCTCAGCCCAGCGCACGCTCGAACCGTCATCGTCCAGGGCGGCGGCTACGGTGAGCATCAACTGTTGAGCGTGACGCACGGCGGCATGACCACGCCGATCAATTCACCCCTACTGACGGTGCGTCTGAATCCCGGCTGTGGTCGGACGCTCGCCGTGACGATGAGGCGATACGCGAACACGCCGACGGTGCTGCATCCGTGGCACCGCGCGCGATGATCGTTCACTCGCGCCCTTAGAACTCCACTCGCAGCGTGTACTGCAGCTGTCGGCCGAAGTAGGCATCGGCCTGCCGCAGCACCTGGCCAAAGTCCGAGGCGCCGATCGAGGTCGAGGGATTCGCCCAGTTCATGCCGTTCAGCAGGTTGTACGCCTCGAGCCGCAGGTTCAGGTTCACCCCTCCCGTGAGCGGGACGCGCTTGGACAGCGCGAGGTCCACGTTCGTGTAGTTCGGCCCCTTGAGGTCGTCGTACTGCCAGGCGTTTGCGCGCCGCGTGAACGCCGGCAGGCGTTCGAAGCCGGTGGTGTCGAACCAGAACTTGCCCGCCCCGACTTCGTCAATCGTCTTCGGCGTCGCGCCGGGCGCGAGCAGGCCGCCGAAGCGCAGATACTGGCCCGACTCGTAGCGATAGATACCGGCGATCTCCCAGCCGCCGACGACCGCGTCGAGCGCCCGAGTCATCCCCGACCCGAGGCGCCGATCGCGGCCGACCGGCACGTCCCAAACGATCGACACGTTCAGCCGATGACGCGGATCGGGCACGTCAATCCACGTCCAGTGCGCGTCGTACTCGTCGACGTTGTCGTAGAACTCCTGACGCGTGCCGCGGACGTAGGCGTAGCCCGTGAGGAGCGACAGTCCTCGATGGAACGGACGCTGCAGACGCAGCTCGAGCGTCTGATAGCGGGCTTGCCGGCCGTTCGTCCAGTCCTGCAGCAGGCTAAGGTACTGCGGATACGGCTTGAGCAAGTCCGACCGCGCCACGGTGGCGCGCGAGCGGAGCTGGCCCGGGAAGGTGTCCACGGTCCCGTAGTTGAAGAACGGGTTGGGCACGGCCACCGACAGTTGCGCGCCGTACTGGTAGCTCAGGCGCGGGTCCATCATGTTGAAGTTCTTCGTGTAGCCGTCGCGGCTGATGAAGTTCAGGAGATACGAGACGTCGAGAATCGTGCGCGCCCACAGCTCGCGCTGAATCGAGACGCTCAGGCGATCGCTGATCGACGGCCGCTGGCGATATTCATCCCAACGCACGTTGTCGCCGAGGCCGGTGTACCTGCCGTAGCGCTTGCCGTACGCGGGCGTCAGTCCCTGCGGGAACGGATCCGACAACCGCACCTGCGGCACGCCTTGCACGGTGGGAAGGATCGACGTCACCGGGCTGTACGCGCCGAGATCGAGCTGCCCCATCGTGTCGTTCTGATCGACGAGCATCTGCGGCGTGTAGAACCGGCCATAGCCGGCGCGGATGGCCGTCCGACGGTCGAGGCTCCACGCCAGGCCCACGCGCGGCATGAACTGCGTGGGCGTGGGCTTGACGTTGCGCGGGTGGTCCTGGTCGGTGAAGTAGAACGCGCCGTTGTAGCTGTAGCCCTTCTGTCCGGCCGACTGCGCCATGATCGCGCGCACCTCGGCGGGGATGCGCGGATCGATCGCCTGCTGCAGGCCGGCAATCGGCTGCGTGAGATTCATATCCCGCGGCAGCCGGTACTCAGGGTCGAACAGGCCGCCTTCGTACTCCCACCGCACGCCCAGATTCAGCGTGACCTTGTCGCGGATCCGGAAGTCGTCCTGCACGTACAGCGCATACATCTCGGTGTCCGACCGCTGCATCGGCACGTACTGCGCGCTGGAGTTGTTGTCGAGCGCGCCGAGCAGGAAGCTCGCCCAGGGATGGCCCACGCGCTGGAGGTTCGGGCTGTTGGTCGTGTCCGCCGTCGCGTTCGCGTTGACGACGAAGTTGAAGAAGCGGAAGCGGGCCGCCTCCCCGCGTTTCCAGCGCACTTCGCTGCCGGTCTTGATCGAATGGCGCTGCAGGTACTTGTTGAAGCGGGCGTGCAGGCTGTAGCCCTCGGGAATCTGCCACCAGGTGCTGCCGACGCCGTAGGTGCCGTAATTCCCCATGTTGATCTCGGGGAAATAGAGGATCGGCCGCCCGTCCAGGTACGGCTCGTACCAGCCGTTGGGCCACAGGTCGCGGTAGTTCGAGGGCTGCAACGACAGATCCGGATAGTCGCGTTTGTCCTCGACCTGGTAGTACGCGCCTCGCAGGTTGAACGCCGTGCTCGCGTTCATGGTGTAGACGGCATCGGCGGCGATGTTCCAGCCGTTGCGCTTGCTGCCCTGCTGCGGCCGCAGCTTGAAGGAGTCGCCGCCACCCGTGAAGTCGGGCATGTCCTGATCGGTCCGAAACCGGCTCACGCGCGCGAACGTCTTCCAGCGATCGCTGATGTTCCAGTCGAGCCGTCCCACCGGTCTCGGGGAATGCGGTTGCCCGAAAACGGATCCCGGATGATCGTCCGCCCGTCGGGCGCGAAGTGTGACGTCCACGGGTCGTAGATCACGCGCAGGGAGCCGTCCCGGTTGAACGACTGCGAGAAGTCGCCCTGCCGCTCGAGCGCGGTCGGGAGCGTCAGCGCTCGCGGCAGCACTTCCGTGACGCGGGAGATCTCGAAGGTCCCGAAGAGAAACACCCGGTTGCGGCGAAGCGGCATGCCGAGCGTGCCGCCGCCTTGGCTGTAGGCATTGTCGCTGTGCTGCCGCGACACGCGATTGGTCACGGCGTTCCAGCCGGGGTTGCGTCCCACGAAGTACCCTGATCCCCGGTACTGGTTCGTGCCCGATTTGAGCGACATCGTGATGATGCCGCCCGCGCTGTGGCCGTACTCCGCGTCGACGGCATTGGTGGCCACGTTGAACTCGGCGACGGCATCCATCGGCGGCGTGTACGCGATCTTCGGGCCGGCCTCGAGCGGCGTGCCATCGAGCAGGACGTCGTTGCGGCGATACGTGCCGCCGCCCACGTCCATGTCGTTGCCCGCCCAGTGGTGGTACGGCGACGTCTCGTTCTTGTTGCCGGCGTTGCGGACGACCGGGCTGAGATACGCCAGCTGCGTCGGGTTGCGGCTGATGATCGGGAGCGATTGCACCGCCTTCTGGTCGAGCGTCAGATCTTTGCTGCTCGTATTGAACTGAATCGCAACCGGGCTGGCCTCGACCGTCACCGTTTCGTTCAGACCCGCCACTTTCATGAGGACGTCGACCGTCACATCGCCGCGCGCCTGCACGATCACGTTGCGCTGCACAACCGTCGTGAAGCCGTTGAGCTCCGCGGTGAGCGTATAGGTGCCAGGGTCGACGTAGTCGAACAGGTACCGGCCTTCGGGTCCGGTCGTGCGCGTGACGGCGACGCCGGTCGCGTCGTTGCGCAGCGTGACCTGCGCGCCAGGCAGGGCGAGTTGCGCCTGGTCGTTGAGGCTGCCCTGCACGCGGCCGCGGTACTCCTGGCCGAGCGCTGGAGTGGCCACCAGCAGGGCCACGGCGAACGCCAACACCCAGCGAGGCATCGAGGTCATAGGTCCTCGTTTCTTGATGCGCGCAGGACCCACCCCGCGCGAACGATGAGGGCGACGCTACGCTTGTCATGGAGATGTGTCAACATCCTGAGCGTTACGCTTGAAGAGGACCAGGACTTCGGAGGTGAAATGGCGGCTAGGCGCGATGCGATCGAAATTCGGCGTGTTGACGGTCCGGTCCCCGTAGACGCCGGCGTGAGGGAACGACCAGTCGTCAGCGACGACCAGAAGGACGTTCGGACGCTTGACGGCCGCCGCGGTTGGTTCGCGCGGCGAATTCCGTCCAGCCGCGCCGCCATCTCGCGCACCTTCTCGGGACGGCTCGCGGCCAGATTCTTCCGCTCTCCCACATCCGCCGCGAGGTCGTACAGCTGCGGCTCCGAATCATTGCCGAGTTCCATCTTCGTGTTCTGATTGATTCTCGGGCCCCTGCCGGGGGAGATGTACTTCCACTGTCCGTCCCGCAGTGAAAGGGAGCCCGCCTGCTCGACCAGCCAAGCGCGCGCGGTCTTCGACGCGCCCAACAGCGCCTGCAGCACGTTCTCGCTGTCTTGCGCCCGTCGGTCCGACAAGGGCGGACCGACGAGCGCGGCAAACGACGCGATGAGATCGACCTGGGAGATCAGCGCATCGGAAACGGCTGGCTTGACTCGAGCCGGCCAGCGCACCACGAACGGCACGCGCGTCCCGCCCTCGAAGTTGCTGTACTTTCCGCCGCGAAACGACGCAGCGGGCGAATGATCGCCAAGCTTCTCGACCGCCTCATCCCGATATCCGTCGTCGAGCACCGGGCCGTTGTCGCTGGTGAAAAGGACGAGCGTGTCCTTCGCAAGCCCGAGCCTGTCGAGCGTTGAGAGCACTTCGCCAACGGACCAGTCGAGTTGCGCGATCGCGTCGCCGCGCGGCCCCATCGGCGTGGCGCCGACGAAGCGCGAATGCGGCACGCGCGGCACGTGCGGATCGTGCAGCGCGAAAAAGAGGAAGAAGGGCGTCTCGCGATGCTCCTCGATGAAGGCGGTCGCCTTGCGGGTGAAGACGTCCGCCATGTCTTCGTCCGTCCAGCGCGCGGCCTTGCCGCCGGTCATGTAGCCAATCCGACTGATCCCGTTGACGATGGTCTGGTCGTGACCGTGGCTTGGGTGGATCTTCAGGAGCGTCGGGTTCCCGCGGCCGGTAGGCGAGTCGTCGAGTGGCCGGTCGTAGCTCACGCCGATCGGATCGGCCGGGTCGAGGCCGACGACGCGGCGATTCTGGACGTAAACCGTCGGGACACGGTCGCCCGTCGCGGGCATGATGAAGGCCGTGTCGAATCCAATGTCGGTCGGACCCGGCTGAATCTCGCCGTTCCAGTCCGGCCCTCCCACGGAACCGAGGCCGAGGTGCCACTTGCCGACGATCCCGGTTGCATAGCCCGCCCGCTGAAACACGTTGGCCAGCGTCGTCCGCCCCGGTTCGATAATCAGCCCCGCGTCGCCGGGCAGAACCCCGGTGCCGGCCTTGCGGAACGCATACTCGCCGGTGAGCATCGCGTAACGAGAGGGTGTGCAGGTGGCTGCCGACGCGTGGGCGTCCGTGAACCGGACGCCTTCGCGGGCGAGCCGGTCGATGTTCGGCGTCTTCAGGCGACGCGCGCCATAGGCCGACACATCGCCGTAGCCCAGATCGTCGGCGTAGATGAGGACGACGTTGGGACGGCTCTCAGCGGTCGCGTGTGAAGCCGCAAGTGCCAGCAGAACGGCGATCGCGACGATTTTCGATTTCATCCCGGTCTCTGGAGCTCTCGCTCGAGCGGTCTCATGATAGAGCATCGGACCAGGCTCCGTGTGACTGTTGGTTGCGTGCCTTGAAGCGACCGTGACAGTGTGCCGCGCATGCATCGATGCCTCGGTCGGAATCTCTGCGCGACGTTGGTCTTTGCCGCCCTGACCGGGCCCCCGCAAGCGACCCTCGCGCAGGCTCCCCGGCCGAACGTGCTCCTCATCATGGCCGACGATCTCAACGACGACATGGGAACGTACGGCCACCCGCTGGCCAAGACTCCCAATCTCGATCGCCTGCCCGCGCGCGGGGTTTCATTGGATCGCGCGTATACCCAGTTTCCGCTGTACAGTCCGAGCCGTTTCTCGCTCCTGACGGGCCTGCGGCCGGACACGACTCGCGTTCACGACCTGCAGACGGATTTCCGAACCATCCTGCCGGACGTGGTGACGCTGCCGCAGATGTTCAGGCGCAACGGATACTTCGCCGCGCGCGTCGGCAAGATCTATCACTACGGAAACCCCGGGCAGATTGGGACGAGCGGGCTGGACGATTCGGCGTCGTGGGACGCCTTCGTCAATCCTCGCGGAATCGCCAAAGACGAGGAGGATCAGCTCACGAACTTCACGCCGGCGCGCGGGCTCGGGAGCGCGCGGGCCTATCACGCCTCGCCGGCGGTTGACGAGAAACACACCGACGGCAAGGTGGCCACCGAGACCATCGCGCTCCTCGAGCACAACAAGGATCGGCCGTTCTTCATCGGCGCCGGGTTTTACCGGCCGCACTGTCCGTTCATCGCGCCGCGGAAGTACTTCGATTTGTATCCTCTCGAACGAATCGCTGCCCCCGCGTCATCGCCGGACTGCGGGGCGCCGCCTGCCGCGTGGTTTACGACCCCGCCGCATTGGGGCGTCAGCGAGCAGGGCCAACGCGAGTCTATTCGCGCATACTACGTATCGATCAGCTTCCTCGACGCGAACGTCGGCCGGATCCTCGAAGCGCTCGACGCCTGCGCCTCGTGGCGAGGAACCGGGCGGAGTGGCCGGCGAGAATCGCCTGATGCACGAGGTTTTTCGCCAGCATCGTCTTGCCCAGGCGCGAACCGGGGGTGCTTTAGGGGTGCGGCGTTCAGCGTTACGATATGGAAGCACCACGTCCAAACGCGCCCGTAGCTCAGGCGGATAGAGCACGAGCCTTCTAAGCTCGGGGCCGCTGGTTCGAGTCCAGCCGGGCGCGCCAAATCACCGCGGTTAGACGCATCGACGTCCGATGCCCCGACTAGCGGTTTCAGTCGTCAGCGAACTCGGAATCTGTCGTTCCAGCGGAACCGCGCGTCCCCCCCATCCCAACGTCAACGTGTGGGTGAAGCGCCATGGCTGGCGCGGCAGCGCGGATGCGAGTTCAAAAAGGAGAGCGCCAGCACGCACCGTCGACATGCATACGCTGCCGTACCGGAAGCATAGCGTCAGCAGTCGAGATTTTAGCGCCCGATTCCGCTGGTTTAGGCGTTCGACCTCGTGTATAAACACGGCTTCTCGATGACTCGGACGGGCGATGCCTTCGAACTGATTGGAGGCCGTCACACTTACGCTCGGAAAACCACGTCCGTGTCCGTCTCTAGGTGACACTGGAAAGCATTTCGGCGGCGGCTGGCGGAGGGACCAAATGAGCAAGTCTTCAACAGTTCAGGTGTTTCGGTCCTCTATCGCGCGGACCGGTACCCCGGTCCCGCTGATCGACCATGTCACGGCCGCGTGCCAGCGTCTGGCGCAAGCGGGCTGGGCCGACCTCTTTTCCGCGCACGGTTTGAATATCCTGGCATCAGACCTCGCGGCTGAACTCCATCGGGAGCTGCCCGACCTCGATCGGGCGCAACCGGGCTTTGAGGATTTCGCGTTGGAAGGCCGCCGGGGCATCGAACCCGGCCGCCCGTCCTGCAGCCTGCTATTTCACGCTTTCGCATCGCCAGAGGTGACGCATCTCAATTCGGCGACGGGTTGCCGCGACCTCAAAGAGTTTCCGACGGCCGCCGAGATCGAGGCCGTCGAGAACTATGTCTATGGAGCGTTGCTACCGTCGGTGGAGGATCTCCGGGCGCGTGCCGGCGGC
>JACOUA010000014.1 GCA_016178075.1 Acidobacteriota bacterium
ATCCGGCGCCGGCGATCGTGTCTGGCCTCCTGTGGCTCTATATCTTCGTCACAGGGCCCCGAGAAGGCGTGTACTTCAGCTTCGCGTTTCTGGCACTGGCCGTCGCGGCGTACGGCGCGTTTGCGATGAGACGCGAACGCCAAGGAGTCGTCCGGAAATAACGGTGCCATTCTGGACGCCGATGCATCCCGCTTGGCTGCGTTGCTCCTCACTTACATACGCCCGGTATGCGCGTTCGTCACGCCTTGCCAGGCGGGCGCCTCGACGCCCAGAATGACACCCTTATTTCCGGACGAATCCTTAGCGTGACGGCGACTTGCTGAGCGCGAGGACGTTGGCGAGGAGGCGGTAGGCGCCCGGCACGCCGTAAGGCAGCTGGCGGTGGAACGCGTACGCAAAGTAGGAGTAGTTGCCTTTGCCGTACCGCGCCCAGACCCAGCCCCCTTTCTGGGGCGGCTGACCCCTGTCCCACGTGGCGATCATTGGCGCGTAGGCTTTGTCCCATTCGGTGAAGAACTTCGAGCCGCGCTGCTCGACCCAGCCGTCGAAATCGGCTGTGGTGATCTTGTTCGGCCAGTTGAAGACCTGATGTGTCGGCGCCAGGATCTCGACAGGTGAATCCTCTTCCGAGACCTCCTCGGCGCGCGGCGGCAGCTGCGCGGGGAACGGCGCCCACTTATCAGGCACGAACTCCTGCGTGTTGTAGAGCACGATCAGGTTGCCGCCATCCCTCACGTAGTCGAGCAGCCGTTGGTTGTAGGTTTTGAGATCCTGACGAACAGCAAAGGCACGCGTCCCAGTCATGATGGCGTCGTACTGACTCAAATCAGTCGACGCCAGCTCCTGATCCCCAAGGAGCGTCACCTTGTAGCCAAGCTGCGCGATGCCCGCGGGCACCTGATCCCCCACACCCATCACGTAGCCGACGTGCAAACCTTTGATAACGTCGACGTCGACGCCGCGGACGTCGACCGTGGACGGGCGATAGAGATACCCGAGCTCGAGATCGCGTTGATCGATGAGGTCATACCCCTCGCGGTACTCCCGGCCATTAGCGGTGGCGAGCGCTTCGATTGTGTAGCTCCGGCTTTCCAGCGCCGGGATCGAGACCGCGAAGCCGTACATCGTCCGCTCGCCGGCGCGCGCGAACGCAAAGCGCTGATTCGCCGGACTGGAAGTCCAGGACGCCGGCAGGCGCAGCGCGAGGGTGCCCGACATCGCGCCGTCGTAGTTGTTGAGGAGCGACACCTGCAGGTCGAGCCGCTTGATCGGCGCGCTCTTCGGTACGACCGCCGTGCTCGGCGACACGCTCACCGACAAAGCGGGAACCACCCTCAGTTCACGCAGCACATCTCCGTACGGAAGCTTGGGTTCACGCCGTCGGACGCTCTCTCGGACTTCCACGTCGACGCCATTTACCGTGTACTTCGCCACCGCGACCGCGGGAGGCTCGGAAACAGGCCGTCCGTATTGCGTCTCGTCGTTCACCCTGTAGCGGTTCTCGAAGATCGAACCCCGCGCGAAGTACGGCCGCGTGCTAAGCGCCACATCGTCGTCAAGCGTAACGGTGAAGCGCTGTTGCACCGTCTGGTTGTAGCCCAGCGTGGCGAGGGGGCCCTCACGCTTGGCGACCTGCCAGCCTCGTGCGGTGACCAGGTTGATCTCACTGGGTGTGACGGCAAGGCGGCCGTGGTTCGTGAGCTGCGCACGCACCTCGAACCGTTGTCCTGGAACCGGCGGTGACATCGTGGCCGACGGCCCAAAGGCCGCCAACGGCCCTGTCGGCTCGGTCGCCCCTGCGGGCTGAGCGAGCCCTGAAAGTTCGATGCCGAGCGCCGCGTTGAGCGCATCCATGAACTGGCGCTCTTTGATGGTCAGCACGAACGCCACCGCGGGGTCGTGACCAAGCGCGGCGCGCGCGTCACGCGTCGCCTTCAGACCTTCGGCGAGCGCCGGCGCTGCCGCCGACGGGTCGCTGAGTGTAAAGGCGCTCATCGCGCGCGTGACCGTCGCGGCGATGCCACCAAGGATCCGGGCGGCGTCGGCCGGCTCGGGTCTACCGAGCGCCCTGAACAAGCCGGGCATCGATGTGTCGATGGCATCGAAAAACGACCCCTCCTTCTCCGGGGCGTCCATCACTGACCCGACACGCCTGTAGTAGTTGTATGAAGGTCCCGGTGCGGGACTGTACCGACCGCTGTTCTGGGACCGCTGGAAACTCAGACCGAGTCGTGCGAAGTTTGCGTAGGAATCACCGAGCCACGGGCTGTATTCCCCGGCGTCGACGCGCACGTTCCACTGTTCATCCTCCCGAACGCCTCCGATGTAGAGCTTGAGCGGCTGCCACGCCTGAAGCCCGTCCCTGATCTGTTCGGGGAACATCGAGGCATCTCCGGCCGCCCTGAACGCTGCCTGCGTAACCAGCCCCGCCGTTTGGTGATTGCCGTGACCGTCGCGCTCGTTGCCCTGAAACCTGGAGATCAAGACGAAGGGTCGATTCATCCGGATGACGCGGACGACGTCGCGCAGCACGTAGTCCTTCCCCCATTTCTCAAGCGCCTCGTCCAGTCGCTTGGAGAAGCCGTAATCGACGACGGTCGTGAAAAACTGGTCGTCCACGCCGTAGTAACGGTCGGCCGCGAGGAGCTCCTCGGTCCGAATGAGCCCGAGGCCGTCGAACAGCTCCGGGCCGATGGCGTTGTCACCCGCCTGGCCCCGGTTCAATGTCAAGAGCGCCAGACGCACACCGTCGCGCCGACTGAGAAGCGCCAGCACTCCCCCATGCTCGTCGTCCGGATGAGCGGTGATGTGCATGGCGCTCGCCGTGGTCCGCAGCTTCAGAATCTTTTGCCACGCGCCGGCCGCGCCCCGGTCCTGCGGAAGTCGGGCCGAGGCTCCGGGACCGGTCGCAGCGAGTCCGACCAGAACCCCGACGGCACCGATGGTCCCGAGCGACGCACGCGTCGAACGCGCCATCAGCGATTCACCCGGACGTGGGTGCACATCGTGCCCCGCTGAGTGGTCCACTTAGAAATAGAACTTGACGGCGAACTGCATCTCGCGCGGATCGCCCAGCGTCGTCGTGATGCGTCCGAAGGCGTTGAGATTGGACACGCTCGCCCCAGGGAAGCCGAAATTCACCCAGTTGAACAGGTTGAAGGTCTCGAGTCGGAATTCGAGCCGCCGACTGTTGGGGAGCGGCACGGTCCTGAAGATCGACAGGTTCATCGATTTCGACTTCGGCCCGCGCAGGGTGTTGTAGCCGCAGTTGCCGTAGGTGAAGAGCGCCGGTACGGCAAAGGCGCTCGTATCGAACCAACGATCGATGGTCCGCTCGAGGCCGGACGGCTGCGCACCTGCAAGACAATCCGCGCGGATCAGGCGGCCAGGTCCCGTGTTTTGCCGGTCGTTCGACGTGACCGTGAACGGCAGCCCACCGTTGAGCGTGAGGATCCCGTTGACGACCCAGTCGTTCACGATCGCTCCGAGAGCGCCCTTCGGTTCGACCCTGCGCCCGCCGCCCCACGGCAGCTCATAGATGAAGCTCGTGACGAGGCGGTGGCGAACGTCGAACGGGAGCGGGCCGTAGTCCTTCTCCATGGCATAGGCGGATCCTGGGAAGTTCCCGGTCGCGCCGCCGCCGGCACTCAAATGGTCCAAGAAGTCGCCGAGCGCGCGGCCCCAGGTGTACGCGACCGTGAACGCGAGCCCGTCACGCATCCGCCGCTGCACGCGCAGCTGCATCGAGTTGTAGTCCGCGCGGCCGTTGGTCACGATCTGCTCCAGGAATGCCGACCCGAAGCCAAAGCGCGCGAACGGAAAGACGACGACGTTGCCTGGCTGAATGATCCCTTCGTTCAGATTGCGCAGGCGTCGGCCGTTGCGGGTCCGGTTGCCGACATACTCGACGGCCGCCGTCATCGCCGGGGCGAACTGCCACTCGGGCCCAACCGAGAACTGATGGACCATGGGCGTCTTCTGATTGGGGTCCTGGATCCGCCACTGGACGACGGACCGGTTGACCGTCGCCGGCGTGAGCGGCGTGAACCCCTGCTGAAACGTGAAGGCGGGCCGATCGTTCGGCGAGTTGGCCGTGATGGCGGCATCGACGAGCTGCGGCAGATTCAACCCGAGTTGACTCTCGCTGCCGTAGCGGTCGGTCTCCTGGTAGAAGATCCCGTAGCCCGCGTGAACGACGAGTGTCGGCGTGGCCGCCCAGGCGATGCCGATACGCGGTGCGACGTTGTTGCGATCGGGCTGGATGAGCGTACGCTCGAAGACGCCCCCCGAGCTCGACGCCGTCATGATGTCGCCGGTAGCAGGGTTGATGTTCGTCAGCTTGTTGTCCCGATCGAAGAGCGGCGAGAAATACTCGTAGCGCAATCCATAGTTGAGCGTGAGCGCACCCGCCACGCGCCAGGCGTCTTGCGCGTACACCTGCCAGCCGTCGGTATACAAGTCGGGCTGATGGAACAGCGTGAGGCGCTGGACGCTCGACAGCCCGAGCAGAAAATCGCCCAAACCGAATCCCGTGTAGCGCCCGTCGTTGAATGCCAGTTCCCCATTGAGCGAGCGCAGATCGATGTAGCGCACGAGGTCACGGCGTCGCTCGAAACCGAACTTGTAGTTGTGACTCCCCTGGGTCCACGTCACGTTCTCGGCGAACTGATAGACCTGTGACGTCTGGAACTGCGGCCGAAAGAACGGTCCGCCGAGTCGGGTGAACCTGGTGATGGGCATGTGGGGCAGCCCGCCGAAAAACCGCGGATCGTTCGGTACACCGCGCACGCCGTACTGGCTGTTCGCGTCGACGCCGAATGCCGGATGCACCGAGTCCGACCGCACCCGGTTGTAGGCGAAGCGGAACTCCGAGAAGAGCGAGCTGCCGACGACACGCGACCAGCCTCCAACCGCGTTCTGCCCGCGGATGAGGATGTCGCTCGCGAAGTCGCCAGAGGCCACCGGGTCATCGAGGAGCGGCGGCTCATGCCGGTTGGTGTTCTGGTAACTGTAGCGGCCGAAGATCTGATCCTTCTGGCTGAGGGTGTGATCGACGCGGACGTCGAACTGATCGATGTCGCCGCGAAGGATGCCGTTCGAGATGTAGTTGTTGCTGAAGAAACCGGCCCCTGGCACGTTGGGCCGCGGGTACAGGTTGATCAGGCGGGCGGCTACCGGATCGATACAGCTCGAATTGACGCGTTTGGCCGCGGCATTGACGCACCCGGCCGGGACGAACGGATTCGCGGCCGTCATGGCACCGGTCAGCTCGCTGAGGTCGCCGGTTCGCATCCGCTCCGTCGGGACCGTCGCCGTCTGGGAGAGCGCCCGCTTGGTGCGCGTGGCCTGGTAATCGCCGAAGAAAAACGTCTTCCCTCTCGTCAGCGGGCCGCCGAGCGTCGCGCCGGCGATGTGCTGGTCGAAGGGACCCTTCGGACGGCCGGCGCGGTTGTTCTCCCAAGTGTTCGCGTTGAACCTCTCGTCGCGAAAGAACTCGTAGCCGCTGCCTCGAAACTCGTTCGTCCCTTGTTTGACCGAGGCGTTGATCACCGCGCCGGCAGACTTACCGAACTCGGCCGAATACGTGCGCGTCTGGACCTTGAATTCCTGCAGCGCGTCGACAGGCGGCTGGACGACCTGCGGGCTGCGTTCCTGCAGGTTCGTCGAGAACGAGTTGTTGTCGGCGCCGTCGAGCGTGTAGTTGTTCCAGGTGGCGTAGTTGCCGTTGGCGTTGAAGAAGGTGTCTTCGCCGCGGCTCGTAATGCCGGCCGGCGCCACGACCACCCCCGGCGTGAGAAAGGCCAGCTCCGAGTACCGGCGCCCGAGCAGCGGCAGATCGCGCACCTGGCGCGCGTCGACAATGCTGCCGATGTCTGCCGACTGCGTTTGCAGGAGCTCGGCGCGTGCGCTGACAACGACCTCCTCGGACATCTCGCCGACGCTCAGTTGAAAATCGATCTCCACGCGGGCCTGCACGTTGACATCGATGTCGCGCCGGAGCGCACGCTTGAACCCGGAGAGCTCGGCCGACAGTACATAGCGCCCAACTTTGAGGCTGGGAAACACGTACTGCCCGGCGCCGTTGGCGACCGCTGTCAACACGACGCCGGTGGCCTCCTGGGCGGCCGTGACCGTGACGCCGGGCAAGATGGCCCCCGACTGGTCTTTCACCGTCCCGACGATGGAACCGGTGTCGATCTGCGCGAAGGCGTTCGTTGCCACGACGAGGACTAGCGCGAGGGCGAGCGGGGTGACGCAGACCGCGGCTGGGCGGGCAGTCATGAGGGAACTCTCCTTTTGGGGTCAGCCGGAACGCCACAAGTATGCGTTCTGTGCGCCACGTGTCAACCCTCGGTCGCCCACATGCGAGCATGTTCCGGCTGATCGCGGTTTGCGGCTACAATGGCGCCAACCCATCCCGACGACGACTTTTTTCAGCCCCGGCCCGAACGCCCGCGTGCGCGGCCAGGAAAGACGACATGCCTCAGCTCGATGAAACCAGGCGGCGGTTCATGGCTCACTTCGCGGGTCTCGGCCTCGGTTCCACGCTCGCGCCCGGCGTCCTCTGGGCCCGGATGCAGGACGCGGGCGCCGAGAAACTCACGCTGGAGATGGTGACCGACGCGCTGAAGCTCTCCGGCATCGAGCTCACCGAAGCCGAGCGCGAGGGGATCGTGAACTCCGCCAATCAGAACCTCACCAGATTCGAGGCCGTGCGCAAACTGGAAATCCCGAACGACGTGTCGCCGCCGTTCCACTTCAGCTCGATCGTGCCGGGCATCGAGGTGAACAAGACGAAGAAGCCGTTCCGTCTCAGCGCGCCGCCGGCGCTCAAACGGCCAGCGAACCTCGAAGACGTGGCGTTCTGGCCGGTCCGCCACCTGGCGGAGCTCCTTCGAACGAGGAAAGTCACCTCCGTCGAGCTGACGGAGATGTACCTGGCGCGCCTCCACCGCTACAACGGACGCCTGAACAACGTGGTGACCTTCCTCGATGACGTCGGCCTGGCGCAGGCCAAGCAGGCCGACGCCGAGATCGCCGCCGGCAAGTACAAAGGTCCGCTGCACGGCATTCCGTGGGGCGCGAAGGACATCATCTCGGTCAAGGGCTACCGGACGACATGGGGGACCGCGCCGCTCAAGGATCAAGTCCTCGACTACGACGCCAGCGTCGTCGAGATGCTGCGGGACGCGGGGGCGGTGCTGATCGCGAAGCTGACGACCGGCGAGCTCGCCGCCGGCGACAATTGGTTCGGCGGGCAGACGAAGAGCCCGTGGGATCCGGCGGTCGGATCGAGCGGATCGTCGGCCGGCCCCTCGTCCGCGACGGCCGCGGGGTGCGTGGGATTCGCCATCGGGACGGAGACGAGCGGATCGATTCTGAGCCCGGCGGCGCGCTGCGGCCTCGCGGGGCTGCGTCCAACCTTCGGGCGTATCAGCCGCTACGGCGTGATGGCGCTCTCGTGGACGCAGGATCGGCTCGGCCCGATCTGTCGATATGCCGAGGACTGCGCCATCGTGATGCAGGCGATCGCCAAGCCCGACGGACGCGACATGAGCGTGTCCGACGTGCCGTTCAACTGGGACGCGCAGCTCGACATCAAGAAGCTTCGGGTCGGCTACATCAAGGAATCGTTCGATGACATCACGACCCCCGAGGTGAAGGCGAACGCGCAAAAAGTGCTCGACACGCTCAGGACACTGGGAATCGCGAACATCGCCCCGATGACGATCCCGCCATTCGAGACCAACCTGTCCGCGCTCGGCGTCGAGTCGGCCGTGTTTTTCGATCACATGGTGCGAGCGGGAAAAATGACGGGCTCGCGTGGCGGCGCACGCAAGACCGCGTGGCTGACCCCCGCGGTCGAGTACCTGCAGTCGCAGCGCGTGCGCATGATGATGATGATGGAGCTCGCCGAGGCCACGGCTGGTCTCGACGTCTACCTCGTGGCGTCGAACAATGCCGGCGGCACCCCCGGTCGAGGAGGCCGCGCCGCCGGAGCTGAAACGCCAGCAGATCCGGCGGCAGCCGAGGCCGGTCGCGGTGGCGGTGCTGGACGCGGCCGGGGCCGCGGCGGTGAAGGCGGGCCGGCCACCCCGCAAGGGCCGGCGCAGCGGCACTCCACGATGGCCAACCTCGCGTGCTACCCCGCCGTCAATGTGCCCAACGGCTTCAGCCCCAACGGCCAGCCGACGAACGTGACGTTTTTCGCGCGGCCCTTCGGGGAGACGGAGCTGCTCGCGCTCGCGAAGGCGTATCAGGATGCCGCAGGGTTCTACTTGCAGCGTCCGACGAAGCTGGATTCGGCGTCGACCACGGTGGATCGGCTCTTCGAGCTTCGCTGAAAGAACGGGAGGACGACGTGACGAGCGCCGCTTGGTGTCGCTTCCGTCTGATCTTCATTGTCTCCATCTGCCTCGTGGCCGGTCTGGCAGCGGCGGATGGAGGATGGAAATGGTCCGGGACGTACGGCGAGAAGGCCGTCACGCTGCTGATCATCGGCGACGTCGACATTCAGCGGCGCGCGGATCCCACGACGGCGTTCGTCCACCTGCGTGACACGCTGAACCGGGCGGACCTCGTGTACGCCAACCTCGAGGGCGTGCTCGTGAGTTCCCAGGGACCGGAGGTCGACATCCCCGACAAGAAAGGATGGCGTCACCCGGGCCCCGAAGGCGCGCTGGCGCTAAAATCCGCGAACGTCAAGGTCGTGGGGGTCGCGAACAACGTCGCGTACGGCCGGGACAATATCCTGCAGACCCTGAAGGTCCTGGACGCGCATGGGATCGCGCACACCGGCGGAGGCGCCAACATCGACGCCGCGCACGAGCCGGCGATCATCGAGCGCAAGGGCGTCAAGATCGGATTCCTCCAGTACACGGCCCGCTGGTATCGGGACGCCGAGCAGCTCGCGACCGCGACCACGCCCGGCGTCGCGAAGATCACGTCACGAGACGGCGTGATGATCGACTCGTCCGACGTGGATCGCCTGCGCGCCGACATCCGGCGGCTGCGCGCGCGCGCGGACCTCGTGGTCGTCTCCCATCACAATCGCGACGGCGGGACTCCGGTTCAGTTCGGCCCCCCCGCCGCCGAGCGATCGAGCGGCCGGAGGGACGGGACGAAATCAGAAGAGTACCAACGAGAGCTCGCGCACGTGGCGCTGGAGACCGGCGCCGATCTGGTCTTCGGCCACGGGACCCATACGGTACAGGGCGTGGAGGTGTACAACGGCAAACCGATCCTCTACGCGATCGGCCACTCGGCGTTCGACCAGCCCGGATATGAGAACTCGAAGGACGGGCTGGTCGTGAGGGTCGTGGTGCAGGGGCGGAATCTGCGGCGTGTGTCGTTCGTGCCGGTCACGCGCGACGCCAACAACGACGTGCTGATGATGGATCCGTCGATCGGCGAGGGGGCACGACTGCTGCAAGTCATCAAGGGCGCATCCGCCGATGTGCCGTTGAAGATCGACGGACAGGAGGTCGTGCTGCTCGATAAACCGACGCAGATGTCAAGACGGTAGCGCCGGCGGTAGTGGGTCAGTTTGATGCTCGCCCCGTTCGGCCGCGCGGAAAAACACGCCTCCGGCATCGCCTTCAGCGACCCGCGCAGGTC
>JACOUA010000039.1 GCA_016178075.1 Acidobacteriota bacterium
TTTGCTTGGATACCTGACGGCGACGGGCGCCTGGACGGGATCGGACACCCAGTTACTCGCGAAGGCGCCGGGGTTGGTGCATCTGATCGTTGGCGCCTCGGAGTATCAGTTTCAATGACGCATGCATCTGGTGATTTGGTGATTAGAAATCTGGTGATTGATTGTCGATCGATCAATTGATCAATTGCCAATCTATTGACAATTACTCAATGTCTCAATCGTTCAATCAATTACCAAACTACCAATTACCAGATCTTCAAATGCTCTGAGGTCCATATGATGAACCGTCGCGACTTCATCCGAGATGGCATCGCGGCCTTTACCCTGAGCTTCTCCGCGCCGCGGTTCCTCTCCGAGCTGGCCCAGGCGCAGGGCGCGGGCTCGCGCAATCTGGTCGTTCTGTATCTGTCGGGCGGCAACGACGCGCTCAGCACGCTCGTGCCGTACACCGACAGCTTCTATTACAGCCGGCGGCCGACGCTCGCGGTGCCGGCCGCGAGCGTGCTCCAGGTCGGGAGCGACAGCGCCGGCCGTGCGCTCGGTCTGCATCCGCGCTTGACCGGACTCAAGGAAGTCTTCGATCAGGGACGCCTGGCGATCATTCAACGCACCGGATACGAGAACTCGAGCCGATCTCACTTCTTCGGCACCGACATCTGGTCGACGGCCGATCCGCGCTCGACGCAAGGGCCGGGATGGCTCGGGCGCTATCTGGATTCGCTGCCCTCCCCCGTCGACGCGCTGGTCGCCTGGAACACGAACCGCGAAACCCCGCACACCCTCGAGGCCCGCACCGTGGGGGTTCCATCGATTCCGAACATTCAGACCTACGCGTTCTCCAGCCCGAACACGGGCGCCGAGGCTCAGGCCGAGCGATCGACCGCGAACAGCATCAGCTCGCACCTGCCTGTCAATCGCCCGCAACTTTCGTTCGTCAACAGCACCGCACAAGGCGCGCTCGCGACGCTCGACCGCGTGGCCACGGTCGCCGCCTATGCGCCGTCGCTGTCGTATCCGGCAAACGGCTTCGGCCAGGCGCTCCAGGCCGTGGCGGGCGCGATGGCGAAGAACATCGGCACCAAGGTCTTCTGGGTCCAGACCGGCGGCTACGACACGCACTCCGGACAGAACACGAACGCCGGCGCCTACAACACGCTGATGACGATCCTCAACGATGGGCTGATCGCCTTCCACAACGATCTGCGGACTCAGGGCCTTCTCGACCAGACCCTCATCCTGCAGTTCTCCGAGTTCGGGCGCCGCATCAGCGAGAACGGGAGCGCCGGAACGGATCACGGCGCCGGCGGCCTGATGTTCGCCCTCGGCGGCGGCGTGCGCGGAGGACTCTACGGCACGGCCGCGTCGCTCAACCCGACGGCCGACAACACGACGCTCGAGAACAGCGGCGCCGATGTGAAGTACGAGACCGATTTCCGATCGGTCTACGCGCGGGTGCTCGACACCTGGCTGGGCGCGGATTCGGTGGGGATTCTCGGAGCGGATTTCAGGGCAGGAGCACCGGCGTTTATCTGACGCTGCCGGGATTCGGGATTGGGGATTCGGGGTTCGTGGATTTGCCGGCGAATCCCGACCCCCGAGTCCCGACCCGATCACTACTTCTCCGGCCTCCAGTTGAGCATCACCGTGACCGGCGCGACCATGGCGGCTTCCGTCACCGCGTTGAGCAAGAACCGCTTGCCGTCCGCCGAGACGGCGTACTGGTGGCGCAGCAGGCCGCTCTGACCCGCGTTGATCCGGCTCGCGAACAGCTGAACCGGGTTGGCCACGTCCACCGATCGGGCGGTGGCTGAGAGCGTGACAGACACCGCCATGACGGTGCCGTCCGGTGCCACATAGAACAGCTCCTTGCCGTCGCGGCGCCAGCGCGGCTGCGTACCGCCACCAGTCGAGAGCTGCCATTTGCCGCCGGTGGCGTCCGGAAACGGCTGGAGATAGATCTGGAACTGGCCGGATTCGTTCGAGGCGTAGGCCACCCACCGTCCATCGGGCGAGAACTGGCCGTCGCGTTCTTCGAAGGCGGTCTTGGCGATCGGGAACGGCTTCCGATCGCCGTCCAGCGGCACTGCCCACACATCGAGGTTCGTGGTCGGATCGAGCGTCCCAAAGAGCAGAAAGCGACCATCCGGTGACCAGTCCGCGGGTACCTTGTACTGGTCGGTCGCCACGAGGCGCTCCTCGACGCCGGCGCCGCTGGCCGGCTTCTGATACAAATCCCAGGTTCCAGACCGGACCGAGCGGAACACGACGCGGCTCGCGTCCGGCGACCAGATCGGCGTGGCATCGGCGGCGGAGTCGAACGTAAACCTGGTCTCGACGCTGCGTGCCGGCTCGAGAATCCAGATGTCGCGGTTGCCGTTCACGGTGCGATCGAGCACGATCCGCCGGCCGTCGGGCGAGAGCTCGGGGCAAAACTGCGGCCCTGGCTCCCGAAGCCGGATGAGATCGACCTGCTTCCCCCCTCGATCGACCCACACGAGCTCCTGGCCGCCGACGCTGGACCCTGCACGATAGGCAATCACCCCGGTGGAGGACACGGATACCGCCGCAATGTTGAACGCACTATCGTAGGCGACCTGTTCGGCCATCACGGCCGGATCCCCCACGAGCGATCCTGCCGCCATATCGAAGCGCTGAGAGAACAGTGTCCCCTGTCGAAGGAACACGAACCTGTCGGGAGGCTCGAAGACTCCGTTCGTATCGGTGGCCACCAGCCGTCGGCCTTTCGTGTCGTCGAGCGCTGCCACATACACGCCGAGCGTTTCGGACCCGCCTTGGACAAAATACAAGAAGTGTCGACCATCCGGCAGGAACTGCGGGAACCTGTGACTGGTAGCGCCTTCGACACGAGTCAACGCCGTCGCCTCTCCGCCCGCCGCTGGAACACGGTAGAGCGGCGATGAGGCGTTGGGCGTGAACAAGATGACCCCATCGCGATTCCAGGTGCCGCCGCGTCCCGCGGGAGCATTCGTGACGGTCTGAACGGCCCCGCCGGCCAAATCGAGCCGCTTGAGCTTTCCGTCGGCGAAGAAGCCAATCGATCGACTGTCGGGTGACCAGAAAGGGTAAGAGGCGCGGTCCGTGCCGGCCAAGCGCTGCGGGTTGGCCGCGGCGAGCGGGCGCAACCACAATTCCGTCTGCGTTCCCTCCGCGGCCGCCAGGAACACCAAGTATCGGGCGTCGGGCGATAGCGCAAACTGCAACGGGCTCGGCGTTCGGGGCGTCACGATCTGCAGCCGCATCTCCGGCGCGACTTCAGGCGTACTCCGGAGATAACGAACAGCGGGCACCGACGCCGCCAGCGCCACGAGGACGGCGACCGCCGCGACGATCCATGCCACCGTACTCCGTGGGCCGCGGCCCGACACGGGTTGCACGGGCGCCGCGCCCACGCCAGATCCCGCTTCCGCCACCCATCTCAGTTCATCGCCGAGGTCCCGCGCGCTCTGCCAGCGCGCCTCCGGATCCTTCGTCAGGCACTTCCTGACGACGCGCTCGAGTGGCGCCGGCGTCACCGGCTGTATCGTCGCCATCGGCGGCGGCTCGTGCTCGAGGATCGCCGCCACCAGGCTGGCCTGACTCTTCGCCTCGAACGCCTTTCGGCCCGTCACCATCTCGTAGAGGATCGTGCCGAGCGCGAAGAGATCCGCGCGCGCATCGGCCTCGTGTCCTTCGATCTGCTCGGGGGCCATGTACTGCAGCGTCCCGAGAATCATCCCCTGTCCGGTCAACCCGGGTCCCGGCATCGTCACCATCGAGCCGGACGCCATCGAGGCTTCAGACGCCTTGAACTTGGCCAGGCCGAAGTCCAGCACTTTCACCTGCCGCAAGCCGTGCCGCGAGCCCCCCGACTTCGTCAACATGACGTTCGCCGGCTTCAGATCGCGATGGACGATGCCCTGACGATGGGCGACCTCGAGGGCGTCGCAGATCTGAACGGCGATGTGGAGCGCGTCGGGGATGGGCAGCGGGCGTTTTCTTGATTCGCGTGGGGCCCCACCCCCACGCGTTTGCCGTCGCTCACGCTCCGGATCTTGGTTGCGTCGTCCTTCCGTAACTTGGGGCGCTTGGGGCCCCACTCCCCCCGCCTGTGCCGCCTCGCTCTCGTTCGGCGGCGTTCTTGCGACGTGTGTCCCCACAAGAGCTGCCAGTGTTTCGCCTTCGAGGTACTCGAGGACCAGGTAGTCGGTTCCGTCATGATTCCCGACGTCATACAGCGTGCAGATGTTGGGGTGGTTGAGGCTCGAGACAGCTCGGGCTTCCCGCTCGAACCGCTGGCGAAAATCGGGATCGTCGGCAAAGTGCGACGGGAGCACCTTGATGGCGACCGGGCGATCCAGGCGGGTGTCCCGGGCGCGGTACACCTCACCCATGCCGCCCGCGCCGATCGCGGATTGAATCTCGTACGGCCCGAGCCTGGTTCCGGCGCTGAGCATGCTTGACCTTTCGGGACAGGTGCGTCGGCGGGAATGCCCCGATTATAGCGAACGGACGGGCTGTCCGGACGCGTCGTCAGGCTGATCCTGGCAGATCCCCGCGAGAGACGCGCGAGCACGTGCTGAAGCAAAATGCGTGAAAAACACGCAGCCATGCTCGACGATCTTCGCTACTCGCTCAGATTCTCCTGAAGAATCCCGGTTCACCGCCGCGGCCGTCGTCGTGCTCCAGGTTTCTCTGTCGCTGCTTCTGGTGACCGGCGCGGCGCTCTTCGCGCCCGTTGGGGATCTCGTGCGTCGCAAGGCGCGGGCGATTTGAACCCGGCTTGCCGGTGCAGTTCGACACGCTGTCCAACCGCGTGCGGGAGTCCGTGGTGCGCGAGCGGCTGATGGCGCTGGTGTCCGGCTTTCTCGGATCCCTTGCCGTGACGCTCGCGTCTTGCGGTCTGTACGGAGTGATGGCGTTTACGGTGGCCCGTCGTACGCGCGAAATCGGCGTCCGGATCGCTACCAAATTCCCAGCTGCAGCTTCGCCGCCTCGGACATCTTGTCCTTGTCCCAGGGCGGCTCCCACACGACGTCGACCTTCGCGTCGCTCACGCCCTGGATCCTTTTGATCTCGTCGGCCACTTGGCCAGGCAGGATCTGCGCGGCCGGGCATCCGGGCGCCGTCAGCGTCATCCGAATCCCCACCACCGCGCGCTCGTCGACGATGATGTCGTAGATGAGACCGAGCTCGTAGATGTTGACGGGGATCTCGGGGTCGAAGACATGCGAGAGCGCCTCGATCACCTTCGGCTTGAGCTCGAGCGTCTTGAGCGGATCGCTCGTCAGATCGCTCGTGACGTTGCTCGAAGAGGGTGCTGGAGAAGTCGTGTCGGTGGAATCTGGTGGACACGGGTTCTTCTTTCGCCTGCATCGCGGCGCGCAGCGTGTGCCACGCAAGGCTGGCGCACTTCACGCGCACCGGAAACTCCCGGACGCCGGCAAAGACCGCAAGCTTGCCCAGCGTCGCCGTGTCGGGGGGCGCGTCGGTCGACGAGGTCACCATACGGTGGAACCCATCGAAGAGCTCGTCGGCTTGCGCCAGCGTCTTGCCTTTGACGACGTCGGTCATCATCGACGCCGACGCCTTCGAGATCGCGCAGCCGGAGCCCTGGAACGCCGCGTCCTTGATCACATCGCCGTCGAGCGTCAGATA
>JACOUA010000015.1 GCA_016178075.1 Acidobacteriota bacterium
CTCGCTCGTGATTCTGCTCGCGGGCGCCATCAGCGTGCCGACGCTCCCCATCGCGCAGTACCCGAACCTCGCGCCGCCGCAGGTCGTGGTGCTGTCGTTCTACACCGGCGCGAGCGCTCAGCTCGTCGAAACCGCGGTCACGACGCCGATCGAGCAGGCGATCAACGGCGTCGAGGGCATGCTCTCCATGACCTCGACGAGCGGGAACGATGGCACGTCGATGATCATCGTGACGTTCGACGTCACCCGGAGCATCGATCTCGCGGCCGTCGACGTCCAGAACCGTCTCTCTCTGGCGGAAGGCCGGCTCCCCATCGAGGTGAAGCAGGTCGGGATTCAGGTGCTCAAGCAGGCGAGCAACTGGGTTCTGGGCGCCGGCGTGTACTCGGACGGCAACCGCTACGACGCGCAGTTCCTGAGCAACTACGTCGACCTCTACATCAAGGACGAGCTGAAGCGGGTGCCGGGCGTCGGCGACGTCTTCATCTTTGGCGAGCGGAAGTTCGCCATGCGGCTCTGGCTGGATCCCGACCGGCTCGCGGCGCGGGCGCTGACGGCGTCCGACGTCGTGAACGCGCTGCGCGAGCAGAACGTGCAGGTCGCGGCGGGTCAGGTGGGCCAGACGCCGGCGCGCACCGGGCAGACCTATCAGATCAGCGTGCGGGCGGTCGGCCGCCTCACCGAGCCGCACGAGTTCGACAAGATCATCGTCAAGCGCGGCGACGATGGATCGCTGGTGCGCGTCAGCGATGTCGGCCGCTCCGAGCTCGGGGCCGAGAACTACAGCACGACCCTGCGCTTCAACGGCGTCGACGCGAACGGCTTCGCCGTGATCCAGCTTCCGTCGGCCAACACGCTCGACGTCTATCGCAACGTCGTGGCCGAGCTCCAGCGCCTCTCGCAGCGCTTCCCGCCCGGCCTGAAATACCAGGTGGCTTTCGAGACCACGACGGTCGTGTCGGAATCGATCCGGGAAGTCCTGCTCACGCTGTTGGCCGCCATCACCCTCGTCATCCTGGTGATCTTCCTGTTCCTGCAGAGCTGGCGCAGCACGCTCATCCCGGCGGTCACGATTCCGGTCTCGCTCATCGGCACCTTCGCGTTCGTGAAGCTGTTCGGCTTCTCGATCAACACGCTGACGCTCTTCGGGATCACGCTCGCGACCGGCCTCGTCGTCGACGATGCGATCGTGGTGATCGAGAACATCGAGCGCCACATCCACGAGTACGGGCGAACCGCGCGCGAGGCCGCCTCCGAGGCGATGGGCGAAGTGACGAGCGCGGTCATCGCCACGGCCCTCGTGCTGGCGGCCGTCTTCGTCCCGGTCGCGTTCTTCCCGGGCACGACGGGGCGGCTCTACCAGCAATTCGCGCTCACGATCGCGTTCTCGATGTTGATCTCGGCGTTCAACGCTCTCACGCTGACACCGGCGCTGTCGGCGCGGCTCCTCGGCAAGGAGCGGCCAAAAGGCCTCTTCTTCCGGGGGGTCAATCGTGTGATCGACGGCGGCACCGCATTCCTCGTGCGCAGCCTGCCCGTTCTGATTCGCTGGCGCGCGGCGATCGCGCTCCTGTTCATCGCCCTTCTCGGCGCGACCTGGTGGGTCTATCGCAGCGTGCCGGCCGGCTTCGTGCCCGAAGAGGATCAGGGCTACGTCATGGTCGTGGTCCAGGCGCCGCCGGGCGCGTCGCTGGACTACACGACCAACATCCTCAAGCAGGCGGAGGCGGTGCTCGGCGCGACCCCGGAAATCGACCGCATCTTCTCCGTCGCCGGGTTCAGCTTCGCCGGGTCCGCGTCGAACGCCGGCATGCTGTTCGCCAGCCTCAAACCGTTCGACCAGCGGGAAGGCGAGGAGCACTCGGCGCGCGCGGTGGTCGCCAAGTTGTTCGGCGGGTTGAGCGGCATCTCGGGTGCGCTCGTCTTCCCCTTCCTGCCGCCGTCCATCATCGGCCTGGGTCAGTTCGGCGGATTCCAGTACGAGCTGCTGGACCAGACCGGCGGGCCGATCGAGAACCTCGCGGCCGCGGCCCAAACCGTCGTCATGCAGGGAAACCAGACGCCGGGCCTGGCGGGGCTGTTCAACACCTTCACCGCCAACGATCCACAGCTCGTAGTCACCATCGATCGCGAGCGTGCGAAGAACCTGGGCCTGTCGATGCGCGACGTGACCGACACGCTGCAGGTGCTGCTGGGCTCGGCGTACGTCAACGACTTCGATTTCAACAATCGCGCCTACCGCGTCTACGTGCAGGCGGATCAGCAGTTTCGCTCGGATCCCCGGGATATGGGGCGTTATCAGGTCCGAACGATGAGCGGCGCCATGGTCCCGTTGTCGACCGTGATCACAGTGTCCGAGACGACCTCGCCGCAAGTGATCTTTCACTACAACCTGTTCCGATCGACATCGATCAGCGGGTCGGCCGCGCCGGGATTCAGCTCGGGGCAGGCGATTCAGGCGATGGAGGAGTTGTCGAAACGTGCGCTGCCGCAGGGCATGAGCTTCGCCTGGTCGGGCATCTCGCTCGAGGAGATCAAGGCGGGCCGTCAGGCGATCGCGATCTTCGGGCTGGGCCTGCTGCTCGTCTATCTCACCCTGGCCGGCCAGTACGAGAGCATGACGCTCCCCTTCATCATCATGCTCGCGGTGCCGCTCGGCGTGCTGGGCGCGCTCACCGCGCAATGGGGGCGCGGGCTGATCAACGACGTGTACTGCCAGGTCGGCCTGGTCATGCTCATCGGCCTGTCGGCGAAGAACGGCATCCTCATCGTGGAGTTCGCCGAACAGCTTCGGCGGCGCGGCCTGACCATCGCGGAGGCCGCGGTCGAAGCCGCCCGCATCCGGCTGCGGCCGATCCTGATGACCTCGCTCGCCTTCATCCTCGGCGTCCTGCCGCTCGTCTTCGCGGCGGGCGCGGGACAGGAAGGGCGCCACTCGGTGGGGACGACGGTCTTTGGCGGCATGATCGCCGCAACGTTCCTCAATATGGCGTTCATTCCCGTGTTGTACGTCGTCGTCAAGTCGCTGGTCGAGCGGCGCGGACCGAACGAGCGATCGTCTGAAGCGGCGACATCACATGGATAGGCGTCTTCTCGCGACGCTTGGCCTGTGCGTGATTGTCGCCCTGGACATGGGCGCGCGATTCGCCCACGCCCAGGCGACGACCGTCATGGAGCGCGTGCGCTTCGACGAGGCGGTTCGTCGCGCAGTCGAACGGAACCCGTCGGTGGCGCTGGCCGCGGCCCAAATCATCAGGGCTGACGCATTGCTCCGACAGACGAGAGCCGTGACGCGGCTGAGCATCAACGGAACGGTCACGAGCACGACGCTGAACCGCGGCGTGACGTTCGACGACTTCACGGTGACGCCGCAGAGTCAGGTTTCGGCGACCGTGGAGGTGGCGATGCCGCTCTTTGCGCCGACCGACTGGGCGCGGCGCGCGCAGGCCCAGGACACCCGCGCCATTGCGGACTTGAGCGTTGCGGAGGCGAGGCGGCAGACCGCCCTCGCCGCGGCCGATGCGTATCTGACGATTCTGGCGCGGCGGCGCGTCGTCGAGGCGAACGAGCGCGCGCGCGACGTCGCACGGGCCCATTACGACTTCGCGCACCTGCAGCAGGCGGCGGGAGCTGGCAGCCTGCTCAACGAGCTTCGGGCCCAGGAGGCGGTGTCGAGCGACGAGGTGCTGGTCGAATCCGCGCGCCTCGCGGTCTATCGCGCGCAGGAGGCGCTCGGCGTCCTCATGGCGGCTGACGGGCCAGTCGACGCAGCCGAGGAGCCGGCCTTCGACCTCCCAACCGAGGCGGCCAGCGATCCCGGTGGCGCCCTCGTCCAGTTTCGGTCCGACCTGAAGCTTTTTTCGGCGCGGTTGGAGGCGGCCGACCGCGTGATCCGTGACAGCTCGAAGGACTACTGGCCGTCCCTCCAGGGCATCTTTCAACCGCAGGTCATCTACCCGTCGCCCTTCTTCCTGCCCGGCAAGAGCTGGCGGGCGCTCGTCATCGGGACGATTCCGATCGCCGACAGCGGCCGGCGTGCGGCGGATCGTCAGACCCGCGAGGCGACCCTGCACGAGGCGCAGGTGACGCTCAGCGGGGGTGTGACGCAGGCCAGGTCGGAGGTGCGCGCCGCACGCGAGGCGATTCAGAGCGCGGAACGGGCACTCGCCAGCGCGCGCGCCGCCGCCGATCAGGCTCGCCGCGTCGTCGACATCGTCACCGTCAGCTTCCGCGCCGGCGCGGCCACGAACATCGAAGTCATCGACGCCGAGCGCCGGGCGCGCGACGCCGACACCGCAGCGGCGGTAACCGAGGACGGGTTGCGCCGCGCCCGCCTCGAGCTCCTCACCGCCCTCGGCCGGTTTCCCAAGTAGCGCAGGGGCGCATCCGCCGTTCGGCCGGTGATGACGTTGTACATTCCGATGCGTCGATTGAAGCAACTCGCGCTGGCCGCCGCCGTCGCGGCGCTCCTCGCCGGAAGCCTCAGCGCCCAGCAGCGCTTCCGCCGCGGCGGCTTCCGCGGCCAGCTCCGGATGGCCACGCCGCAGAGCTTCGACGGATCGTTCAACTTCTGCCGAGTCATGTTTCGGTTCCACCCGTACGGCCACGGCGGCGGCTGGGCCGTCGACTACCCGCGAGCCGACGAGAACCTGTCGATTCGACTCTCGGAGCTGACCAAGACGCCCGTGAGCCACGACGCCTCGGGAGAACCAAACTACGTGGTGTTGCGCCTGACCGACCCCGAGCTCTTTCGATGCCCGTTCATCATGATGACCGAAGTGGGTGCGGCGTACTTCGACGACGAGGAGGCGGCGAAGTTGCGCGAGTACCTGCTGAAGGGCGGCTTTCTCTGGGCCGACGATTTCTGGGGCAGCTACGCCTGGAGCATCTGGGCCGGTGAACTCGCCAAGGTGCTCCCGTCGCACGAATACCCCATCGTCGACCTGCCGCCGGACCATCCGGTGTTTCGCACGCTGTTCGTCGTGAACCGCCTGCCGCAGATTCCGTCGATCAATTTCTGGATGGGGAGCGGCGGCGGCACCTCGGAGCAGGGATCGGACAGCGCCCAGCCCCACGCCCGCGGGATTGCCGACCCGCACGGCCGCCTCATGGTGCTCATCACGCACAACACGGACTTTGGCGATTCGTGGGAGCGTGAAGGCGACGATCCGAACTACTTCCACACCTTCTCGCTGGACGGCTATGCGGTCGGGATCGACGTGCTGCTCTACGCGATGACGCACTGAAGACGCTCAGGGCCTATGGCTCACGGTAAGCCCGAGCCATCACTAAGTACTGCGTTTCACAATTACGGTGACGTATTCGGGCGCCGAGGCGCCCGGATCGCAAGGCGCGAGGAGGGAGAATGCCGGCGCATTTGACCGACGAGCAACGCGGCGAGGCGGGATGCATCGGCGGCCGAGACGTCACCGTAATTGTGAAACGCAGTACTAAGTGCCGCCCGGGTTCGGCAGTTGTTCGAGGAACCGTTTCAGGTGGCCGCCCCACACGGTGGGCAGCGAATGCGTGCCGTGGCCCCGAGTCTGATCGCTTGTCGGAATCAGGATGTACGCTCCGCGCTTCACGCGCGGCATCAGCTTCTCCATCAACCCCAGCTCCGGCGCGTTCACCACATCGTCGGCCGAGTTGATGGCGAGGACCGCGGCCGTGATCTTGTCGAGATTTGGCGACGGGTTGTACTCGCGCGACGCGCTGTAGTGGTAGATCATGTCGTTTGCGTCGGTCGAGGCGACGCGCGACTTGATCTGGCCTTCGTACCAGGCGTCGGCGTCCGCACGCGTCGGGTATTGCTTGTGCCACTGCAGCGGGCTGCTGGTCATCATCATCAGGATGTTGATGGCGCCGCGAAGCCCCTGAAGCGGTGGCTCTGTGTAGTCGCCGTTCTTCCAGGCGGGATCGCTTGTGATGCTGTCGATGATCATCTTGCGCATGACACGGTTCCGGCCGGCGATCTCCGTTGGAGCGCTTGCGAGCGGCACCAGGCCGTCCACGAAGTCGGGGTACATCTCCCCCCAGACCCAGCAGTGCATCGCCCCCATTGACGTGCCGAGCACGAGCCGCAGGTGATTCACCTTGAGCCCATCGGTCAAGAGCGCGTGGTGCGCCCGCACCATATCGTCGTACGTGTACTTGGGGAACGTCATCCGCAGGCCATCGCTCGGCTTGCTGGACCTGCCGTGGCCGATGCCGTCGGGGAGCACGATGAAGTACCGCGTGGCGTCGAGGAGCTGGCCGGCGCCGAAGAGCTGCCCGCCGAAATTCGGCGACAGAAAGCCCTGACCGCTGCCGCCGGTGCCATGAAGAATGAGGACGGCGTTGCGGACCACGCCCGACGCGTCCCGCTTCGGGGTGCCGATCGTTCGATAGTGCAACCGCAGCTCAGGAAGCTTCTCGCCAGTCGTGAACGTGAACTCGCGAACGACGAAGTCGCCCTCGACCGGGGCCGGGTAACCCGTCCCCTGCGCTGAGCCGACGACGCCGACGAGAAACGCCAGGAGGCCTGCACGAACGACAGACATGAGCTTCTCCTTGGACGCGTTATTCCGCGCGGCCGAACGGGGGAGGACCAAACTGACCCACCACCGACGCGGCTCATTATAGCGGCGCGGAGGATAATGTCCCGCGTGCGGAGCCGACGACGAACGCGGGCACATCTCATCCTGGCGATCGCGTGTTCGATCGCCGCGGTTCCCGCCGCTCAGCAGACGCCGCCCATCACATCCCCGCCGCGCGTTTCACCATCATTTGCCGAGTTCCTGGCGGGCCTTCGCGAGGAAGCCCGGGACAAGGGCATCACCCCCGAGACGATCGAGCGGGCGCTTGGCGACATCGAGCCGCTGCCCATCGTCATCGAGCGCGACCGATCGCAGGCCGAAAAGGTCCTGACGCTGGACCAATACGTCCAACGACGACTGACGCCCCGCATGGTCCGGACCGCGCGCGAGATGGCCGCGCGTCATGCGCCGCTGCTTCGACGAGTCTCCAGCCGGTACGGTGTGCCCGCCGGCATCATCGTGGCCACCTGGGGGCTCGAGTCGAACTTCGGCCGTTTCAGCGGCGTCAGGCCGACGATTGCGGCCCTCGCGACGCTGGCCTTCGACGAGCGGCGCGCGCTGTTCTTCCGCGGCGAGCTGTTTCATGCCCTGCGGATCATCGATCGCGGCGATATCGACCTGGCGCGCATGAAAGGGTCGTGGGCGGGCGCGATGGGCCAGCCCCAGTTCATGCCCTCGAGCTATGTCGAGTTCGCGGAGGATTTCGACGGCGACGGGCGGCGAGATATCTGGCGGTCGGAAGCAGATGTCTTCGCATCGATCGCCAACTACTTGAGGGGCCACGGATGGACGACCGGAGAGCGCTGGGGCCGTCGCGTCAGCCTGCCGCCGAGCGTCGCGGCGCGCGTCGAAGACACCGTCCCGCTCCGCACCGGCGACTGCGAGGCCACGCGGCAGATGCGGGGGCCTCTTCCCCTGTCGCGCTGGCGCGAGCTTGGCGTGTCGCTCGTGGACCGGCGCCCGTTGCCCAACAGCGAGATGGCGGCTTCACTGGTGCCCGCGGGCCGCTGGTCCTTTCTCGCCTATCCCAACTACGGCGCGCTGCTGGGCTACGACTGCGCGCACGCCTACGCCCTGACCCTCGGACTGTTGGCCGATCGAATCGCGAATTGAGCGGGTGATCCCCAGTCCCTAATCCCCGATCCCTGATCCCTATTTGTTGGGCACGCGCTGCTTCAGCTCTTCCACCCAATTGAGGACGACCTCGATGCGTGCGGCGGTCGGGGTGCCTGACTGTGCTTCTCCGGCCACAACCATTCCGAGAAACTGCTTCCCGTCGGGCGTGATGTCGAAGCTTCGCACATTCGTTGGGGCGTTCCCTTGCGTGAATCGTCGAGGCACCGGTACGGGGTTGCCGAACGTGAAGATCGGCTTCGTCGTGACGCTGACAGCGACGAATTGACCGGGCCCCGGGATGTAGAACAGCTCGGTACCGTCGGGCGACCAGATCGGATGATGCGCGCCCATGTGCTTCATCTGGTACTTCGCGCCCGTCGCGGGAAACGGCTCGACGTAGACCCAGGACGCACCTTCGGTCTTGTTGTACGCCACCCATCGGCCGTCAGGCGAGAACACCGCGTTGATCGGATCGGGCGACTGGATCGCGCTGTACGGTGCCGCTTTTCCGCCCGGCAGCGACAGCATCCACAGAGACGATGTATTGCCCTTTATCACGCTGAAGAGCAGCGTCTTCCCATCCGGCGACCACGACTCCGGCCGATGAGAGGTGCCGGGTTCAGGTTTCGTGAGTCGTTCGGCCGGCTGTGTGCCGTCCGCGACCTGCGAAAAGATCGCCGTGTCTTTCTCGCGATCGGACTGGAACGCGATTCGCTGGCCAGTCGGAGACCAGACAGGGAACCGATTGTTTCCGCCGAACGTCAGCCTCCGCATCGAGCTCGCGCCCCAGCATGACGTTCCCACCCGGCAGGAGGTGTGGAGCTCCCACTTGTTCGTCGCCTTTGACGGGGATGAGAAGCTCCGGCTTTCCGCCATTGGGCGAGACGCGCATGATGCCGCGCGGCTGACCGAACACGATGCCGTCCGGACCCCAACTGACTCCCTGGGGCGCTTCGGCCGGACAGATCGTCACCGCCGCACTACCGGTGACGCCAACCTTTTTGAGCGTTTGATCTCCGGCCCAGAACACGACCGATCCGCCGTCAGGCGAAAAGACCGGTTCGGCCAGGGCCGACAGGTTTTCGGTGCCGGAGATTGGTCTCGCTTCCAGATCGGACATCGATCGGACATGGAGTCGCAGGTTGGCCCCGTAAAGCATCCGCGTGCCGTCAGGCGAAATCGCCACGAAATGAAAGACCACGCCCGAGAACTGCTGCCCGTCGGGCAGGATGAACGGGAATCGCGTGATCGTCAGCGGTGGTGTCGGCTTCATCGTCCACGTCGCATAACCGGCCAGCACGGCGGCGACCATCGCACTCCCGGCGATCGGGATGGCGCGCTTCCAGAGCGCCCTCGGCGGCGGCGCGACAGCGACCGGCTGCGCCGGCGGTGTGGGCGTCGCATGCGGCTGCGCCGCGATGGCTTCGATCTCGAACCGCAGATCCCCAACCGCCAGCCATCTCCGCTTCGGGTTCTTCTCCAGACACCGCTTGAGGAGTTCCACGAGTCGCGGATTCAGATTCAGTGGTAGCGCATCGAGATCCGGCTCGCGCCCCAGCACCGATGCCAGCACTTCCGGCACGGTGTCACCCGGAAACGCCTGCCGCCCCGTCAGCATCTCGTAGAGCATCACGCCGAACGAGAAGACGTCGCTGCGCGTGTCCGCCTGAAACCCTTTCGCCTGCTCCGGCGACATATACGCCGCCGTCCCCAGAATCATCCCCGCCTGCGTTGCCGCCATGCTGAACGTCGGTGACTGCGTAGCGCTGCCGGCGGCCGGCGCGTCTGCCATCGCCTTCGC
>JACOUA010000016.1 GCA_016178075.1 Acidobacteriota bacterium
GAGCTCATTCATGGAATTTACCGTGCTGATACGCTAGAACGACGTGCACGCCGTGAAGCTTTCGTAGAAGAACTGCTCACCGCTCTTACGGTTTATCCGTTCACAATCGACGCAGCGAGGTTGGCCGGCAAACTCGATGCCGAGCAGCAAAGTCGAGGTGTGGTTGTTCCCGTCGCGGATCTGCTGATTGGCGCGACGGCTTTATCCCTTGGCTTTTCAGTGCTGACTGTCAATCCTCGTCACTTTCGGCAGCTGCCGGGCCTTTCCGTGGTTCAACTCTGACGCTCCGGCGTCGCCGTTCAGATCGAGATGAGCACGTTGGTCGATGAGCATGTTGGCCAGTTCGTGCGTGTCCGGGGACGGCGGCCCGTTTGGGCTTGGAAGGATCTCGCCGTTCGAGGAGAATAACGGGAATCGGCGTAAGTGATGGCGGCACATTAGGAGGTCTTACACAATTCGGGTTTTCCCGCTTCGGTCGTGGCCGTAAGCGATTGATTCTAAAGACGGAGAGATGGCCGAGTGGTTGAAGGCGCACGCTTGGAAATTGCTCTGACGGTCTGCGACGGCGTGCTACAGATTTCGATTACTGTTGCGAAGCCAACCACTTAACGGCGATCTCGTCTACTCCATCGATCGCCGTAAACCGCAGTAGATCTCGCGGAATCGACAGCGTCACGTCACAGTTACGTCACAGTCAGCGCGGGGCGGAAGGCGCACGCTGAGGGCGTGCGTCCGCGGCCGCTGGGTTGGTTGCCGGGCCTCCGAAGACGCCGTGGTATCCTCGATGTTGAGCGAAGGACGTTCTTGCCCGCCATGAGCCGAGTCAACGTCGAGATCGAGTTGCCCGATACGCTTGCCACGCAGGCGAAGAAGGCAGGTCTGCTCGAACCGGAGGCACTCGAACGGATGGTGCGCGAGGCGTTGCTTGCCAGGAGAGTCGAGGGCCTCGTCCAAGCGCGCGATGCATTAACGGCCAACCCGCTTCCCCCCATGACGCCTGAGGAGATCCAGGCCGAGATCGACGCCTACCGCGCGGAAGTCCGTCGTGCGGCTCGTCCTTGACACCAACGCAGCCGTCTCTGGCCTTCTCTGGCACGGCAACCCTGGAAAGCTGATCGACGCCGCGCAAGCCGGATCCCTGATTCTCTGCGCTAGTGCTCCCCTGCTCGCCGAGCTGCAGGGTGTACTCGGTCGCGAGAAGTTCGCCAAGCACCTTCAAGCCCGCGGGCTGACTGCGACTCAGATCTTCGAGGGCTATGCAGCCCTGACCACCGTGGTTGTCCCGGCGATCATCCCGCCAGCAATCATCGACGACCCCGACGACGACGCGGTGCTCGCGTGCGCCGTCGCCGCCAGGGTCGAACTGGTGGTTTCCGGCGATCCCCACCTAGTGAAGCTGGCGCAGTACGAGGGGATTCCCATCGTCGCACCGGCCGAAGCGGTGGAGCGTCTCGGGCTGTGATGCTGGCCGCCTCCAACACTGTCGTCGGCGTGGACTTCGGCGCCCCCCGGCGCGCACGCGACCAGCGCCGGAAGATCATTGCGATCGCCGATGGATTCCACCCTGGCGCGCGTCTGCTGATGTGATGCGGCGCAAGCGGATCAAGCCGGGACAACTCGTGGACGTCAGGTTGACGCCGCAGGAGCGAGACCTGATTCTCGAACGGACGCTCATCGACGACGAGATGGAAGGGCGCCTCCGTGGCGCAACGCCTCGCGGATCCAACTTGGTTGTGCAGCTGACGTTGGATGACGTCGACGATCTCGCCGGCCATGTGGCGGCTGAGGCGAACCATTGCTCGGAACCGCGCGTGCGACGCGTGCTCGATGGCGTGTACGACCGGCTCGCAAGCATCGAGCACACATTTACAGATGAAGAGGGCCCGGCTGAAGCGGCCGTCCGCGAGTCGAAGCCGTTCACGGCGAAGCAGGGACAGTATCTCGCGTACATCTACTACTACACGAAGATCCACGGGAGGCCGCCGGCCGAATCGGATCTGCAGCGATTCTTCCGAGTCACGCCGCCGGTCGTGCATCAAATGATCAAGACGCTCGACGCGCGCGGATTGATCGACCGTCAGCCGGGGGCAGCCCGCTCGATACGACTTCGGTTGACGCGGGCGCAGTTGCCGGATCTGGAATAGCTCCACCCGGGCCATCAGCGCAGGTAAAGAATTGTCGGAGGCGTTTCCGTAATGAACGCGACGAATTCCCGCCATTTAGCCGCCAGAATGGCGGGATCACTGTTATTCTGCCCGCTCACGACCACACCTGATACCGAGAGTGAACTTGACGGCACACTCCGGTCGAGTCATATTACTTTCATGGCACTTTCAAGGAAGAAGGCGACCACCATCGCGCTGGATCCGGAGGACGATCGGCTGCTCTCCCTGGCTGCCCGCGAGCGGGGAGTCTCGCGCTCAGAGTTCATCCGGCAGCAGCTCGCCCTCGTGCTCGAACAGTACCGCCGCCATCCCAAGCCGAAGAGTGCGGGAATTGTCCGCGCGCTGAGTGAGCGCGGGGACGAGCGCGAGCTGTTCAGTGCCGGCCGGTAGCGCGGCGGCACTGATCTGCGATACCGGTGCGCTGCTCGATTATCTCGTCGAGAGCGCGCCAGATCACCGACTGTTTCGCAACGCCATCGACCAAGCGCGCACTCGTTACGTTCCCGGCCTCGTGCTCGCAGAGGTCGACTACTTTCTTCGCGATGAGCGAAGCGCGATGCGCACGTTGATGCAGGATCTTGCACGGGGCGCATTCACCTACGCGCCCCCCACGCTCGGTCAGCTCTCACGGGCGATGGACATCGACCGGCGCTACGCGGATCTCGGCCTGGGCCTTGTGGACGGATCGGTCGTGGCGCTCGCCGAGGGCCTCGGCATCCGTCGCCTGGCCACGCGCGACATGCGTCACTTCGCGGCGGTCCGCCTGCGCGACGGAAGCCCGTTCGAGTTGGTCGTGCACCCGACGGATCCCGACAGATCCTGACCGCAGATGAAATCCGGCGTCGCCCAGAACCGATGCGTCCGCGTGATCGGCGAAGACTATGCGTGCAGTGTTCACTGGTTTTGATTCGGCCTGGGGGGAACGCAACACAGGTGCGATCTGCGAGTTGGTGCTCCAAGACAACGGAGGGTTGCTCCTCCAGAAAGATCAGCCGGTTTCCGCGAAGTGGAACACCGCGATTGATCGAGCCGGACGGGAAGCAGACGGCGCCTTGGACATCTGGGCCATTGACCAGCCGATCTGCGTCGCCAACGAATCTGGTTGTCGCCCCGTGGAAGCCGACCTCGCGCGGGCTCTCATGGCGGACTTCGGCTGCGGGGCCCACTCATCCAATCTGACCAATCCATGTTGGACGCCGAACGCTCGGATCTGGGACCTGCAACGAACGCTCGCGGCGAACGAGTATTGCCACAACCCAATGGCCATACCCAAAGCAGAACGGGGCAGACATTACTTTGAATGTTATCCACACCCAGCCATCGTCGGATTGTTCGATCTCGATCACATTCTGAAATACAAGGTCCGCCACGGCGACGGCGATGCATGGCAACAGCTGGTGAGGCTCCTCCAAAGCTTGGCTTCGGCAGAACTGCCAATCACGAACGTCGGCATCTTTGCCAGGGAGGGGCTTGCGCAAAACCAAGACAACGAAAACAAGCTGGATGCGATCATTTGCGCTTACGTGGCCGCCTATTGGTGGAGGTACGGTACGGAGCGGTCAACAATGATCGGGGATACCGCGACCGGCTACATTGTCACGCCGCACAGTGATCGTACGCTCCTCGCCCTGTCGGAGGTTTTTCGCGGTCGGCTGAACATGCAAGGTGAGGCTTGTCCGCCGCCGAATGCGGGACAGCGCCCAGTGCCGTCCGTGTTGCCGACCAGAGAGATGACACCCGGGACACCGGCGCTGCCTGCAGTTTTGTGTGACCAGCTGCCGGCGGAGCCACAGAACGACTGGATTGGCCCTGTCACGCTTCGTGCGACGGATACAACAAACCTATGGCGGACGTCGAGACGGGCACTGATCAACCCGTGGATGGACGCAAACCGTATGGTGCAGTGTCGCCTTTGGGTTCGTTTTCTCGAAGAAGACGGTGAGCCCGCCGTCTTGTTTGTTCCCTTTGAGAATCAAGGGCAGCAGCAGGGTGGGAGCGGCGCTGTAGGCAAGGTCGAACCGGCTGTCGAGGGAGTTCGTTTCGTTCCCCGCGTCCTTCAGCCGCGCCAGGCCCGAACGGACGAGACCCGTAAACTCCTTCGCATCTGGAGGTTCCTTTGCGAGGACGTTTCCCGGACCTGCGAGGCGCTCAAGCGGCGATGGGGAGGTCATCGTCCGATCCAATCACCCAGAGTTTCGGCTGCTCGAGCACCCGCGTCACGAACGCGTTTTCCGTCCGGGCGCGCTTTGAAAACTCGACGGCCGTGTACACCGTGGGGTTGACCTTCCGACCCACGGTGCGCGTGACCCGCTCAAGGGCGCCGAAGACTTCGCCGTACGTGAGGCTGTCGCTAATGATCATCAGGTCGATGTCGCTCGCCGACTGGTCGGTCGCCTTGGCGACGGAACCGTACACGAAGGCCGCGCGAATGGCCGACGACAGCGGCTTCAGGCCGTCACGGAGCGGCTCGGCAAGGCCGACCTTTTTCAGGACGATGTTTCGCAGTTCCGAAAAAAGCGGGGAACCGGCGTTTGCCTGGTAGTGTTTCTGGTTGCCGATCCGACGGGTCACGATGATCCCACTGCGTTCCAGCCGCGCAAGTTCGCGCTGCGCGGCGCCAGAGCCGGTGCCGGCCTCCCGTATCAACTCGGATGCGTAGAAACTCCGTTCGGGTTGGCCGAACAGCACGCGGAGGACGCGTTGCTGCGTCTTGGTGAACAGCGCATCCGCGAGACTTTTCAGGGTCGACCTACGAGACCGCGTGGCTCCCAATGTGGGTATAATCATGCCCGAAGTGGGTATGTCGATCAAGGTTGCGGTGTCGTATAC
>JACOUA010000017.1 GCA_016178075.1 Acidobacteriota bacterium
GCTGCCAGCTCCCGCAGATTTAGAATCACGTCGCGTGCGCTCATAGCCCGCATCTTAGCAGTAGCCAAGCTTGGGTGGCGCGCCACCGGCGGCGCGCGCTAAAAACGCCCGCCGGACGAAGGGTTAGCGCGTTTTTCACGTCGCCGTAGCGTAGTTCTCAGTTATCAGTCATCAGTTTTCAGTTATTTGCGGGCGAGATCCGAACTGAAAACTGACTACTGAGAACTGAAAACTGCGTTAGTGACGGAGGTGCGTGCCGCGGGCGAACGAGAAGGTCACGCCCGCGCTCGTGGCCAGCGTCGTGCCGTTCTCGTTGATCTCCGAGAGGGTGCGGCCGATATTACCAAACACGGTGAGGGCAGGCGCGGCGAGAAAGGAGGCGCCGATGCTGAGATCGGTGCGCCCCTTGGCAAGACCGCGCGCGTCGCTCAGCGGATCATCGGCTGTCGAATACGAGTGGATCAGCGCGCCGACGATGCCGAGGCGCGGGGTGATGGACACCTCGACGGCGCCGCTGCCGAAGAACGCGCCGCGCGAAAAATAGCCTGCGCTGCCATACGCCCGCAGGCTGTCGCTGCGAATCTCCAAGCTGACGGGAAGCGCCCAGTGCAAGCGGTGGAATCCGGCGTCGCTCGACTCGCCCCCTGAACCCAGGATTTCAAGAAGAGGAGCGATCGCGATGCCCACACGACGGCGAGATCCCGAGGGATCGAGAAGGGCGATCTTCGCGTGGAGATATGTATCGCCAAGCCCACGGGCGTGAGCTCCATCCACATACCGTGCGTCGTAGAAGGGAACGCTCACTCCGACCTGAAGGCGCGGTGTGGCACCGAACCCGACGTCGACGACCGGTGCATCGAGCTGACGACCGAGGGGCGAGCGCCAGTACGACAGCCACACGCTCGCCCATGCGTCGCCCGGATCCGCGATCGTCGCATCGTCCAGCCACGCGCCGAAGTTGCGGAGTCCCACGCCCTGGATGATCGAGCGCTCCTGGCTCGACGAGGTAGAGACGGTCGAGCCCCTTGGTGGAGGCGACTTCGGCCCGTGCCCTCCTCCGCGGCCCTGAGCCATCGTCGGCGCGGGGAGAATGACGAGCGCGAGCGCGAGCGCGGCGATCGTCGTCGTCATCTCCGGTCTCGCCGGTTACGTGCTTCCCTCCGTTCCTCGCGTGACGTTCGAATGAGGATTTCCGCGGCTTCTTCAGCTCGTCGCTGTTCGAAGCGCCAATCGGAGGTCGGTCGCAAATCCTGAATGGCCTGTCCGAGGCTCATCGGGTGCGGGCCGACCATCCGGGCTCTGAGCTGATCGAACGGGATACCGAGATTGTGCGAGACGTGGATCGCGGCGACGAACTGGCCGAGGTTGCGAAAGCCAAGCGCGGCTGACGAAAGATCCGTTCGCGGAGGCAGCAGCGGCTGCAGCTTGGTCGTGAGGATCGGATTCCGCGCGAGCTCAGCCTGTGCCTGTACATGAGTTTTCGCCGGGGTCTTGTCCGGTGGCTTGGCGTGGCCTTCGGCTCGTCCTGGAGGGACGCGTGGTGGCCCATGATGTTTGCCGGTCGTTCCGATCTGTTTTGGAGGCTTGGTCGCGCGGAGTCCTTGCGTTAGGTGTCCGACGCCCTGTGGATGGTTCGGCTTCACAATGGCGCCAGGCGGCGGGCCGGCATGTCCACGAGCGTGCCCGCGCTGGCCGAAGGCAGGCGCGACCGCGGTTGAGGAAACGAACGCGAGCGCGACGAGAACGGTGACCATCTTGGCGATTCTCATGGCTTCCTCGCTGAGGTTGGAATGAAGAGCTCTGGCTTTCGTGACGCAAGCCCTGTGCCGCCGAGCGGATCGTGCTCGATCGCGGTTGGCTCATCCTTCCGGCTGTGTTACATTGAGTCGCTTGCGCGCTCTGCGCGTGCCGTACCAGTGGCCCAACCCCCACACCCATGTCGCCGCAGCGTAGAATCGACGTCGTCCTCGACTCTGTAAAACGCCTGCTGCGCATCGGCGCGAACGCGAACCTCCTCAACCTTCTCCAGAAACAGCATCCGGCCGACCTGGCGCAGCTCTTCGGCGAGCTGACGGAGCGCGACCGGCAGGCGGCCTTCAACGTCCTGCTCGAGCGGAACGCCCGGCTCGCGATGGAAGCGTTGAGCGAGCTGCCGCCCGAGGCGGGCGCGATGCTGCTCTCGGCGCGATCGGCCGAAGAGATCGCGAAGTTCCTCCAGGAGATCCCTTCGGACGACGCCGTCGCCATCGTCGAGAACCTGCCGGAAGAGCTCAAGTCGGCGGTGCTGGACTTGATGCGGCCCAAGGCCGCGGGCGCGGTCGAGAACCTGCTCGAGTACGAGGAGCAGACGGCCGGCCGCATCATGAACCCCAACGTCTTCGCGCTCAGCGAGGACATGACGGTGGGCGAGGCGATTTCGGCCATCCAGGCGGCGCGGGACGTCGAGATGGTGTTCTACCTCTATGTGGTCGACGCCCGCCGGCATCTGGTCGGGGTGGTGTCGCTGCGCCGGCTGCTCCTCGTGTCGCCGGAGACGCCGCTGAAGCGAATCATGACGACCGACATCATCAGCGTGCGGGTCGACACCGATCAGGAAGAGGTCGCGCGCCAGGTCGCGTCGTACAACCTGCTGGCCATCCCGGTCGTCGAGGAATCGAACAAGCTGGTCGGCATCATCACGGTCGATGACGTGATCGACGTGATCAAGGACGAGGCGACCGAGGACATTTATCGGATGGCGGGTATTTCAGGCGACGAGCGCGTCTTCACCCCGCCCATCGAGTCGCTCCGGAAACGATTCCCATGGCTCCTCGTTAACCTCGCGACCGCGTTTCTGGCTGCTTCGGTGGTGGCGGCGTTCCAGGGCGCGATCGGCAAATGGTTGGCGCTGGCCGTCGTCATGCCGATCGTGGCCGGCATGGGCGGCAACGCGGCCACGCAGACCCTGACGGTCACCGTCCGGGGGATCGCGCTCGGCGAGCTGACCTGGGCGAACTCGCGAAAGGCGCTGTTCAAGGAAGTGCTGGTCGGCATGGGCAACGGCCTGGCGACGGGGCTCGTCGCCGCGCTGGCGGCATGGGCCATGCTCGGCGACGCGACGCTAGGGCTCCTGCTCGCGGCGGCGCTGATCATCAACCTCTTCGTGGCCGGCGCCGCCGGCACGCTCATCCCGCTCGGCCTCAAAGCGCTCAAAGTGGATCCCGCGCTGGCCTCGACTGTGTTCATCACCACCTTCACCGATGTGTGCGGGTTCGCGACGTTTTTAGGATTGGCCACCCTCTTCCTGCGCGTGATCCAACGTTAGCCACGGCCAAGTTGAGAGCTGACAGCTGAGAGCTGACAGCTTTACAATGAACGTGCGGTGACGGTCCGCCGAACGACGCGATGCCGGTCTACACATCCGACGCGCTGATTCTCAGAACGTACAAGCTGGGTGAATCCGATCGGATTGTCGTGTTTCTGACGAAAGATCGTGGCAAGAAACGAGGCGTGGCGAAGGGGGCGCGGCGCCCGCGGTCGCGCTTCGTCGGGTCGCTCGAGCCGATGACGCTCGGGGGGGTCGCGTATTTCGAGAAAGAGACGCGCGAGCTCGTGTCGATCAACTACGTCGAGACGGTGCGGTCGCCACTCGCGATGGCGAGCCCCGAGGCGCTCGGGCACGTCGAGTACTTCGCTGAGCTCATCGACGAATGGTCGCCCGAGAACGATCCGAACGAGCGGCTGTACCGACTCGGCGCGGCGCTGGTCGAGGCACTCTCGGCCGGCGTGCCGGTCGATCCGCTGGCGCGGTACTTCGAGTACTGGCTCCTACGGTTGCAGGGTGTCTACCCGTCGGCGCTGACGTGTCATCGCTGCGGATCGGTGCTCGAGGAAGCGTGGCTGCGACCCGATGATCGCGTGTTCAGTTGCGGGGACTGTGTCAGCGCTGCAGGCGGAGCCGCCAGCGCGCGCGGCGCCATGCTGTCGGCTCAGGCCATGGGGTTCCTGCGGCTCGCGTCATCATTGTCGCCCGATCGGCTGGGGGAGATGACTCTTCCGTCGGGGGCGGGGCGCGAGCTCGAAGCGGTGCACCGCGCGCTCATCACGACGCATCTCGAAAAGGAGCTCAGGTCGAGTCGAGTGCTGCGACAGTTGGGCTGAATCACGTGAGAGCTCTCAGCTATCAGCGTTCAGCTCTCAGCCAGAAGGCGTTCACGCGACGACCTCTGAAGAGAATGCCGAGAGCGAAGCATCGCGCCGTTCGGCTGATAGCTGAGAGCTGATAGCCTTCTCTTGTGAACTTCCAAGATCTCATCCTCAAGCTGTCGGAGTTCTGGGTGTCGCAGGGGTGTCTGCTGCAGCAGCCGCTCGACCTCGAGGTCGGCGCTGGCACGTCGCATCCCGAAACGTTCCTCCGCGTCCTCGGCCCGCAGCACTGGAGCGTCGCCTACGTGCAGCCCTCTCGTCGTCCGGATGACGGGAGGTTCGGCGAGAACCCGAACCGGCTCTTCAAACACCATCAGCTCCAGGTGATTCTGAAGCCGGCGCCCGACGAGATCCAGCGGGTGTATCTGGACAGCCTCGAGGCGTGCGGTATCGATCCGAAGCAGCACGACATCCGCTTCGAAGAGGACAACTGGGAGTCGCCGACGCTGGGCGCATGGGGCATCGGGTGGCAGGTGCTGCTCGACAGCCTCGAGATCACGCAGTTCACGTACTTTCAGCAGGTGGGCGGCCTGGATCTCGCGCCGATTTCCGTGGAGATCACCTACGGGCTGGAGCGGATTGCCATGTTCCTCCAGCGGGTCGACAATGTCTACGACCTGCAGTGGGCACCTGGAGTGACGTATCGCGACGTCCGCTGGCGTGACGAGGTCGAGCAGTCCAAGTACGCCTTCGCGCAGCTCGATCAGTCGGTCGAGGACTTTGCACGGCTCCATCGCGAGCTGTTCGATCTGTATTACGATTTCGGCAGCACGCTCCTCCGTTCGGGCCTCGTCCTGCCGGCGCTCGAGCAGTGCCTGAAGTGCTCGCATCTCTTCAACCTGCTCGATTCGAGCGGCGGGATCGGCGTGACCGAGCGGACGGCATACATTCTGCGCGTGCGCCAGCTCGCCGTGGCGATCGCGCGCGCATATGCGGGCGTCGACCAGCCGGCCGGCGCCGCAACGCAAAACAAGACGTGACAAGCAGGATCCGGAGCGTCAGCGACGGCAAGGCGAGGGGGGCATTGCTCTGCACCACTACGCGGAAAGGCGTGACAAGCGAGATCCGGAGCGTCAGCGACGGGCAAGGCGATGGGGGCCATTGCTCTCCAACACTAAGTGGAAAGACGTGACAAGCAAGATCCGGAGCGTCAGCGACGGCAAGGCGAGGGGGGCCATTGCTCTCCGACACCAAGTGGAAAGGCGTGACAAGCAAGATCCGGAGCGTCAGCGACGGCAAGGCGAGCGGGGCCATTGCTCTCCGACACTAAGTGGAAAGGCGTGACAAGCAAGATCCGGAGCGTCAGCGACGGCTGGCGGCGGGGGTGGGGCCCCGCCGCGATCAAACAATGAGTGACAGAGAACTTCTTCTCGAGATCGGGTGCGAAGAGCTGCCCGCGAGCTGGCTCCCGCCGGCCGCCGCGCAGCTCGGCGACCAGCTCGAGCAACGTCTCGCGGAGCAGCGCCTGGAGATCCCCACGCCAATCGAGACATTCGGGACCCCGCGGCGGTTGACCGCGAGGATCGCGAAGCTCGCCGAACGTCAGACCGATTTGGAAGAAGTCCTGATGGGCCCGGCGGTCGCGTCCGCGTTTGGGCCCGACGGCACCCCAACCCGGGCCGCGATCGGGTTTGCGCGGAAGCAGGGCGTCGAAGTCGTGGAGCTCGAGCGAGTCGAGACGGCGAAAGGTGTGTACCTCACGTATCGGAAGCACCAGCGAGGCAAAGCGACGTCCGACGTGCTACCCGACGCGCTCGGGGCCGTGTTGCGCGATATGAGCTTCCCCAAGCAGATGCATTGGGACGCCTGGCTCGACGACGGGCGCGGCGAGCTGCTGTTCGGGCGGCCCATCCGGTGGCTGCTATTCCTTTATGGCGGCCGGGTCGTGCCGTTCACGATCAAGCGGAGCGACCTCGCGCTGTCGGGTCAGGTGCACGAGGTCCGGTCGGCCGCCGTCACCTACGGTCACCGATTCCTGGCGACAACGGGCCGATCCGGTCGGGCGATCAAGGTGCGGACCTTCGAGGAGTACCGGTCGCGGCTGGCCGAGAGCTTCGTGCTCCTCGACCGCAGCGAGCGGCACGACAAGATCGCCAGGGAGCTCGACGCGCACGCAAGGCGGCTTGGCGGACGCGTGGGAACCGGAGGACCGGCGCAGAGCGCGCTGTTGCACGAGGTGCCGGATCTGGTGGAGTACCCGTCTGTCGTGGCCGGCACCTTCGCGCCAGAGTTCCTGGAGCTGCCCGAAGAAGTGCTTGCCACGACGATGATTCATCATCAGCACTTCTTTCCGGTCTTCAGCCCCGAAGGCCGGCTGCTGCCGGCCTTTCTCGCGGTGACGAACACGCAAGCCGACAATTCGCGCACCATCGCGCGCAACTGTGAGCGCGTCCTGACAGCGCGGCTGCGGGACGCGCGCTTTTTCTGGGACGCCGATCGCAAGGTGCCGCTCTCGGCGCGCGTCCAGCGGCTCGACACCGTGCTGTTTCACAAGACGCTCGGCACCTATCGCGAGAAGGCGGGACGGGTCGCGCCTCTCGCGAGGTGGCTGGCTGGCGAGGCGCTGGGGGTGGCCGAGGCGGCAGCCGATGCTGAAACCGCTGGCTGGCTGGCGAAGGCGGATTTGACGACCGACATGGTCCGGGAGTTCACGGAGCTCCAGGGTACGATGGGCGGGATCTACGCGCGGGAGGAAGGTCATAGTGAGCCGGTCTGGCGAACGATTTACTACCACTACCTCCCGACCGGTGTGGAACAGAATGCGCCGCCGTCGGGCCATGATCTTGGATCCGCCGCGATCGTCTGGGCGGCGGTATCGCTGGCGGACAAGCTCGACACGGTCTGCGGACTCTTCGCGGCCGGCGAGCGGCCGACTGGCACCCGTGATCCGTTCGGCCTTCGTCGTCAGGCCCATGGGATCCTGAAGATCCTCGTCGATTTGCCAGAGCTGACCGGCCTCAATTGGCCACTCGCGCTGAACCGGCTGATCGATCGTGCGACGTCGCGGCTGGAACCCGATCAGCGTCGTGCCCTCGACCAGTTTCTACAGGAGCGCTTGCGGCATCTGTTCGACACGCGCGGGTACGCCTTCGACGAGATCAATGCCGTGCTGAGACCAATCGAATCGCCGACGGCCGCCGACCGGGCCTTCACGCCGCTCGACACGCGCAGACGTCTCGAAGCGTTGCGCCAGGTGAGAGGCTCGGCGGATTTCGAAGCGCTGGCGGTGGCCTTCAAGCGCGTCAAGAACCTGGCGAAGGAATTGAAGGGCGGCCCCGCGGCGACGCTGAACAGGCTGACCGAGCCGTCGGAAGCTGCGCTCGTCCTCGAATACGAGACGCGCGGCGCCGAGATCCACGGCGCGCTCGCGAGCGGCGACTACCCGCAGGCCTTCAGGATCGCGTCCGGCTTCAGGCCCGTCGTCGATCGGTTTTTCACGGACGTCTTCGTGATGGTGGATGATCGGGAGCTCAGGGCCGAACGCCTCACGCTGGTGTGGCGCTTGCACGAGCTGCTGCTCGAGCTGGCCGACATTTCCGAGATTGTTCCTCGAACGGAGTCATAACTTCATGGCAAGAGTGAAACCCGCGCCCGCGATGAAAAAACAGATCGGGCGGGCGAAACGCCCGGCGTCGGGCCCGACCAGGCACGTGTACTTCTTCGGCAATGGCATGGCCGACGGCAGCCGCCATCTGCGGGATCTGCTCGGCGGGAAGGGCGCCGGCCTCGCCGAGATGACGAAGGCCGGTCTGCCGGTGCCGCCCGGGTTCACGGTGTCGACCGAGGTTTGCAACCTCTATCTCGAGGGTGGAGGGCGGCTGCCGGCGTCCGTGGATCGGGAAATCGCGGCCAACCTCAGAAAACTGGAGGCTGCGGCCGGCGCGAAGCTTGGCGCGCCGGGGAATCCGCTGCTCGTGTCGGTCCGGTCGGGCGCAAAGTTTTCGATGCCCGGCATGATGGACACGATTCTGAACCTCGGGCTGAACGACGAAACGGTCGAGGGGCTGAGCCGGCGCACGTCGAACGGCCGCTTCGCCTCCGACAGCTATCGCCGCTTCATCCAGATGTTCGGCAACGTGGTCCTCGAGATTCCGAAAGACGCGTTCGAGAAAGAGCTCGAGGCGGTCAAACGTGCGCGCGGCGCGAAGCTCGACACCGATTTGGACGAGTCGGCGCTCGGGGAGGTCGTGGGTCGCTTCAAGAAGGTGGTCGAGCGCGTGGCGAAGCGGCCGTTCCCGCAGGATCCGATGGAGCAGCTCCGCATGGCGCGGGACGCCGTCTTCCGATCGTGGCAGAACCCGCGCGCCCGCGAGTACCGGCGGATCTACGACATCGCCGAGTCGCTGGGCACCGCCGTGAACGTGCAGATGATGGTGTTCGGCAACACCGGCGAGCGGTCCGCGACAGGCGTCGGCTTCACGCGCAACCCGGCGACCGGCGCGCGCGAGTTCTACGGCGAGTTCCTGATCAACGCGCAGGGCGAGGACGTGGTGGCCGGCATCCGGACGCCGCAGCCGATCACGGAGCTCGAGCGCGTGATGCCGACAGCCTACCGGCAGCTTCGGGAGATCACGACGAGGCTCGAGCGCCACTACAAGGACGTGCAGGATTTCGAGTTCACGATCCAGGACGAGCGGTTGTTCATGCTTCAAACGCGGAGCGGCAAGCGGACAGGCTACGCCGCGGTGGTCATCGCCACCGACCTGGTAGACGAGAAGCTGATCACGCCGAAGGAGGCGGTCCTGCTCGTGCCGCCTGACGGACTCGAGCAGCTGCTGGCGCCCGTGTTCGATCCGAACGCGTGGGTCCGGATTCCAGTGGCGGCCAAGGGCCTTCCGGCTTCGCCCGGTGCGGCGTCAGGCCAGGTCGTCTTTACCGCCGACGAAGCGGTGGAGTGGGCGAAGCAGGGGAAGAAGGTCATCCTGGTCCGCAAGGAGACCGTGCCGGACGACATCCACGGCATGTTCGTCTCGCAGGGGATCCTGACGGCGACCGGCGGCATGACGTCGCACGCGGCTGTCGTGGGCCGGCAGATGGGGAAGCCGGCCGTGGTTGGCGCCGGCGCGCTGCGCGTGCACGAGGATCGAAAGCTTTTCACGGTGGATGCGAAGACGGTCAAAGAAGGCGAGTACATCTCGTTCGACGGACTGACCGGCGAGGTGAAGATCGCCCAGGTCGCGTCGAAGCCGAGCGAGATTCTGCAGGTGGTGTCGGGCGAGCTGACGGCGAGCAAGTCGGATATCTACCGGCGATACAGCCGGCTGCTCGAGTGGGCCGACAAGTACCGGCGTCTCGGGATCCGGGCCAACGCGGATCTGCCGGACCAGGCGCAAGTGGCGAACGCGTTCGGCGCGACCGGCATCGGCCTCTGCCGGACCGAACACATGTTCTTCGCGGGGGATCGGATCGAGATCGTGCGGCGGATGATTCTGGCCGACACCGAAGCGGATCGGCGGCGGGCACTGGACGAGTTACTGCCGCTCCAGCGCGGCGATTTTTACGGTGTCTTCAAAGAGATGCGCGGCCAGCCGGTGACCATCCGGTTCATCGATCCGCCGCTCCACGAGTTCCTGCCGAAGCGCGAGGAGCTGATGGTGGAGATCGCCCGCATGGACGCGTCGGGCGAGGGCGGGCCGGCGCTCGAGGAGAAGCGACGGCTGCTGCAGCGGGTCGAGCAGCTCCACGAGTTCAACCCGATGCTCGGTCACCGGGGCGTGCGCCTTGGGATTACATATCCAGAGATCACCGAGATGCAGACGCGCGCCATCCTCGAGGCCGCCTGCCAGCTCGCGAAGGAGGGGGGCAAGGTCGTCCCCGAGCTGATGGTGCCGCTGGTCGGCCTGGTGAAGGAGTTCAGAGATCAGAAGGTCATCATCGATCGCGTGGCCCGCGAGGTGATGGCGCAGGCCGGCGTGAAGGTCGAGTATCTGGTGGGGACCATGATCGAGGTGCCGCGCGGGTGCGTGCGGGCCGACGAGATCGCGAGCGAGGCCGAGTTCTTCTCGTTCGGCACGAACGACCTCACGCAACTCACGTTCGGCTTCTCGCGCGACGACATCGGCAAGTTCCTGAAGGCGTATCAGGACAAGAAGATCCTCGAGCTCGATCCGTTCGCGTCGATCGATGTCGGCGGCGTCGGCGAGTTGATGCGAATTGGTGTGGAACGAGGCCGCAGCGTTCGCAAGAACCTCAAGCTCGGAATCTGCGGCGAGCACGCCGGTGACCCCGCGTCGGTGCACTTCTGTCACCAGGTGGGGCTCGATTACGTCAGCGCGTCGCCCTTCCGGGTGCCGGTCGCCAGACTGGCCGCGGCGCAGGCCGCGCTCGCAGTCCGAGTAGGCGATTGATCACGGTCTTCGTCCATCAGGCGGGCTCGACCCGGCAAGCCGATCGGATCGATCCCGCCTGGCTCGGCGTGGAAAGCGGCGCAATCGTGTGGGTCGACCTCGCAAAGCCAACCGACCCGGAAGGGCGCCTGCTTTCGGACCTCTTTCACTTCCACGAGCTGTCGATCCAGGACGCGCTCAGCACGGTGCATCATCCGAAGGTCGAGAGCTACGACGGGTATCTGTATCTGATTCTGCACGGGATTGATTTTCAGGCATCGCGGCACAAGTTCGCGACGCACGACACCGATTTCTTTCTCGGTCCGAACTATCTCGTCACCGTTCACGACGGCACCACGCGGACCATTGGCGAAATCCAGGCGCTCGGCGCACAGAATGCCCGCGTGCTGGGCGAAGGGTCCACGGCGCTCCTGCACCGGCTCGTCGATACGATGGTCACGCACTACCGGCCGGAGGTGGACAAGCTGGAGCACCGGCTCGACATGCTCGAGGATCGCGTGATCTCGGATCGCGGCGGCTCGTTCATGAGGCAGATCCTGCAGCTCAAGCGCGATGTCGCGTCGCTCAGGCGCATCACGCTTCCGCAGCGTGACGCGGTGGGCCGCCTGGCTCGCCGCGAGTTCCGGCTCATCGACACCGAGATGTCGTATCGCTTTCGCGACGTGTACGATCAGCTCGTTCGTCTCGTCGACGATGGGCTCGTGTTTCAGGATCGAATTACGGCCATCCTGGACGCGCACCTGACGACCGTCTCGAATCGCCTGAACCAGGTCATGAAAGTCCTGACGGTGATCGCGACAATCTTCATGCCGATGACCGTCATGACCGGGCTCTTCGGCATGAACATGGTGCTTCCGCGCCTGCCGGGCGGCGACGCCAGTCAATTCTGGTGGCTCACGGGCGCGATGGTGGCGCTTGCGGCGGCGATGCTCGCCTGGTTCTCGCGGAGCGGCTGGCTCTGAGCGCGGAGAACGGAGAGCGCAGAACGAGGAACGAAGCAGGGCGGAGCGAAGCACAGAGAACGAACAGCAACGACGACGAAACGGGCGATGGGTAGAATCCACAAACTCCCTTCCGACCTGGCGAACCAGATCGCCGCGGGCGAGGTGGTCGAGCGTCCCGCCTCGGTCGTGAAGGAGCTCATCGAAAACGCGCTGGATGCCGGCGCCACGCGCATCGCCGTCACGATCGAGCTCGGGGGCAAGCGGCTGGTGCGCGTCGAAGACGACGGCGAAGGGATGGAGCCGGAGGACGCGCGGCTCGCCATCGAGCGGCAC
>JACOUA010000018.1 GCA_016178075.1 Acidobacteriota bacterium
GCAAGAATTCCCTGGAGCCTATCCGCGAACTCTGCGATCGCGTCGCTCCACGCTGTGCGCTCGAACTTTCCTTCACCCTTCCGTCCGACTCGGCGCATCGGGTAGAGCAACCGGTCTGGCGCATGCATCACATCGAGATACCTGTCGACCTTCGCGCACAAGCTGCCGCGCGTGAACGGGTGGTCTTGTGTCCCCCGCAGGTCTACTGCGCGGCCATCCTCGACCGTCACTTCCCAGCTACAGGTATCTGGACAATCGAGTGGGCAAGCGCCTCGGACAATGTGTCGATCCGCTTTCATAGGGTTCTCCCCCTATCGTTCGCTGATGCCTGTGGCTCTTGCGCCGTCATTCGACGCACTAACTCCAGCGATGAATTATCGCATATTTAGCGATGGATGAGACAAATATTCTCAATATTAGTTAAATTAGAGAATATAAAGCCAATTCGTACTGGACTGCGTGAATGTCAGTATTCTGGTGCGCGATGTCTTCCACTTCCTGGCGGGCGCTGTGACGACACCAGCGCCGATCGGGGGGGATAGCCCGGCTCGACCCGATACGGGGTCGTCGTTCCTCGGTCAAGCGCTACCGCTACGACGTCGCGGACGGCAAGGAGATCATCTGGGCCTCCGAGCGCGACGGGTGGAATCACCTGTATCTGTACGACGGCGCGACCGGACAGGTGAAGAACCAGATCACGAAGGGGCCGTGGGTCGTCCGCGGCGTCGACCAGGTCGACGAGAAGGCGCGCCAAATCTGGTTCCGCGCGAGCGGCATGCACGCCGGTAAGGACCCGTACTTCATCCACTCCTTCCGCATCAACTTCGACGGCACCGGCCTCACCGCGTTCACCGACGCCGACGGCACCCACACGGCGACCTTCTCGCCGGACCGCCAGTACTACGTCGACTCCTGGTCGCGCGTCGATTTGCCTCCCCAGTCCGTTCTGAAGCGCACAAGCGATCGGCAGATCGTGATGGGGCTCGAGAAGGCGGACATCGCCGAGCTCCAGGCGACCGGCTGGCTGGCTCCGGAGGTCTTCGCCGCCAAAGGTCGTGACGGCACCACGGACATCTGGGGCGTCATCGTCAGGCCAACGAACTTCGACCCGAACCGCAAGTACCCGGTGATCGAGAACATCTATGCCGGGCCGCAGGGATCGTTCGTGCCGAAGACGTACTACACAGGCCGGCATGATGTCGCTCGCCGAGCTCGGGTTCATCGTCGTGCAAATCGACGGCATGGGCACGTCGAACCGATCAAAGGCGTTCCACGACGTCGCGTGGCAGAACCTCGGCGACGCCGGCTTCCCGGACCGGATTCTCTGGCACAAAGCGGTGGCAGCCAAATATCCCTCTTACGACATCACGCGAGTCGGGATCTACGGCACGTCGGCGGGTGGACAGAACGCCGCCGGGGCGATGCTCTTCCATTCCGAGTTCTACGACGCGGCGTTCTCGGCCGCCGGCTGCCACGACAATCGGATGGACAAGATCTGGTGGAACGAGCAGTGGATGGGCTACCCGCTCGGGCCGCACTACGCCGCGGCGTCCAACGTCGACAACGCGCACAAGCTGAAGGGCCGCCTGCTGCTCGTCGTCGGCGAAATGGACACCAACGTCGATCCGTCCTCCACCATGCAGGTCGTCAACGCGCTCATCCGGGCGAACAAGGACTTCGATCTGCTGTACATCCCGGGCGCGGGCCACGGCCCCGGAGGCGCGTACGGCGCCCGCAAGCGCAACGACTTTTTCGTGAAGCACCTGCTCGGTCTCGAGCCGCCTCATTGGAACGGGCTCGACCTTGCCGCGTCCCCGACCGAGAGCGTCGCGGCGGACGACGAGATCGACTACGAGGCGCTGGAGCTCGCGCCTTTTCATGACGACGAGGGCGTATCGGGGGTGCGGTAATCGTGGAGGGTCTCCACGCCGAAGGTGAAGACCGTTCGGGATCGGTACGTCTGGCCCGGCCGCAAGGTGGTGGAGGGAAACTGCGGCTTGTTCGGGGAATCCGGGAAATGCTGCGTTTCGAGCACGAAGGCGAAGCGCCTCTGGTAGACGCGGCCTTGCTTCCCGGTGTAGGTGCCATCGAGGAAATTACCCGAGTAAAACTGCAGCCCCGGCTCGGTCGTCGCGATGTCCATCGTGCGCCCCGTGGAGGGATCAACGACCCGGACAGCATGCTGCAACCCGTCGCCCTTGCGGGTCAGCACGAAGTTGTGGTCGTAGCCGACGCCGTTCTTGAGCTGCGGGTGGTCACCGCCAATCCGCTTGCCGATGGCGATCGGCTGCCGGAAATCGAACGGCGTCCCGTCGACCAGGGCGAGCTCGCCGGTGGGAATGAGCGTGGCGTCGACCGGCGTGTAGCGATCGGCATCGATCTGCACGAACCTTCAAGGTGCCGGGGTACGCCTCTTCGCCGTCGGCGCTCGTATACGTGAAGGCGACACCGTCCTGAACCGGCTCACCGCGCCAGATGACTTTGTCGAATCCCTTCACGCCGCCGTGCAGGTGATTGGGTCCGTTGTTGGTGGCAAGCGTGTAGGTGGCCTCGTCGAGCGTGAAGCGTCCCTTCGCGATCCGGTTGCCAAACCGTCCGATGATGCCGCAGTAGGGCGTCTTCTTTCGCGTGTACTCGGCGGCGCTGTCGAAGCCGAGCACGATGTCGGCGAGCCGCCCCTGACGGTCCGGCACCCGCAGCGACACGACGGTGGCGCCGTAGGTCATCACGCGGGCTTCGAGGCCCTGACGGTTCGTCAGCGTGAAGAGCTCGACCGGCGTCCCATCGGGCAGCGTCCCGAACGGCGCGCGGGTGACGGCCGAGGCGGCTGCAGTCGCGGGGTCCCCAGCGGGTGCGCGGGTCGGCGTCTCAGTGGCGGCGCAGCCCCACTGGGCGCCGATCCAGAGTTGCTGCGGTCATGAGGAACGATCGTCGGCGGGCCATGGGCGCAAGGCGGCAGCGATTTCCCGCCTACGTAAACGTTCACGAGACGTTTGGGAGGCCTCCTCCGGCATGATAACGTGGGCGGCGTCCGGAGAGCCTCGGCTCATGATCACCCGGCCCACGACCCTGGGCGTCATCGTCGGCAACCGCGGGTTTTTCCCGTCGCATCTGTGTGCCACCGGCCGTACTGCGGCGCTCGACGCGATCGAGCGCGCAGGCCTCGGTGCGGTCGCGCTCGCGGCCGACGCGACGCCGCATGGATCGGTCGAGACCCTGGCGGAGGCGCGCGCCTGCGCC
>JACOUA010000179.1 GCA_016178075.1 Acidobacteriota bacterium
ATTTGAGGGAGGAACCGGTGCAGAGCACGACGACGTCCGGCTTGGTCGCCTTGAGAGTCGTCGCCACGTCGGGCGTCACCTTGACGTGCAGCGACCGGCCGAGCTCCACAACGTCGCCGAGGTCGCGGCCGATCTTCATGCAGTCGATGTCGATGGCGGCGACGATCTTGAAGCCGGGACGCGCCGCGATCTGCCGCACCACCGCCGCCCCGATTGGTCCCAGACCCATGTGACAGACGCGGATGGACATGAGTTCCTCGGCTATCAGCTCTCAGCAAGCCTGCAGGCGCGAGATTATACTCGGTCCCGTTAAGCCGGGCGCCACAGCTGTCACCAAGCCAAGCCGAGGCGGGACGGCGTCTAATCTGAAGCCGATGGTCGCTGCACTCCTTGCGATGGTGGCTAGCGCGCTGCTGCTACCAGCGCCCGCCTCCGCACAGTCGAGCCAGGTGGACGACCTCATCCTGCTGGCCCGCGCGGTCCCGCCGGAGATTGCCGCCGACACGCTGATCAAGCTGGCAACGGGCCGGTCCGACATGACCCCCAAGGCGCGTCTGGCCCTGCTGGACGAAGCCTGGGCGCTTGCCGATAACGCGCAGGAGCCGCTCAAGCGGCATCTCGTGCCGGGTGTCGATCCCAACTCGCGCGCGGGCTGGCTGTCCCGGGCCTTCCTGCTGGATCTCGACCGGCTGTCCTTGAGATCCAGAGTGTTGATCGGATTGGTCCGCGACCATCCTGTGGATGCGCGCAACAGATTCCAGACCATCAGCGTCGACGTGCCGCCGCTCACATGCCGCGACACCCTCGCCTACGACATGGAGACGTACTACCAGACGGCCGCGATCATCGCGCGGCAGGCGTTCTCCGCGGCCGAGCGCGCCCGCGGCGATCACCTCGTCTTTCTCGAGAACCTGATCTACGGCCTGCGGTCGCCGGCGCAGGTGCCGCCGATCGCGACGCTGCTCATCGGTCTCAGCTCGCGGGACGAGCTGGCGCGCTTGACCGGCGCGTTCGCCATGATGCTGCGCGGTGTCCACGGCGACGACCGCGCCTTCAGTTACACGATGTCGTGGCACCCGCTCGGCGACATCATCGAAAAGCTCGCGCTGCAGTGCAAGGCGCGCGGCGTGCAGGCCGAAGGGCTCTTGGATGCGTATCGCTCATACCTTGTCCGGCACATGAGTCAGCGGCGGTGCGGCGCCCTCGAAGGGAGCCAGTCAGCCGGCGAGGACGCGGTCAGCCGCTTCAATTCGACGCTTCGAGTCGCCGGGTACGCCAGCTTCAGCGAGTTACCTCCCATCACCAAGTCAGACGCGGAGCCGGCCAGCCTCGAGAACGTGGATCCACCTCGCGACTCGTCCCTCGCAACCACGGCGCGTCAGCTCAAGTCGGAGCTGGGCCTCGCAATATCGGCCCGAGGGTCGATGATGGTGCCCGTGAGCACCCGGGGGATGCCCCCGAGACGCGGGGTCATGTCCATGACCACCGGCGGTCGCGTATTCAGGTCCTATGAGGATCTCCCGGTCAGTATCGAGGTGTTTCTCAAACTGACCGTCCTGAAGGATCGACTTGCGACCTGGCGGACGGGCCCACGAGACGATCAGGAGGAGTACTTCCAGTTGAAGAGCGGCCTCTATGCCTCGCTCTTCGACGTGACCCCGGTCGGACCGCTCTCTGACGAGGTGTTGTCGGACTTCGTCGATCTGCTCGCGCACCACGACAGCGATCGGCACAGCCGCGCGGGATGGTACGTGCGCGTCTATGATCTCCTGCGTTCCGCGCGCGTCGTCGGGCCGACAACCCTCGAGCGCGTCCGCCAGCGCCTGACGCTTTCCGGTCAACCCTCCCTCAAGGCCATCGTCGCGCTGAGCACGACCCTGGAACGCGCGGGGCCTTAACAGCCCGTGGTGCCCGCGTTAGATGGGTGTGACGGGCCGCCTCCGCCTGCGACGGCCAAATCGGGCTCGACGCTGTCTAATCGTTGAGACGGTCGCTGCGTGTCCGTGCGCGCGGAGGAGCCTATGGAAGGGATACGTGTGTCACAGCCAGAGTTCGAGCGGCTGCAAGAGCGGATCGTGCGCCTCGAACGGCAGAGCCGACGAGCGAAGCTTTTCGCGGCGGTGGTCGGCCTCATGGCGGGCGCTACTTTCTGGATGGCACAGGTGCCGCTGCCGCAGGCGCCGGTGCCGCCGCCACCGTCACCTTCCGCGAGCTCGGTCCAACCCAGGAGCCTCGAAGCCACCGAGCTTCGACTCGTCGACGCAGCCGGCCGCGACCGCATCGTCCTCCTTTCGGGCAAAGACCTCCCGATGATCCTGTTTCTCGACAGCCGTGGACGGACACAAATGCGCATCGGCCTCACCGCTCGGGGTCCGAGCATCGGCTACTACGACGAAAGGGGCCGATTCGTCGATCTGCTCCAGATCGGGATCAGACCGCTCACTCAATAGCGTTTTCGAGTACGATCCCCGCCGTGCCGCAGCCGTTGCGGACCTCCCTCACGCGGCTGATCCTCGTCTTGGGATCGCTGGGGCTCTTGCTCGGGACCGCAGCGGTCGCAGCGCTCACGCTGCGCGCTACCGATGATGCCTCGCTCGGCGGCGCCGTCGATACGCGACCCGCATTGACCCCGGAAGCGTTCGCTCAGGCCCCCGCGCCGGGGGCCCAAACGGCCCAGACACCCGCGCGGCCACTTTCCCCACGGAACGCGACTTATTCCATCGACGTCGAGCTCGACTCGCCGAACCGGCTGCTCCAGGGCAGCGAGGTCCTGACCTGGCGGAACATCTCGCACGTGTCGGCCTCCGAGCTGCGCTTTCACCTGTATTACAACGCCTGGAAGAACTCGCGCTCCACCTGGATCCGCGAGCGCATCCGCTCGGGCACGGCGCGCGAGATTCTCGCGCGCCCCGCGGAGGACTGGGGCTACATCGACGTCACCGCCGTCCGGCTGCTCGGCGGCGACGCGCCGCCCGTCGATCTGACCGCGCAGAAGCGCTTCGTGACGCCCGACGACAACAACCCCGACGATGAGACGGTGATGGCGGTGCCGCTGCCGCACGACGTCGCGCCGGGCGAGACGATCAACGTCGAGATCAAGTGGACCTCCAAGATTCCGCGCACCTTCTCGCGCACCGGCGCGATCGGCGACTTCTTCTTCATCGCGCAGTGGTTCCCGAAGGTCGGCGTGCTCGACGACAGCGGCTGGAACTGCCATCAGTTCCACGCCGCCACGGAGTTCTTCTCGGACTACGGGGTGTACGACGTCCGCATCACCGCGCCGGCGGGCTGGCTCGTCGGCGCGACCGGCACGGAGCGCGAGAAGCAGGATGTGCCCAACGGCAAGACACGCCACCGCTTCTACCAGGAGGACGTCCACGACTTCGCCTGGACGACGAGCCCCGATTATCTCGAGCGGCGGGCACGCTTCGAGCATCCGACACTACCGGCCGTCGAGATGCGGCTGCTCCTCCAGCCCGAGCACGCCGATCAGGCCGACCGCCACTTCGAGGCGACGCGCGCATGCTTGAAGTATTACGGGGAGTGGTACGGCCCGTACCCGTACGACCACATCACGATCGTCGATCCGGCCTGGCAGAGCGGCGCAGGCGGCATGGAGTACCCCACGCTCTTCACGGCCGGATCGCGATGGCTCGCGCCGCGGGACGTCACCACGCCTGAAGGGGTGACGGTCCACGAGGCGGGCCATCAATTCTGGTACGGCATCGTTGGGAACAATGAGTTCGAGCATGCCTGGATGGACGAAGGGTTCAATACCTTCAGCACCGCCCGGACGATCGCCCAGGCGTTCCAGCCGAACTACACGGCACTGCGTTTCTTCGGCGGGTTCGTCCCCTACGTGCTCCACGACATTCCGGTGGTCCGGGAGACGGACGGCAATCGGCTCGCCGGCTATCGCATCGTCGCGAAAGCCGACGTCCAGGCGACGCCGACGTTCCTCTACTGGCCCTCGTCCGCGAGCGCGATCACGTACAACAAGACGGCGCTGTGGCTGAACACGCTCGAGCGATCCATCGGATGGCCGGCGCTGCAGCGCATCATGTCCACGCACTTTCAGCGGTGGAGGTTCAGGCACCCCAGGCCCGAGGATTTCTTCACCATCGTGAACGAGATCACGGGCGCCGATTTCACGGCGTTCTTCGACCAGGTGCACCGCAGCTCGAACGTGTTCGACTATGGAGTCGAGCGGCTGACGAGCATCCCGCTCGGCGCGCGTGGGTACTTCGGCACGGGGGGCGCGCCGCAGTTCGATCCCGCGAAGCGTGACGAGGGGCGACTCCGGACCGAGGTGGTGGTTCGCCGGTACGGCGAGGCGATCTTCCCGGTGGACGTGCGGGTCGACTTCGAGAGCGGGGAGAAGGTGGTCGAGCGCTGGACCGGCCGCGAGCGGTGGAAGGCTTACACCTACGATCGCGCGTCACGGGCGACGAAGGCCATGGTCGATCCCGATCGCGTGCTCCTGCTCGACGTCAACTACACGAACAACAGCGTGACGCTCGCACCGCGCGGGGAGGAGGCGTCCACGAAGTGGATGCTGAAGTGGATGATCTGGCTCCAGGACGCGCTGTTGAACTATGCATTCTTCGTCTAGCAGCCCGTGGTGCAAGTCCAGCGTCGCACCGAGGGCGGCGATGCGCCCGCCTGGCAAGGCGCGACGAGCGAGAATACCGGGAGTATTTGAACGAGGAGCGGGGCAGCCAGGTGGGATGCAGCGCCGGCCGAATGCAGCTGGACTTGCACCACGGACTGCTAGGCTTCAGGCTTTAGGCTCCCGGCTTCGGGCCGATCCACAAACCAGGCCGGGAGCCCAAAGCCCGGAGCCAGGAGTCTGTTCTTCAAGATGACCGCTTCTCGGGCGATCGGTGACGGCATCAGGCGCGTGAACCGCGCGCCGGCGGTGCTCTTCGGCGTTTTTGTCGCGACGCTGCTGCTCGCGCTGCCGCTCGGGCTGACGCTCGGCGGGATGATCCGCGAGGACCTCGGCGCCAGCCTGATGGCGGACTCTGCGGCGAGCTCGATCAACTACGACTGGTGGCAGGAGTTCCGCGAGCGCGCGCGCGGTATCGGCACCACCTTCAGCCCGGAGATCATCGGCTTTGCCGCCGTCCTCTCGAACCTCAGCGCGTTCGTCGACAACCAGCGCCGCGCCGTCGTCATCGCGGGCGCCGGGACGGCGTACGTGTTGCTTTGGATGTTCCTGGCCGGCGGCATCCTGGATCGCTACGCGCGCGGCGCCCCGACGCGCACGCGCGGCTTCTTCGCCGCGTGCGGCGTGTTCTTTTTCAGGTTTCTGCGTCTGGGCATCCTGGCCTGGATTGCCTACTACGTGTTGTTCCGGTGGGTGCACGGCTGGCTGTTCGACGATCTTCTCGAATGGGCCACGAAGAATATGACCGTCGAGCGGAGCGCATTCGTCTTCCGCGTCGTGCTCTATCTGCTGTTCGGCGTGCTGCTGATCGCGGTCAACATCGTCTTCGACTACGCGAAGGTTCGGGCCGTCGTCGAAGACCGTCGCAGCATGATCGGGGCGCTCCTGGCGGGCGCGCGATTCGTCGGCCGCCACGCCGGCCGCGCGACGGTCCTCTATCTGCTGGACGGCGTCCTGTTCGTGCTGGTCGTGGCGATCTACGGCTTCGTCGCGCCGGGGGCCGGCGCGGGCGGGATCTGGATGTGGCTGACCTTCCTGCTCGGTCAGCTCTATCTTCTGGCGCGACTCTGGGTGAAGCTCCTCTTCTACGCGTCCGAGACGTCACTTTTCCAGGGGGAGCTCGCGCACGCGGAGTACGTCGCCGCCCCCGAGCCTGTCTGGCCGGAGTCTCCCGCCGCCGAGGCGATCCAAACAAGCTGAAGGTTGGTCCCACCCACAGCGAGCGCTCTCGTCGCGCAGGACTTTAGTCCGGCGGCCGCCGGCGCAAGGCTGAACGCCTTGCGCTACGAGAACGGTTCCAACGCTGGTTCACTGATGGTGTTTCCGCGCCTCGAGCCGTTCGATCCCCGTTTCTTTGATCGTGTAGTCGGCTGGTACCTGAAATAGAGACGCATACGGTTCGGATCGGTTGATGTTCCGCACGCGGTAGCTCGACTCGCCGACGCGCGGATCGCTGTGATGCGTCATGATGAGCACCCGCAGGTCCGGCGAGATCCATTCCTCGGAGACGACCTTGATCGGCAGCTCGTTTCCGATCTGTCCGGCGGGAATCGTCGACGTGCGCCTCTTTCCCTCGGCCCGTACGCCTTCCATCATCGTGGCCGCGAGCGCTTCCTCGCGCTGTTCTGCTTCCGGAGCGGCGACCTTGGGCGGTGCAAGCTTACCGGCGGCGCGAACCTTCGCTGCATCAACCTTTGCGGCATCCGCCTGCGCGTGCGCGCCTTTGTGCTCCTCCTGCGCGTGCGCGCGTTTGTGCTCCTCCTGAGCATGCGCGCGTTTGTGCTCCTCCACCATCTTCAGGATGCTGACCGAGACAATCGCCCTCGATTTCCATGCGACGCGCTGCTCGACATCGAGAGAGTAGGTCACGTCCGCGACGGGATCGAAAATCGAGACCGTCGGGGGCCCGGAGGGCCGATTCTCCTCCCGCCGGATCCGGCCCGCGCTGTCGCGATAGACGCGACCGGTCGTGCGATGCGCGATGCGATTGCCGTCCGCGAGCGTCTGGACGTTTTCGATTTCAATCTCCGCGGAGTACGGCGCACCCTTGACCACCTTCTGTTCGAGCGGCACACGCCATGACATGGAGCCGCGGCCGCCACCCGCCTCAATCTTCCACGAGGGCCCCTGCTGCGCGCCGGCGGCTGCCACCGTCAATACGATCGACGTCATCGCCAGGAACGTTTTCATTGTTGAACCTCGTTGTGAGTGATGGACATCAACCGAACCGCGCGCGCGAGGCCGTCCTGCCCTATCAGCACGTCGGCGCTGATGACCGTCGCGTCGGATGCGGGAGGAAAGAGACCGAGTGACGGCAGCAGCGCCGCCGGCAGATCCATGCGCACCAGCTGCCCGTTGTCGAGCGGTGGGAGCGCCGACGCACCCGGCCACACGACGAATTCGCTTTCGTCGGGCTCACTTGCCGGAGCGATCGCCGACGCATCCGGACGCGGCGCACTGGCGAATCCGCCCCCCGTTGCGATCCAGATGGCCGCGGCACCCCCGATGAGGATCAGCGTCGCGGCGATGGCGAGCCAGTGCGAGCGCCCCGCGAGGGAACGCGGGCGTTCGCGCGCCGCGTCGAACGCGGTCAGCAGGGCCGCCTCGCGCGCCGGATCCACCGGGGGCACCTTCGTCCCTCGATCGATCCGCTGCAGCAGATCGACGAGATCGCCATGCAATCGGTCGTTTTCCCAATCCTTCTGCGTCATACAATCAACCCGGTTGCCGGGGTCCGAAGCACCGATGGGCCGTTTCGCATCCGCGATGCCAGGAGCGCCCGACCGCGATGAAGCCGCGACCGGACGGTTCCGACCGCGCATTGCAATACGGTTGCGGCGTCGTCGTAGCTGAACTCGCGGAGGTCACACAGCACGACCGTCTCCCTGTACCTGATCGGCAGATCCGCGATCAGGCGCCGCACGGCGACCAAGTCCTCTTGTCGAGCGAGCGCCAGCAGCGGGTCGGCGTCGATGGCCTCCTTGGCCCGGACCGATTCGTCGCTAAGCGAAACCGTCCGCCACTGACGCTGCAGCACGCGCCTGACGTGGTTGCGGCTGATCCCCAGCAACCACCCAACGACGGTCGATCGGCCAGGCACGTAGCGGCCCGCCTGTTCGATCAGCGCGATAAAGACCTCCTGCACGACGTCTTCGGCCGCCGCATGCGAGCCGCTCATGTGAAGCGCGAAGCGGTACACATCGGGCCGCCGCCGCCGATACAGCGCCGTGAACGCCTCACGGTCGCCGCGTGCGATTCGCGCGAGAAGTTCCTCGTCCGAAGGATGTTCGCGGTCAGCCATCGGGCCTTTCGACGCCGATGCTACATATTCAGTTTGGGAGGGAAAAAAGTTCCCAGGCGCAGGACTGGAGTCCTGCGCTGCAGGTGCCACGCTGTGGGACGAAGCTTTAAGTTTCGTTTGGGGCGACCCCGCTACTACGAAGCTAAACCTTCGTCCCACAGATGACAAGGTCGACCCCTACTGAGACCGGCTACGCGTCTCTCAGCGCGACCATCGGGTCGATACGGGTGGCGCGGCGGGCCGGGACGTAGCACGCCGTGATGGCAACCGCCAGCAGAAGCACAGTGACGCTGCCGTAGACCCCGACGTCGTGCGCGCCGACGCCGAACAGCAGACTCTGCAGATACGTCGTGAGGGCGGCCGATCCTGCCAACCCAATCAGGATGCCGACACCGGCCGTGCGCAATCCCTGTTTCAGCACCAGCGACAGAATCACGCGGCGATCGGCGCCGAGCGCCTGACGAATCCCGAACTCGCGGACCCGCTGGGCCACGCCGAACGCCAGCACGCCGTAGATCCCGATCGCCGACAGCACGAGCGCGACGCTGCCAAAGAGCGCCAACAGCAGCGTCGGGGATCGGCGCCCTTCGAGCGATCTCGCCACCCACCGATCCAACGTCCGGACTTCGGCAAGCGGCTGTTCGGGATCGATCGACTGCACCGCGGCGCGCACCTGCGACACGACGTGTTCCGGATCGAGTCCCGTCTTGACGACGAGCGCCATACTCGGAATGGGCTGCTGCGTGATCGGATAGTAAAGACGCTCTTTTGCCACTGGCTCGCCCAGATCGATGCTGTTGATCGTCCCGACGACCCCAACGATGGTGAAAGGTGGATTATTGGGCCCACCGCGGCGGATCTGCTGGCCGAGCGGGCTCTGCTTCGAAAAGTAGCGGTTCACCAGGAATTGATCGATGACGACGACGCGCGGGCTGTCCGCCGTGTCGGAATCGTTGAACGCGCGCCCCGCGACAACCGGAATTTGCATCGCGCGAAAGTAGTCGCCGCCGACGACCTCCTGTCGCCCGTGCGGCTGGGCCTCGGTCGGTCCTGGTGTGTACCCCACGATTGAGTACGAGCCTGAACTGACGCTGCCGTTGAAGGGGAGGTTCGACGTCAGGCCGACCGCCGTCGCTCCGGGAATCGCGCGCACTTTTCCGAGCAGGCGTTCCCAGAACGCGCGGCGCGCGGGCGCATCCGCATAGCGTGCCGCGGGGAGTGACAATTGCGCCGTCAGTACATGCTCCGGCGAGAAGCCAGGGTTCACCTCCTGCAGCCGCGCGAAGCTCTTGATCAGGAGTCCAGCGCCGACGAGCAGAACCAACGCGAGCGCCGTTTCGGCGATCACGAGCGTCGCGCGCGTCAGCCCGGTGCGTGTTCCCGCGGAGCCGCGCGCGGTGTCGTCCTTCAGGAGCGCGCTCGTGTTCCCGCGAAGCGCCGCCATCGCGGGCACGAGCCCGAACACCAATCCGGTGACGATCGCCAGCCCCATCGTCATCAGGAGCACCGCCGGGTGGAGCGACGCGGTCGGGGTGCCGGGAATCTGGCGCGATCCAAGCACGATGAGCCCGCGCACGCCGGCGAGCCCCAGCGCGAGCCCACCGATCGCGCCGAGCGTCGAGAGCACCATCCCTTCTGTCAGCATTTGTCGCATCACACGCCACTGTCCAGCGCCGAGCGTCGTTCGAATCGCCAGTTCCCGCTGCCGGCCGGTCGCCCGCATCAGTAGCAGGTTCGCGACGTTCGCGCACGCGATCAGCAGCACGACGAGGACGCCGGCTTGCAGCACGTACAGCGGCTCGCGCGTGTCGCCGACCAGTTCCTCGCGGATCGGGACGGCATAGCCGCTGAAGCCGCTGGTCTTCGCGAATGCCGCCCGTGCCGGCAGCCGCTCGAGGTTGCGATTGACGATCGTTTTCATCTGCGCGTTGACCTGCTCGATCGTGGCGCCCGGCCGGAGCCTCGCGATCATCGAGCTGAACTCGTTGCCACGCCCGTTGTCGGACATCTGGGCCGGCGTGAACGAAAACGGCACCAGCAGGGCCAGGGCCGTCTCGCGTCCTGGCAGCTCGAACTCCGCGGGCAGCACCCCCACGACTCCATAGGTCTCTCCGTTCAGGCGGATGCCGCGCCCGACGAGCGAGCGGTCGGCCCCAAAACGCGACGTCCACAATCCGTAGGTCAGAATCGCGAACTTGTCGGCGTCCGGCGTCGCGTCCTGTTTCCGTGAACGCGCGCCCCAGAAACGGCTGCCGCTGCAGCGTCGAGAAGAATGAGGGGGTCACCATCAAGCCCCGGAGCTGCTCGGGCCGCGCATCGTTGGATGGCGGGGACCCCCCGCCTCCGCTCTTCGAGCTCCGGCGAGGCTCGCTGAAGCTTCGCGAAGGCGGCTGCACCCCGCCAAGCTCGGTCGCTCGTGGGGCCCCATCGCCCCACTCCGCTCCCTCGCGCCCGGCGAGGTTCACCGGCCGGAACGTGAAGAGCGTCGCGTCCTCGATCGCCGGCGCCTGCGTCTTGCGGTCGATGTAGTCGGGGATCGACACGCTCGCCTGCGGCAGCCCCATGAGCGGGTAGGTGTTCCAGATGAACACCAGGCGATCCGCGTTCGGGTACGGCAGCGGCCGCAACAGCAGTTGATACAACAAGCTGAAAATGGCGGTGTTGGCGCCGATTCCGAGCGACAGCGTCAAGATGACGACCAGCGTGAAGATGGGCTGCCGGCGGAGCGTACGAATCGCATGGACGATGTCCTTCATGACGTCGTGTTGGACGGTGGGACTTTGGAAAAGGTTCGTGTCAGGCCCGGCTAAACAGGAGTTCCGGGACTTTCTCCGTTGCGGCCGGCTCGCTGGGGGTCGATCGGCTGTTGAAGGCTGGACGTCGGTGTTGTGGATACCTGCGTGGCTTGCACGTATCCACAACGCGCGCCACGGGCCGTTTCCCGGCAGCAAGCCCGTACAGTCAACAGTTACCCGCGCCGCGCACGCTGAGTCCCTTCCGATGGATACCTGCGAGGCCCGCGCGTATCCGTCCTGCTCGCAGGTAACCACGGCGACGGCGGGGTTGCGCGGGGCCGTGCTAACATCTTGCGTTCGTTGGCTATTTCGGTTCTCGGCGTCGCGATCGCCGGGGCGCAATACGCCGCGGGCACCCCGGTCTACTCCATAACGCGTTCGCCGCACGTAGTCGGTTGTCGGCGCGCCAAGGATTCCAGTACTGAGGTAAGCGATGCGCCTGCGATTGTCCAGAGCACCGCGCTGGCTCAGCGGGATTGCTGCGGTTCTGGTTGCCGCGGCAGTGCTCTTCCTGCTGTGGCAGCGGTACGCTCCCCACCGGATAACCGTAACCGAAGGGAAATTCCCGGAAGAACTCGTCTATGTTCGTTCGACGGACGACATCGTGAATGGTGGTGTGATGTTCACAGCGTCGACGACGTCCGTCAAACCCATCGCTGTCCTCTGGATCCATGGGTGGGGAACGAACTTCTACTCTCCGACGTACGCGGTGATCGGCCGAGCGCTGGGGGGGCGCGGCTATACAACGATCAGTGGAAACACGCGCATGCACGACCTCGGCAATGTTGCCGGGTACCGAAACGGAAGGCGGATCCGCGGCGGAGGTTACTGGGGTGTCGCGAGCGAAGAGGTTCGAGACCTTGCCGCCTGGATCGACTTCGCCGAGGATCAAGGCTTCAAGCAGGTGGTGCTGATTGGACACAGCGCCGGCTGGGCGGCGGTGCGCAGCTACCAGGCTGAACAGCAAGATTCACGCGTCATTGGAGTGGTGCTCGCTTCCGGTGCAGTTCGCGCAGAGACCAGGCCAACGGACCCCGATCAACTCACGGAAGCCAAGCGCCTGATGGCTGCGGGCGAAGGGGACGCGTTGATACGCGATCCGAAGCGCTCCTTCCCTTCCTACGTCAGCGCGGCGACATTCTTGGACATCGCGAACTCTCCGCCCGAATCCAAAGACTTTTTCGGCGTGCAGACACAGACACCCAATCCCGGCGTCACGCGCATCCGTTGTCCCCTGCTCGCGTTTTTCGGCACGAGGGGAGACGTCGGGAATGAGGAAGACTTGGAGCTGCTCAGATCATCGATCCAGCGCCAACGGAGCGGTCCCAGTCGGGTGGACACGGTCATGATCCGGAACGCCGATCACATGTATACCGGCGAGGAAACACAGGTGGCTGAAAGGATCGCCGAGTGGGCGAATACCCTGCCAGTACCGTCTTCATCTGCCAGACGTGGCGTGTCCGAGAACCGGTGACAGTCGAAAGGGCGGAGGCGGCGGCGAACAAGGGGATGAAGCTGACGAGCGTTGAGTATAGTGGACGCTCGCAGCTTATCCCCCGTGTTATGCCGTTGTGAATAGAACTTCAGAACTGATCAAATGACCTCGATGGAGACGCGACCGAGCGGCTTGAGTTGCGAGGTGCTGATCGGCGCGATTCTGGAGTTCCTAGCTGATCAAGATCTGCTCACACTCCGAGACATCCGCGCCGCGCTCGAGCGGGAGATCGATAGTGCCGGGCCGG
>JACOUA010000180.1 GCA_016178075.1 Acidobacteriota bacterium
ATCGCGGTGTACGGGTACTGGTTCGCCGTGATATCGAGTCCGCGGCTGCGGGCGGCCTCGACCTGGTCGAGGTACTTCTGGATCGTGCCCCAGTTGTCGCGCGCCCGGATCTTCAAGTGGAAGATATGCACCGGCAGACGCGCTTCCTCAGCCACACGGATCGCGAAGGCGATCTCCTTCGTCTGCTCGAATCCCTCGCTGCCGATGTGTGACGTGTAGTTGCCGCCGTAGCGCGACACCACCTTCGCCATCTCGATGATCTCGTTCGGGTGCTCGGGCCCGCCGCTTTCGAACCGTGTGACGAGGCCCCAGGCGCCTTCTTCCATCGATCGCGCCACGAGCGCCTTCATCTTGTCGATCTGCGCCGGGCCCGCCGGTGTCGAGTCGTAGCCCATCACCACACGCCGGATCTGCTCGGCGGCCACATGCGAGATAACGTTCATCGAAATGCCCTGACGCTCGACCCGCGCGAAGTAGCCGGTGAAGGTCGTCCAGTCCGGCTTGACCCCTTCTGTGCCGAGATCGTTGAGGCCGTCGCGCGGGGCGACCGACGAGCTCTCGCCGAGCACGTCGAGCGTGACGCCCTGCTTGACCTTGCTCTGCGCCGTGCCGTCGGCGAGGAGCGGCATGTCGGAATGCGTGTGGAGATCGATGAAGCCTGGCGCGACCACGAGGCCCGCGGCATCGATGGTCCGCGTGCCGCGAGCGTCGGCGGGAAGCCGCCCTACGGTCACGATTCTACCGGCGCCGATAGCCACGTCGGCGCGGAACCAGGGATTGCCCGTGCCGTCGACGACGTGGCCGTTCCGAATGAGGATGTCGAATGGAGCCTGTTGTTGTTGCGCAGCGATGTCGTTTTGCACGACGAGCGCTGACGCAAGGACCCCGCCCAGACACAGGAATCTCAAGCGCATGACACGACCTCGATCACACGAGGACACGAAGTGAACCATGCCCACGAACCCACGAACCGTTTTGCCGATGGCCTTCGTGTCTTCGTGGGCAAGAATCGACTTCGTGTCTTCGTGCTTACCAGTCCAACTTCGCTCCAATTCGCAGCAGCCGCGGGGGCACGATGTTCGACGGTCGCAGGAACGTCGTCCCGGAGCCCCAGTTGATGTTCTGCTCAGGATTGGCGTTGAACATGTTGAAGATGTCGACAAACCCCGAGACCGTCGGTCCAGCCGGGAGTTTGAAGACCTTTTCGGCGCGCAGGTCCAGCAGGGTGATGTTGTCCTGTCGTCGCGTGCTGAGCGGCTCCGCCAGGACGCGCTGAGAGCCGTAGTTGAACGTGAACTGGAACGTACGGCCCCATGGCTGACCCGACTGGTGCCGGAGGATCGGCGTGAGCTTCACGCTCCAGGGAGCCTCCCAGGTCCCGTGCAGCTTGGCCTGCCAGGTCGTGAAATCGTGGCGCCCGTCATTCGTATTGATCAGATCGTTGGGCGTCACGCGGAGATTGTTCTGGCGGACCGTGTTGCCGAAATAGCCGTTGCTGAGCTCCTTCACCCACGTGTAGGCAAAGCTCGCGAGCATCGACCACCGGTTGCTGAACCGCTTCGTGCCGGTGATCTCCCAGGTATAAAAGTCGCTGTCGGAGTTCGGCACGTTCTTCGTGACGTTCTTCGGGGTCAGGCCCACGAATTGTGGGGCCAAGTTGAAGCCGGCAATCGCCCGGCCATCGTCGGCCGTTCCCACACGGTTGTCGGGTCCAGGATCAGGAATGGTCACGGGTACGGAAAAGGCTTCGAACGGCTGATTGGCGTTCACACGCTGGTAGCGCTGCCGGTGGCCACGCCAGACGAGCCCGGTCCGCACACCGAAGTTCGTGATGAGCTCCCGTTCGAACCACGTCGCGATCTCGCGGGTGAAGGTGTCTTCGAGGTTCGGATCGAGCGACTCGGTGGCGACGCCGCCCGAGGTCGAAACCAACCGCCCTTCCTCGCCGGGGTCATACACGCCATTGCGGTTCGGATCGGTCCAGGTGTACCGCTTGTTCCAGCCCCCGTTCGCATTGGGGTTGACGTTGAACATGAAATCCGCGCCGGGGTTCCACCAGTACTGTCCGTAGTTGAACTTGAGGACGGTCTTGCCGTTGCCACCGAGGTCAAAGGTCGCTCCCGCGCGAGGCGAGAAGAGCGCCCAGTTGATGACATCGTCAAAGGCGGCGAACTTCACCGCCACGGGGTTGAAGCGGCTGACGGAATGCTCCTGCTCCGGCAGGTAGCCCGCGTACTTGTCGAAGCGGAGCCCGACGTTGAGCGTGATCCGGTTGCTGATGCGCCACGTGTCGTTGGCGAAGCCGGAGTAGGTCCACAGACCCGCCATGCCGGTGCCCGGCTCGATCAGGTAGACGTCGGTCGGGGCGCCGTTGTTCAAGCGGTGGACGACGTTGCCCGGGTAGCCGTCCTTCCACATGTCCACGGTGGTCTCGTCGAAGATCTCGCCGCCGACCTTGAAGTTGTGATTGCCGAGGAGGCCGTCCTTGAAGTAGCTGAACGAGCCGAGGACCTGGTTGCGCCGGCGATCGCGCTGCCAGTCGCGATTCCCGCCGGTGACGTTGTTGTTGCCCGTGTCCTCGAATCGCGGCGCGGAGCCGTTCGGCAGGTTGGGCCAGTTATAGCCGAACTGCCCGGCGCGAATCTCGAAGAACGACGCGTCGTTGATGACCGCGTTCCACTCCCCCTTCCACACCCAGCCCCAATAGAGCTGTTCCCACGTCGAGTCTTCGTTGGTCTGATAGGCCGTCGTCGCGTTGATGAGGAACCCATCGAGCCGGGTCGGCTGATGCTTGCGTCCCGCCTGCGCGTACGCGATCAGCTTGTTGTTCTGAGACAGGTTGTAAGTCGCTTTGCCGCCGTAGTTGGTCAGCCGGGTGCGGTGCGGCTTGACGGGGAAGTTGGTGTACCGGGCCGACACGTCCTGGTCGCGGGCCGAGAAGTACCACCACAGGCGGTCCTTCTTCAGATAGCCGCCGATGTCGGCGTTGACATCGTGGTAGTTCGACAGGCGATTCACGTCCTGCGGGCGGAGACCGCCTCCGCCTTGAGCTCCGCGAGCGATCTGATCCGCGTCGACGTTGTACGCCTGCCAGCTCTCGTTCTCGTAGTCGCCGTAAAACGATCCGCGGTACCGATTGCCGCCCGACTTGCTGATGAACTGCGTTTGAACGCCCGGCCACGGCATCTCGGCGTTATGCGCCGCGGTGCCGACCGAGACCTCGTCGAAGGAGCCATAGTCGTAGTAGAAGCCCGCGGCCCCCGTGCCCTCGGTCGCCACGATGCCTTCCACCATCGGCCGGTTCTGGCCCGTCGTCCCGTACACCACGTAGCCCGTCTGCGTGCCGGCGGCGCTGCCGCCCACGTCGATGCGGCTGAGCTGCACCGCCGGGGATTCGGCCAGGATCGCCCACAGGTCGCGCGCGCTCGGCATGTTCGCGAGCTGCTTCGCGTCGAAGTTCGTGGTGACGTTGGTGGCCGCCGTGTCGATGACCGGAGACTGACCCGTCACGGTCACGCTTTCCTGCAGGCTGGCGACGCTGAGCTCGACGTTGACCGTGGCGGTGAAGCCGAGGCCGACGCGGATCGCGTCCCGCGTCACCGTGCTGAACCCGGCGAGCTCGAAGACGACCTTGTATTCGCCCGGCGGCACCGCCGGGAACCGGTACTGGCCTTCTTCACTTGTGACCGCCGTACGGGTCCCCATGAGGGCTGGGCTGGACACCGTCACCGTGGCGCCGGGCAGGACCGCGCCGGTGTTGTCGGTGACTTTTCCGTTGATGGCGCCCGTCGTGGCGCTCACGGTCTGAGCGAGCGCAGCCGGCGCGAACACGAGGCTGAAGACGAGAACCAGGCCGAACAGGCGGGACATGCTGTCTCCTCCCTTGTTTGATCCGCATGGGGCCCCATGCGGTTGCCGTCGCCTACGCTCCGGATCTGGCCTGTGGCGACATCCGCTTCACTGCGGCAGGCGCCCCGTGGCCGGGGCGCCAGGCACACTTGACGACGGAACCCGGGCAGCGACACCGGTTCGAACAAGTGCGGACGAGACACCGAGGATGAAAACGAGGGAATACTAGCACCGAACCGGCCACCGGGCGCCCGGTTTTGTTATCGTAGGGCCCCTCATGGACACGACAGCTGGTCAGGGTTATGAGGAACTGCGCGTCGGCGTCCGGGATCTTTGCCGGCGCTACCCCGACACGTATTGGCGCGAGTTGGATCGAGACCGCGGGTACCCTGAGGCGTTCGTCCGCGCGTTGACCGACGCCGGCTACCTCGCGGCGCTCATCCCGGAGCAGTACGGGGGCGCCGGTCTCGGGGTGACCGAGGCCTCGATCATCCTCGAGGAGATCAACCGCTCGGGAGGGAACGCCGCGGCGTGCCACGCGCAGATGTACATCATGGGGACGGCACGGTCGGGCCTCGACGCGCGCCGGCTGCACGATCGGTTCGAGCGGCTCGTGACCTGCGCGATTTCCGGGTACGGCAGTTCGGGGCCCTGGAGCCACCGGAAGGCGTACGACCTGCTCGTGCAGAGCGAAACAGGGCTGCTCTCGATTACCGGGACTGCGGCGACCGCGTGCAAGGCGGGAATCTCGGTCGCGGACATTGCGGCCGGCATGTACGCCTGCCAGGGGATTCTCGCGGCGTTGCTGCAACGGGTGCGGACCGGGCGCGGGACTTCGCTGCAGGTCTCGCTATTCGACGCCCTGACGGAGTGGATGAGCGCGCCGCTCTACTACACGAAGTACGGAGGGACCGCCCCATCTCGCACCGAGGCCCACCACGCCTCCATCGCCCCCTACGGGCCGTTCCGGTGCCGGGAGGATATCGTGGTGGTCGGGCTGCAGAACGAGCGTGAGTGGGGGCGGTTTTGCGATGTCGTGCTCGAGCGGTCCGAGCTGGCGCGCGATGCGCGATTCGGATCGAATTCGCTGCGGGTCCTCCATCGAGCCGAGCTGCACGAGATGGTCGAGGGCGTCTTTCGCGATCTCTCGGCGGCCGATCTCCTCGTACGGCTCGAAGCCGCGCAGATTGCCAGCGCGAGGCTGAATTCGATCGAGGACTTGATCGCCCATCCTCAGCTTCGCGCGCGCGAGAGATGGTGCGAGCTGCAGACCCCGGGCGGACCCATCGAAGCGCTTCGCCCGCCGGTCATCTCGGACAGCATGCAGCCGGTCATGGGCGCAATCCCGGATGTGGGTCAGCACACGTTTGATATCCTCCGCGAGCTCGGATTCGATCAGGACGCTATCGCGAGCTGGCGCGAAGGTGGAGTTATCTGAGAAAAAGCGGGCTGACTTCATGACGGTCAAACAAGGCTGGACCGGCCGCGTCTACGAGGACTTCGAGGTCGGCGACGTGTACCGGCACCCGCTCGGCCGCACGATTCTCTCCGCCGACAACACGTGGTTCACGTTGCTGACGCAGAACACCAACCCGATTCATTTCGATCACGTGTACTCGGCCGGCACGGAGTTCGGGAAACCTCTCGTCAATTCCTGCCTGACGCTGTCGCTCGTCACCGGCCAATCGGTGACCGACCTCTCCCAGAATGTGATGGCGAACCTCGGCTGGGACGAGGTGCGGATGCCGCATCCCGTCTTCGAGGGCGACACGATCTATTCGCAGAGCGAGGTGCTCGAGACGCGCGAGTCGACGTCACGGCCGAAGGTGGGAATCGTAAAAGTGAAGACGACCGGTTTCAATCAGGATGGCACGGTCGTCATCGAGTTCGCGCGGACCTTCATGGTCTACAAACGCGGGCACGTGCCGGAGACGCCGAAGCTGAAGCGGCCACGATGAGTCGGATTAGATACTCGTCCGTCGTCATCATGGGCGCGGGTGCCATCGCGAGCCTCCTTGCCATGACGACGACGATGGCATCGTCATCGGGGATTTTCAAGGGAGGAAGACCGGCGTAGACTGAGGCCGTCCGCCTAACGACCTCAGTGGCCCATCAAGATGGAGACGCCAATGGCCATCGCAGCAGAAAAGACCGTCCAAGGTTTGATCATCAACGGGAAACGGACCGAGGCTTCCGACAGGGGCACCTTGGAAGTGTACGACCCATCGAGCGGCGAAGTGCTCGCGATTCTCGCAAAAGCCACAAAGGACGACATCGACGCGGCCGTGAAGGCGGCGCATCGCGCCCTCGAGTCGAAGGAATGGGGCGGTCTGGCGCCGGCCGAGCGGGGCCGCATCATGCTTCGCATGGCCCAGCGGATCCGCGAGCGTGCCGAGGAGCTGGCGACGCTCGAGAGCCGCGACAACGGCAAACCTCTCAGACAATCGCGGACTGACGTGCAGGTCGCGGCGCGTTACTTCGAGTTTTACGCCGGGGTCGCGGACAAGATCATGGGCCACACGATTCCGGTCAGCCCGGGGATTCTCGATTTCACGGTCCGTGAGCCGATCGGCGTCTCGGCGCAGATCGTGCCGTGGAACTATCCGATTCAAATTGGCGGTCGCGGTGTCGCGCCCGCCCTTGCGGCCGGATGCACCGTGGTCCTGAAGCCGTCGAGCGAGGCGCCGATGACGGCGCTGAAGCTCGGCGAAATCGGCCTCGAATGCGGTCTTCCTCCCGGAGTGCTGAATGTAGTCCCGGGCACGGGTTCCGAAGCGGGCACGGCGCTCGCGTCGCATCCGGACATCAACCAGCTCACCTTCACCGGCTCCGTGGCGGTCGGCGTCCAGGTGGCCAAGATGGCCGCCGAGAACGTGGTGCCGGTCGTGATGGAGCTGGGCGGCAAGTCTCCGAACGTGCTCTTCGCCGACGCCGAGATGGATCTCGCGCTGCAGGGCGTGGCCAACGCGATTTTCCAGAACGCCGGGCAGACGTGCTCGGCCGGGTCGCGGCTGTTGGTCGAACGCAAGGCGCACGATGAAGTGGTCGACCGTTTGACTGCGCGCGCCCGGACGCTGAAGCTGGGTCCAGGGGTCGAGGATCCGGACATGGGGCCGATCATTTCGCGGCGGCAGCTCGAGACGATCGAGACCTACGTCGCGATTGGCCGCGAGGAGGGCGCGGCCGTCGTCGCCGGCGGCCGGCGTCCGGACGATGGCCGGCTCCGCGGCGGCAACTTCTACGAGCCCACGCTGCTCGATCGCGTCGGGTCCGACATGCGCGTGGCACAAGAGGAGATCTTCGGTCCGGTCCTGGCGATCATCTCGTTCGACGACATCGAGGAAGCCGCGGCGATCGCCAATCGCAGCCAGTACGGTCTGGTGGCGGGCATCTGGACGCGCGACATCAACAAGGCGCTCTCGCTCGCGAGCCGCATCAAGAGCGGGCAGGTCTACGTCAACACGTACGGCGCCGGCGGTGGCGTCGAGCTGCCGTTCGGGGGATAGAAGAAGAGCGGCTACGGCCGCGAGAAGGGACTCGAAGCGCTCGCCAGCTACACGCAGGTCAAGAATGTCTGTGTAAAATACGCATAAACGAAGACAGGGATCAGGGGTCAGGGATCGGGGACCGGAAACTCGGGGCCAGGGGACTCGGGACGAATGCACAAAAGTGCGGCTGCAGATGCGGCGCCCCGCTGGCGCTGGGCGGGCGGAGTGTGCGACGGG